>NZ_SRRZ01000014.1 GCF_013179805.1 Microcoleus asticus IPMA8 | reverse complement strand
CCCACTGATTAAAAAATTATTTATGCTGGTAACTCATTGTCAAGTTTTTGATTTTCCCAAGTTATATATGTATAACTTTTTTGTTGAAAAAACTGAATTAATACCAACTTAATCATGATTAGTGAAGCCCGATTAATTTGCAACTGATTTAGGATTGCTATATGATTGCTGTCTGTTATTGTCAATACGCACCTAAACCTAGTCCGTTGATGCCTGTTCCGAGTGCTCGTGTTTCGATCGACTCGTTTGGAGCAGATGAGGCAGCTTATCAGCAATATCTTGAGAATAACGCTAAATCTGAGGTTTATTCGCCTTGAAAATGAGAAGTATCCCAAGCCTAGATTAAGGCCGTACTTATCGTCGCCGTTTCTTTACTTGTTCGTAGGGAAAGCAGTCAATAACGTTAGATAGCATATAACTACCTTTGGAGTCTGATGCTATCAGTTCTAGATAGACATTATTCGGGACTTCAAAATATCGATATGTCTTCCCGCTATTGAAAACAACTTCGAGGGTAGACGTTGTTTCGTCATAACCTACAGCTTCGATCGTGCTGGATTCGACTGGTTGTAGTTTCATTATTGACTGATAAGTAAGCCCACCATAAAAAAACATAATACTCAGATCCCCGAATTCTGGAAAAAGTCGGGTATCTCATGCGCTATCGCACCTGAATTTCCCCTAAAATAACTTCTACTCCCTCAATCCAAAATCTAAAATCTAAAATCTAAAATCGAAATGACTCATTCCACCGATATCGTCACCCTCGGCCGCTGGATGGCCGCCGATTTCAGCAACCAAGCCCAAGCCTTTGAAAATCCGCCCTTTTTCGCCCACATCCGCGTCTGCATGAGACCTTTGCCCGTCGAAGTTCTGGATGGGCTCAGCTTGTACCTAGAACAAGCCTACGATATTGAACTGAATGTACCGTACCGAGTCCGAGTTTTAAAATTAGTCCCGGTGGGCGATCGAATCGACATCGAAAATTATGCCATAGAAAACGAAGAACAATTCTACGGCGCTTCCCGCGACCCGCAACGGCTGCAAGAAATCAAAAAAGCACAACTGACACTGCTCCCGGGCTGCACCTTTATTACGCAGTGGACGGGCAACAGCTTCAAAGGGTTTGTCGAACCCGGAAAAGGCTGTGCCGTGGTCAGAAAGGGCAAAAAAACTTATCTAGACAGCGAATTCGAGATTGACCAAGACAAATTTATTAGCCACGATCGCGGACGCGACCCAGAAACCGACGCCCACGTCTGGGGAGCCCAGGCCGGCCCCTTTGAATTCACGCGCCGGGCCAGTTTCGCCGACGAAATTCAGGTTTAATCTAAAAAAACAGAGTCCCTCCTAGGCAAACACGCTTGATTAAAGGTTCAGAATGTACCATTACCTGGTACATTAACCCAGTATTGGCAAGCAAGATTCACCGTTGATTTATGAAAGTCCTGGTTATTGGTGGCGATGGCTATTGCGGTTGGGCAACCGCACTCTACCTTTCTAACAAGGGTTACGAAGTTGGCATCCTCGACAGCTTCGTGCGGCGGCACTGGGATCTGGAACTGTGCAGCGACACCCTCACTCCCATCGCACCGATTCAGCAACGACTCCAGCGATGGCAAGATTTAACGGGCAAGTCGATCGACTTGTTCGTCGGTGACATCACCAACTACGATTTTCTCAGCAAAAGCATGAGAAAATTTGCACCAGAGGCGATCGTCCATTTTGGCGAACAGCGTTCTGCCCCCTTCTCGATGATCGATCGCGAACACGCAGTCCTCACCCAAGTCAATAACGTCGTCGGGACACTCAACCTGCTGTACGCCATCCGCGAAGATTTCCCCGACTGTCACCTAGTGAAATTGGGGACAATGGGCGAATACGGCACGCCGAATATTGATATTGAAGAAGGCTACATCACGATCGAACACAACGGCCGCAAGGATACACTACCCTATCCCAAACAACCAGGCAGTTTCTACCACCTGTCAAAAGTCCACGACTCCCACAACATCCATTTTGCTTGCAAAATCTGGGGTTTAAGAGCCACCGACTTAAATCAGGGCGTCGTCTACGGCGTGCTCACAGATGAAACCGGCATGGACGAACTGTTGATCAACCGTTTGGACTACGACGGAGTATTCGGTACAGCCTTGAACAGATTTTGCATCCAAGCAGCGATCGGTCATCCTCTGACAGTTTACGGAACTGGCGGACAAACCCGCAGTTTCTTAGACATTCGGGATACCGTGCGGTGCGTGGAATTGGCGATCGCCAACCCCGCCGAAGCCGGACAATTCCGCGTCTTCAACCAATTCACCGAACAATTCAGCGTCGGCGACTTAGCCTCATTGGTGCAAAAAGCAGGCACGGCAATGGGATTAAAAGTAGAAATCAACAACATCGAAAATCCCAGAGTCGAGAAAGAAGAACATTATTTCAATGCCAAAAACACCAACTTGCTAGACCTCGGCTTGCAACCGCACTACCTCTCAGATTCCCTGCTCGATTCTCTGCTGAATTTTGCCACAAAATATCAGCACCGCGTCGATAAAAATCAGATTTTGCCGAAGGTTTCTTGGAAGTAAGTTCTGGTATCTACCTGCGGGGTAAGAGATTTTTTAACGAACCGCGAAGGCGCGAAGGGCGCGAAGTAAGATAAAAAAAGGGAAGAGAGGAGAAATGTTTGCAAGTTCTGAATCAATTTCGGTGTAGATTACTTTTTTCATATCTATCTTTTTTATTTTTTGCTCTGTGTTCTCTGCGTCCTCTGCGCTTAATTGAAAAATGGCATAAGGTTTTTAATGCTGGCTTTTTGGGCATAAAGCCGTGAAAAGTCGAATTCTTATTCGGTTGCTTTTGATTGTTCTGCCCGGGTTTTTAGCGAGTGCAGTTTGTGCTTATTATTTAATACCGAAATGGGCTGCACTAACGGCGAGCAATCAAAATTACCGCGCCCGTTAGCTAAGCGCCTTCTGCTGGGGAAAAAGAAATCTTAATTGCTAAAACTGCACAGGAAATTCACAGAATTAATTGCTTTGCCGAAGGTGTGGGATTACTTGTTGGTGGGATAATTGTATCTATTGGAATTCACGGAGTTTGTACCTTACCGTTAGAAAAATATCGATCGTAATTAGTGGGAATGAATCTGCGAACCGAACCATACTTAAACCAAACAAGTAAATGGCCGAAAACAGGTCGTCACATTCTGGCACAATTTGACGAAAATACCGTTGTAGTGTACCAAGCTTACCGTCCGGCGATCGGTCTTTTTGCAGCGGAACAAGGTTATTTCGGTGGGGAATTTAGTCTGAATCGCATGAGTTGGATTAAGCCCAATTTTCTGTGGATGATGTATCGATCGGAATGGGGAACAAAACCCGGACAAGAAGTAATTCTGGCTATTTGGCTGAAGCGATCGGCTTTTGACGAAATTTTAGCATCCGCTGTCTATTCTAAGTTCGTTCCAGCAGTGTATGGCAGCGAAAAATCATGGCAACAAGCTGTTAAAAATTCGACTGTACGGCTGCAATGGGACCCGGATCATCACCCAAGTGGAGCAAAACTGGAACGGCGGGCAATTCAACTGGGTTTGCGCGGCAGTGTTTTAGCCAGTTACGCGCGAGAATGGATTGTTAACATCGAGGATATTTCAGAATTCGTGCAGCAACAGCATCAATATAAAGGAGGCGACAGCTCGCAATTACTTACCCCCTGCGAGACATTGTATCCTGTTACCGACCCCGACATCTCCCAGAAACTACGATTATCGGTTTCCTAAACAATTTACTATGAAAATAGCTCTTTTTACTGAAACTTTTCTGCCGAAAATAGACGGCATTGTCACCAGACTGATTCACACTGTAGATCAATTGCAGCGCGCGGGCGAACAAGTTCTGATATTTTCTCCAGATTATGGGATTAAAGAATACAAAGGCGCCCGAATTTATGGTGTGGAGGGTTTGCCTTTGCCGATGTACCCGGAACTGAAAATGGCACTTCCTTCTCCGGCTGTCGGTCGCCAATTACAGCAGTTTAAACCGGATATTATTCACGTTGTCAATCCCGCTATTTTGGGATTGGGCGGTATATATTACGGCAAAAAGTTGAACATTCCGATTTTGGCTTCTTACCACACCCATTTGCCGAAATATTTGCACCATTACGGTTTTGGAGTCCTCGAACCTTTATTGTGGGAATTGCTCAAAGGTGCCCACAATCAAGCAGAACTGAATTTGTGTACTTCTACAGCAATGGTGGAAGAACTCAGAAACCACGGGATCGATCGGGTAGATTTGTGGCAGCGGGGCGTAGATACTGAAATGTTTGTCCCCGAATTGGCCAGTCGAGAAATGCGATCGCGCCTTTCGGAAAATAACCCCGACAGTCCCCTGCTGCTGTACGTCGGCCGCCTCGGTGCAGAAAAAGAAATCGAACGCATCAAACCAGTCCTCGCAGCGATTCCCGACGCCCGCCTCGCCCTAGTCGGAGACGGCCCGCATCGCCAAACCCTCGAACAATATTTTGCCGGCACCCCTACTAATTTTGTCGGCTACCTCAAGGGGCAAGAACTCGCAACAGCTTACGCATCGGCCGACGCCTTCATTTTTCCCTCCCGCACCGAAACCTTGGGGTTAGTGCTCCTAGAAGCAATGGCTGCGGGGACGCCCGTAGTGGCGGCGCGCAGCGGCGGAATTCCCGATATCGTCACCGACGGCGTTAACGGATATTTATTTGACCCCGCCGACGAAGGAGGATCTCTGGCCGCCACCCAGCGTCTGTTTGCGAATCCCGAAGAACGGGAAACCCTGCGCCAAAACGCTCGCCGAGAAGCCGAACGCTGGGGTTGGGCAGCCGCCACCGCACAACTGCAGCGCTACTATCAATCGGTGGTATTTGCCCAGTCTATGCCCAGAGCGGCCTAAATCTCAGCATCTGTAGCACCTTTAAACCTCACCGACTGTTTAGCTTCGCTGTTCGATCGTCAGTGGGTAGCGGGGACGGATCTCCTCAAAGAGCGATATAACTTTTTTGCTGCATAAATTACCGTAGCTATCGTGGTGTTGCGTTTACCATTAAACTATGAGTAGCTCTGTAGGAATGCCTTGCGCGCTGATTTCATAGCGCCCTTCACCTAACCGGATACGGTCGCCGAGTGCGCTAAAACAGTCACACCGCGCAGCAGCCGAGCACAGAGGGTCAAATCTACATTGCACTCTCGATCGAACGAAAGCTTGGGAGCTAATTTTCAGGCTAGCAGTGTTCCGAACTCAAGTTCAGCTTTAATTGACGAACCCTCATCATTATCGAGGTTGTAAAAAAGATTGATCGAGCATATGTAACAAAAACAGAAGTTGCCTGCGCCACTGTTGAGCTCACGATTCATCAAAGCGACAAGCGACTGTCGGCGCGTTTCCAAACAACTTAAATCGTTTGTACCGCAGCAGAATCAAGCGCCGATCGACCTGCGGGTCAGTCTACCCCTCTGAGAAAGCAGTTAATCATGACATTCTCCAATGCTGGTAGCGTTCTGGCTACACTGACTCAAGTCAATTTTATGGGGGCATTGACCTCCCGTGTTAAGAGCCTGCCAGTTCCTGAATTAGTGTGCCTGCTGGACTTTATCACGGCTGAATTTCAGCAATTTATCCGGGCGATGGACCTGATTAACAATGAAGCACTCGAAACTCTCTTAGAGCAACTGTTAGATGCCTTCACTGTCAAAATTGGTCAAATTTTGCAAGCAGACCGGACAACAATTTTTTTGGTTGACTCCAACAAAAATCAACTGTGGCACAAAACAGTCGATGCACTTGGCGAAGATTTAGAAGTTCGTTTGCCGATGGATGCAGGCATTTTAGGCTACGTAGCAACAACCGGAAAATCGATAAATGTCGCGTCGGCTCGATCGCACGAGCATTTTAATTCCGAAGTAGACGAACCACCGGGCTACCAGATCGAGACCATTCTCTGTATGCCGATTTTTAGCAGCAAGAGCCAACACGAACCCGTAGCGGTGGTCAGACTGTTAAATAAAGCTGGCAATGTCCCCTTTAGCGAGGAAGACGAAGAGCAGTTCCAGGCTTTTGCAGATTCGATCGGGATTATTCTCGAAAGCTGTCAGTCTTTCTACGTCGTGGCCCGCAACCAGCGAGGGGTTGCCGCACTGTTGAGAGCGACGACCACTTTGGGTCAAAGTCTTGACTTGGAAACAACTTTGCGCGCTGTCATGGATCAAGCTCGCGACTTGATGCAGGCCGATCGCAGCACGCTATTTTTGTTAAATCGGGAAACTAACGAACTCTGGACAAAAGTCGCCAAGGCCGACGGCAAAACGATGGTGGAAATCCGCATTCCTGCTAATAAGGGAATTGCTGGTTACGTGGCTTCGACCGGTCAACCTCTAAATATTACAGATGCTTACGACGATCCCCGCTTTGACCCCTCTACAGACCAGCAAACCGGATACCGCACTCGGACTGTCTTGTGTATGCCGGTGCATAACGCTAAAGGTGAGCTGATCGGGGTGACTCAGCTAATTAATAAGAACCAAGGTACTTTCACCACTTCCGACGAAGAGTTTTTGCGAGCTTTTAATTCCCAAGCAGGAATGGCGCTGCAAAATTCTCAACTGTTTCAGAACGTGATGGTGGAAAAGCAGTATCAAAAAGATATGCTGCAAAGTCTTTCCGATGCAGTAATTTCCACGGATTTACAGGGGCGAGTTGTAACGATTAACGAAGCGGCGCTGGAATTGTTGGGCTGTCCGGTAAATCAAGCTAAAAGCAAACACAATCCCCAGATTTGGGAAGAAAAACTGATCGACCGCTATGTTTGGGAAGTTGTGCCGATCGATAATTTGCAATTTCGACTCGAAGACAGTCTCCACAATGCTGCCAGACATTACGTTCCCGAACAAAGTTTAACAGTGGGACTGTTGGTGGAAAAAACCTGTTGTTCCGCAGAAACAGCAGCAGCAAAAACAGAAGAAGAAATAGGAGAAGAAACTTACATTTTGGCTGTGCCCGATCGCACTGACCCGAATTTATATTACGCTTGGGGCGAAAACAGCGCCTGGACTGAAGAAGTAGCGCTGGCAGAATTAGCTAATTCCCAATCTCTATTTTCGCTGCCCAATGCAGCCCGGTATCACCCTTATTGTCCGCTGCCCCTCCCGGCCTCTCGAATTAAAGTAATTGAACGCAGTTTGAATTTGACTGTCAACCCGCTGATCAATCCAGAAGGCGGCGTGCGCGGCGGTTTAGTGGTACTCGAAGACATCAGCCGCGAAAAGCGGATGAAAAATACGATGTACCGCTACCTGACTCCTGGAGTCGTAGATAAAGTGATGGCTTTGGGCGAAGGTACCCTGATGGTAGGCGAACGCAAAGAAGTTACTATTTTATTTTCCGACATTCGCGGCTACACCACACTCACCGAAAATCTGGGAGCGTCGGAGGTGGTATCGCTGCTGAACGAGTATTTTGAGACGATGGTGGAGGCCGTTTTCCATCACGAAGGAACTTTAGACAAGTTTATCGGCGATGCTTTAATGGCCGTGTTCGGCGCGCCGCTGCCGCTGAATCCCCCGGAAAGTCACGGTTGGATGGCGGTGCAGTCGGCTTTAGATATGCGCAGGCGTTTGAAAGAGTTTAATGATTCTCGCCCCGGCGAAGATCCGTTTCGTTTCGGAATTGGGATTAGTTCTGGAGAAGTGGTTTCGGGAAATATTGGTTCCCAAAAGCGGATGGATTACACGGTAATCGGGGATGCGGTGAATTTGAGCTCGCGATTGGAACAGCTTACAAAAGAGTACGGCTGCGATATCATTTTGAGCGAATTTACATACAGTTTATGCCGCGAAGGGATTTGGGTGCGAGAGTTGGACAAGGTGCGGGTTAAGGGCCAAAATCAGCCGGTGGGTATTTACGAGTTGCTGCAAAATACTTCTGAACCCATTGATGGGGAAACCGTTCGGTTTTTGGAACTTTACAGCAACGGTAGGGATGCTTATATTGCTAGAAATTTTCATAAAGCTATTAGTTGTTTTGAAGCGGCTTTAGCGATACGACCTAGCGATCGACCTGTGGAAGTTCACATCGAGCGCTCCCTCAGGTATTTGGAAATACCTCCGCCCGAGGATTGGGACGGGGTTCATACTATGACAATAAAGTACGATATGATATCACACCCGAGTGACAAAATGTAAAAAGATTACATATTTTTTTATATCTTCCTTATGACAGAGTTAACAAGTGGAAAAATGTGAAAACATAAATCCGATGCACGATTAAAGTTAGTATTTATTTCCAGGCTAACAATTAAATGACTTATTTATCTGTTCCAAATGCCACAAAAGCCGATCGGATTCTGGTAGTAGATGACGCACCAGATAATGTTTTGTTGGTGCAGACAATCCTGGAAGAAGAAGGTTACGAAATTAGCACGGCCGAAAACGGCTTTTCTGCCTTGAGCCAAATTGACAAGTCAGCCCCGGATTTGGTACTGCTAGACGTGATGATGCCGGGGATGGACGGTTACGAAGTCACCAAGCGAATCAGACAAAATAAGGAATTGCCCTTTATCCCGATTTTGCTGATCACGGCTCACGACAGTGCGAGCGTAGTCCAGGGATTGGACATGGGAGCAGACGATTTCATCCGCAAACCAGTCGAAATGGATGAACTGCTGGCGAGGGTACGATCGCTCCTGCGGCTAAAACACAGCGTAGACGAGCGCAATTCGATCGCCCTCCAGCGCGAAGATTTTGTCTCCAGGCTCGCTCACGACTTGCGGACGCCCCTCGTAGCAGCCGATCGAATGCTAAGTTTGATGCAGCAGGGAGCTTTAGGAGAAATTTCGCTTCCCATGCGCGACGCTTTCGGGACGATGGTTCGCAGCAACCAAAACCTGATCGCGATGGTAAATATGTTGCTGGAAGTCTACCGCTACGAAGCAGGCCGCAAATCCCTAAGTTTCGCTCCCGTGGACTTGCGCCAGCTCATTAATGAAGTAGCTGAAGAACTCTCTCCCCTAGCGGATGCTAAAGGTTTGTCCGTAAATTTAGACTTGACAGAAAGTGCAGAAAGTGCTCCGATTGCGAAGTATCCGGGCGATCGTCTGGAGCTGCACCGCTTGCTAACAAATTTAATCGGAAATGCGATTAAATTCACCGACAGCGGCTCAATAGATGTCCGCTTAAAAGCTGCCAATTCACCTGCTTATACTAGCTTCAAAAACCAACCGCTGGCATGGGTGATCATAGAAATCCAAGACACCGGCGCAGGCATTTCTCCCACGGAAAAAGCAAAGTTATTTGAAAGGTTTGGGCCGGGAACTCACAAGAAATCCGGTACAGGTTTGGGACTGCACCTCTGCCGCCAAATAGTCGAAGCTCACCGCGGTACGATCGAGGTAAAATCAGAGTTGGGCAAAGGCAGTTTGTTTACTATTCGCTTGCCTTGTTAGAGCGGTATAAGTAACTCTAACTTGGCGCGAAATGCCCACATTACCGCTTATAATTAACTCAAATTGTAGGGTGCAACCTAAGCATATACTCGAATTATCGTTAATTTACCGGATGTCAGATAATTACTTGGCAACCGAATTTATGGCAATATGTCTAACTGTCCAGTGTGCGGTACTGAATACATAGAAACACCAGAGTTTTGCTCGATTTGCGGCTGGGATTTGACTCCCTACCCGCAACGTGCTAAGCCTTCCAAAACTTATTTAAAAAAAGAAGAAGTTAGATTGCAGTGGGCAAAAAAAATGTGGGAATTGGCCCGCAATCAACAAAATTGGTTAGCTAAATTTGATGAGTTGCAGGGGGAATTGCAGCAAGGTGCGATCGCCCGCACGTACCTTCAATCTCAGTTAGAATGGGTTCTGTACCGCCTCGAACAACTAAATCCCGAATTGATTGTCAGCACTCTACTGCGACTGGAAGACAAAATCGGCGCCATACCTGACTCAACTCCGGCAATTTCCGAAGTTGGAATGGACTACCGACAACTGACAAAGCTATTAGAAACCGGAAAATGGCGCAAAGCTGACGAACATACTTGGGAAATCTTGCTGCAAATAGCTGTCAGGGAAGACGAAGGCTGGCTGAGTGCAGCCGATATTGACAGTTTTCCTCCTACAGACCTTCGCACGATCGACCAACTTTGGCAACAATACAGCAGCGGGCGGTTCGGGTTGAGCGTGCAGCAGCAGATTTGGGAAAGTACCGAGGCAAATTATACTGAATTTTGCGATCGAGTCGGCTGGCGAGTCAAGGAAAATTGGAAATATTACAGCGAGCTCTCCTTCAACGAAGATGCTCCCCCCGGACATCTCCCTGTCACCGCATGGAGGCAGCGCGCCTGTTACGGTGCTGGTAAACTCACCGCAGCAGAAAACTTTGCCCGCATCGCTGCGAAACTGGCAACTGGCGATCGGTAATCGTCCAAAATAAAAAATTCAAAATCGACATTAACTGCTATAATCAAAACGGTTTAGCAACTGGGGCTGTGGCTCAGATGGATAGAGCAAGCGCCTCCTGAAGAATCGGGCACCCTGCGAGGAAACTCTAGGAGTGAATGTGGTCAAATTTGGTGAAACCTAAAGAGTTCGTGGGTTCCTATGACTCTAAGGCAATACCAAGCCAAGCCTGATTTCAGGGCGATCGAACAATCGCCTATATTGAAATCAGGAAGGTTTAGAGACTAGACGGTCACCACCTAAAAGCTGCAAGCATATGGTGAAGGTATAGTCCAGAGAGTGGGGAAACTCACACAAATCTGAAGCGCTAGGCCGCCGGTTCGAACCCGGCCAGTCCCGTTAAAAATCAAGAAAAATTAAAAGCAGGAGGGGGAAGCTTTGTTTTGCCCCTCTTTTTTGCATATCCGCTAATGAATTCGCCCAAGAACGAATACTTGCTTGAAGACGAGGACTTATGCAGAACCTCTCTCTCTAGAGTCCATCTGAAATCTAAAATCTAAAATCACCTGTTTAAGCCCCACCACAAGCGTAGAGTCAATCTAAAATCTAAAATCTAAAATCTAAAATCTATGATCCCCCGACCCTTTTTTAAATTTTAATTTTTAATTCCTGTTAGTGGGCTATACGTGCGGTATTTTTTGTTATTGTTCCTTTGTGAGTTACATAAAATTTTTATAGGTTTAGATGTGGTTAAAAATCAATTCAAACACGCAGCGTTACAAGCGTTTGAACACTTCACGCAGTTTTTGGTTCCTAGTAGGGCTTTTGATCGCGTGCTGGTTTGGCTATCAGCAGGTTAAGAGCGAATTTCAGAGACCCCAAGCTTTGTTAGTTCTAGGTGGGGCTACGGAGCGAGAGGTGTTTGCCGCCAAATTTGCTCAGAAGTATCCTGAATTGCCGATTTGGGTGTCGTCTGGGAGCAATCCGGAGTTCGCGGAATGGGTGTTTTCAGAAGCGGGAATTGAGTCCGATCGCCTGCACTTAGACTACAGAGCGGTGGATACGGTAACAAATTTTACCACCCTGGTAGATGAATTGAAAGCTAGAGGGATTGAGAGCGTGTATCTGATCACTTCTGACGATCATATGCGGCGAGCTCAGATTATCGGCGAAATCGTGCTCGGCAGTCGAGGCATTAGCTTTAAGCCTGTGGCAGTTCCGTCTGGGCGAACCCCCGAACCGGTGGAAAAAGCTGTTCGCGACGGCGCTAGAGCTATTCTTTGGCTGACAACCGGTTATACGGGTGCTAACTTCAGCCAAGCCAGAATTGAATAAACAAAGGAAAGCATTGAGCAAGTTTTAAATTTTTTCCCATTCCCTCTGGTTTTAAAACTTGTCTTCTATAGCGATTTAAGGCACCGGGAAGACGCTGATGACCAATGGCTAACAGAAGAGAATAGAACCAGTAGTTTAAAATCAGTAGATGAACTTCAATAGCTAAAGTTAATGACCGACCAAATTCTGCCGCAAGTTCTGGAGCAAATTTTGAGTGACAGCAAAAGTGCGGATGCTGTTTTTTCGGCTTTGGTGCCGGCTTTAGGCGAGGTGTTAAATTGCGATCGGGTCTTTCTCTACCTCCGCAATCCTGAAACCCAAACTGGCCGAGTACCTTACTGCTGGCGTCGCAACTCGAACATTCCAGAGGTTTGGGACGCAGAATGGAAAAAAGAACCGGAATCTTTAGGGGAAGAAGACCCTTTGTTTGCAGCAGCTTTGCGAACTGAACCTTCGATTTTTGTTGAGGATGTTGAAACAGCGAATCCTGAAGTTGTCAACAAAGATTTTGAGGCAAAAAATTTCGGACATCGAGCTTTGATTCACGCTCACCTTTGTTCTGACGGCTTATTGTGGGGGGTTTTGCAGCCTTGTATGTTCGATCGCCCCAGAGTTTGGACTGACTTTGAAGGCCAAGTTATCGCAGCAGTTACAGAAAAAATTTCGCCTTTAGCTGTCGCTTATGTCACCGCCTCAGCATCAAAAGATCAGCCATAAAAATCAATAATTTACTTGTAGGGAGCGGATGGGCAATGAATGAATGTCAACTTAAGACTAAAACTACGTCTAGATGGGGTTTTAGCCGAATCTCAATCCCCTTCCCGGTAGAACAAATACCGTTTCCGATCCCCCCTTTTTTAGTTAGGGGGGATCGATGCGCTAATTTTCACACAAAATTCGGGAACTAAATTTGAGCTAATTGTTATCACCAATGGTGAGGTGTGCATCGCCCTAGGGATAGACTTGGTGCACAATTCTTGTTTAAAAAACGCCCCAATTTTGAATGCCCCGACTGCTGAAAATCCCTTGAGCACGACTAATATCATCCTCAGCGCCATCTACTACCACCAAATAATCGCCGGCGCGCAGGCGATCTGTGTAAATTCTAGCTGTTTCTTCGGGAATTCCCAAGTCAGTCAATGCCTTCACCACTCCACCGAAAGTCGCAGCCGCAACGCCAGTGCTTGCTACGGTAGCCACCAGTGAGGCGCCGAAAGTCCCCGCTGCAATCATCGGCCCGATTCCGGGAATAGCTAAACTTCCGAGGCCCACTAGCAAGGTGGCTAAAGCACTATTTGTCAGAGTGTCTCCTACCACTCCTGCTCCTGTGTCTAGATTTTTATCGCCCACCTGAGCGATCGTTTCAGTCTCGCCTACAGACTCGCCTGCATCCCTGGCAACAACCGAAACTTTATCCATTGGAAACCCGGAAGATTTCAATTCTGTCAGAGCTTGCTCGGCATCTTCGCGGTTAGAAAACAATCCCAACGCGCGGGTTTGATTGCTTGTTACCATATGTTTCTTCTTATCTCCTGTCTAATTAAACTCTAATTCAAGCCTAATTATTGCGCTTGTTTTCAATCACTTATATTGATATTTTTCGGTTTTTATCTTTAGCATTCATCTATCTGTAGATATAACCTGAAAAACAGCAACAAAAGTTATAAAATCAGCGGCCCAAATCGTGCATCGCATTTATCTCGATCGCACATCTTTGAGTCAGCGCTTCCAACTCCTCGCGATCCGACGAACCGGGCGCTTCAATTAGCTTGCCAATTCGCACAGTCAGCGGCACCGGACGCGGCATTCCCGAACCTTTCGACGAAATCGCGTGAGTTCCCCACAAACTAACAGGCAACAGCGGCGCTTTTGCCTTGGCAGCTATCAGCGCAGCACCTAATTTCGGTTCAGTAATTCTGCCGTCTGGCGTGCGAGTTCCCTGCAGAAATACACCCGTCGCCCATCCCTTTTCCAAAGAGTTGATAGCCGATCTAATTGCACTGCGATCGGCACTTTCCCGCTTCACTGGATAAGCACCGTAAAGCGTAATTGCCTGCTTCAAAATAGGAACTTTAAATAACTCTTCCTTTGCCATAAATGCGACGGGCCGCCTCATGCAATTAGACAAAATCGGCGGGTCAAAATCGCTGGCGTGATTGCTGACTACCACCAGCGGCCCTTCTGTCGGAACATTTTCTGCACCGTAGATACGGCCCCGAAAGTACAGGTGCAGCATCGGGCTGACAATTGACCATTTGAATAAATAGTAGAGAAGTAAACTTTCGACTGGTTCGCGACTTTTGCTCACAGAAAACCTGAGATTTTAAATTACACCGAATATTAGCCTATCAGTTCAGCAATGACAAAGGAATAGTATTTTGAGGTTTGTAGGGTGCACACCTTATCCAGCCCAATAAGAAAGTCCGCCTGCGCGGACATCACTTGTGTAGAGCCCGACAGAAGTCTTGCCAACTCCTGAATTTCGGACGTTTGCAAAGGCTCAATTTCCGGCCAGCATGGCTTTCTGTCCTTCCGAAGAAGTCGCGTAGCCCAAGAAATCCTTAACTGCTTGGTTAGGAGGATTTTTGTAGGCGTAGTACAACTGCCGCTTGTAAGGATAGTTACCAGCATCCGGCGTCGCACCGTTGACGGCAACAACGCGCACTGTTTTCTGATTGACTACTTGAGCGAAAGTCGCATAGCCAATACCGTTGTTGCCTAAAGTTTGCAGCAGGGGAGTTGTCGCATCTCGATCGAGCGTGGTAATATTTGGCGCCGTGCCAAAATTAGCGCCAGAGAGGACTTGTTCTTTAAACGTTTGGTGAGTGCCGCTAACTGCCGGTCTGTTAATTACTTTAATCGGGCCCGCCAGGCCGCCGACTTTCGACCAGTCTTGAGTATTTCCCTTAAAGATATCTTGAACTTGAGCGGAAGTTAAACCTCCTTTAAACGGGTTGTTAATCCCGACTACGAGGGCGATCGTATCTAGGGCAACAGGCACCGCTGCCAAACCCTGACCTTGTTCTTGAGCCGTCAAAGGCTGCGATACCGCAGCAAGATCGGCTGTTCCTGCGACCAAATCTTGAATTCCCTTTGCAGAACCGTTAGCTTTGGAATCCACTCTAGTGCCAGGAAACTTGGCTTGAAAGCCATTCTTAAGGTTGAGGTTGATTGTCACCATACTGGTAGAACCTTGAATCCTGACAGTCGTACCCGCAGGAACAGAAGCTGGAAGCGCAAAGGAACTAGCTGCAACAGGCGAAGCGCCGCCGACTACTGGCGCGACGGGAAGTGGGACAATATCGCCTGCAGGTGCGGGAGTGGAGGGATGGTTACTAACATCTTGCGACGCTGGTTTGTTGAGAAAAAAGAACCAGCCACCACCGGCTAGCAAGAGAAATAACAGGATAAAAACTATGGGGGGAGGCCCGCTCTTAGCCATAAAATTGTCCTTAGCTGGGAAGTTCTTTGTTGTTGGAGTCGTCTAACATTTGTAGCCTGCGATTAACTTCATCGTCTAAGGTCATATTTTCTAATTCTGCCTGAAGTCTTTCTTGGGGATTCTCAGATATTTCTGCTAAAGCTTGTTGTTTGAGGTTGCGGCCGTGGACGGCGTTTTTGGCTTGCTCAAACTGCGATCGAGCTGAATCGATACTGAGGTCGTTGTTGACTTTGGATATGGCTCCGAGGGCTTCGTTAATTTCGGCCATATCTTTCATATTTTGCATATCGGTTTTGTAGGCTTCCAGCTTCATCCGCTCTCGATTTAGCTTGTCTTTGGAAGCGTTGACGTACTGTTCCGCTTGTTTTACTTGGGATTCTAATTGCGGCAGGATTTGTTCTGTCTGAATTACCTTCGCCATTGCCAAGCGGGCTGCTTCTTCGTTGCCGTGGCGCTTGGCTGTGATGGCTTGGCGCTCTACGGTTTGCATTTCCCTAACTTTTTGTTCATATTTTGTTTTGGCGCGCTGGTAGGCTGCAACTTGGGTAGAGACTGCTGCTGCTAGCTTTTGAACTGATTCTTGCATCGATCGCAGCGACTCTTCGGCTACCGCCACCGACACCTTGCCGCCAGATTCTACGGGCAGTCCCCACATCCAGTTCCAAGCACCTACTATGGTTCTGCCTGCCTTGTCGCCCATCAACCAGTAAAGGACTTTTTTCATATAAATACCAGATAAGCTTGGTTTTTACGCCCAGTTTACATCAGGATTTGTCGATCGCCCCGTCAATCGATTTTAGATTTGAGATTTGAGATTTTAGATTAAAGAATTGAAGCATTGACAAGGTCCAAAAACGGATACGCTGCCACGTACTTAAGTCGTGGAAAGATAAAAATTTTAGACCCGAGTTCAAGCTCCCAGATTTATCTGTGGCGTAAATCTCAAATCTCAAATCTCAAATCTCAAATCGACTGACCCCACGGATAAATTCGGGGGCTCCTTTATCGGATACAGGTTTTTTATTTCTGCACGGATGAATCCGGGGGCTTGTATCCTGGATGCTTTCGGTCAGGTCGATCGATTTCTCGATTTTTGATAAAGATTTTCTAGCTGTCTGGATCGTCTATCCCCAAGTTGCACAACAGGCAATATTCAGATTTGTCTGTTGTGCTATTTATTTTTCGGCACTCTTCGGGCCAATTAACTCTAAATTTTATAACCCTGCCGTTTAATAACAGGCTAAAAATAGATTAAGCGGGCAAATCTGCAACACTACTAACATTTACCAGCGTTAAATCCGGACAAGTCCGTTTGATCAAACCTGTGAGAACTTTGCCCGGGCCAATTTCCACTACGCGATCGATTCCTTGTTGCGGCAATTGCAGGGAAATTTCTCGCCACCGCACGCCTTTAGTCATCTGCTGAGTCAACCGCTGCTTTAAAGTGGCTGCGCTGGTAGTCGCTGATGGTTCTGAGTTCGAGAGCACCAGCATTTTAGCATCGGAAAACCTTGCAGACTTTAAGGCTAGTTGAAACTCTGCTGCCACTGATGCCATTAGGGGAGAGTGAAACGCACCGGAAACATTCAATTTAACGGCGCGTTTGACTTTGATTTTGGCAAGCAAATCTTCTACTGCTGCGGGCGTTCCAGAAATCACGACTTGTGCTTCGCTGTTGTCGTTTGCCAGCACTACGTCTCGGCTGTATTGAATTTGCAGTTCTAGTTCCTGCCTGTCGAACCCGATCAAAGCCACCATCTGGCCGCCGGAGGCAGTGTCCATGAGTTCGGCGCGGCGTTTGACTAAGCGCAATCCTGTTTCAAAGTCAAAAACGCCTGCTGCGTAGAGGGCAACGTATTCTCCTAAACTGTGACCGGCAACGACCGCTGGTCGATCGCTTTTTTCTCGCATTAAGTCGGTCAAAATACTTTCTACTACGAACAAACAAGGCTGAGTGTAGAGAGTCCGAGATAGTTTTGCTTCTTCTTTTTGGCAAACTTCCGGGACAGACCAGCCTAAAATTTCTTTAGCGAGCTCAAATTTGGCTTTGGCTGTTGGCAAGTTTAATAAGTCTGCACCCATCCCGATCGCCTGGGAACCTTGTCCGGGAAATACCCATGCTGTTTTAGTCATTTTTCCGGTAATCTGCTAATTGGTGGTTGCTAATTGGTGATTGCAAAAATTCTTTGTTTCCCGCTTCTAAGTTCGCTTGCTGGTATCCGCTATCTTTCGGTTAACGAACTCTCTACTCGCGACTCACAATTATAACATAATAGTTGCGCTTTTTACGAGTTTTATATTTTTTTTGCTACTTGAATCAGATTAATAGCCGTAAGAAAATTTTGCACCTTCAAGCCAGGGGAAGTCGATCGAAGAATAGAGGATTTTCAATCTCAGGGCGCGCTTGTCAAGAACTCCTGCCCCGAGAGTGTACGGCTGCGCACCTTGCCCTATGTATGGCGTGTTCAAGGATTTGTATTTTGCAAGGGTCGAACTCCCGACAATAACCGGAGCAAGTTTACAGCCTGCCGCCAAATATTACCTTCCCCATTTAAAAATCGCCGCCCCCCAAGTCAAACCTGCACCGAAACCAGCAGCAGCAATAGTATCGCCCGCTTTAACTTTACCCAGACGCACGGCTTCGTCTAAGGCAAGGGGAATTGAAGCGGCTGAGGTATTGCCGTAATTCGCCAAATTGCTGATTACTTTTTCGGGGGGAATCTTTAGCCTTTGGGCAACTGCATCGAGAATCCGCTGATTGGCTTGGTGCAACAACAGCCAGTCAATTTCTGCAGCGCTAATATTTGCCCGAAACATAGCTTTTTCTATGACTTCCGGCACTTTTCTCACGGCAAAGCGATAGATTTCTTGACCGTTCATTGTGATGGGTTCAAATCCGCCAATTCCGACGCTGACGCCCTCAATTAATTCTTTTGACTCGGCTTTGTAAGGCAAATTGAGAGACGAATTTTGTGTGCCGTCGCTGCGAATTTCAAATCCCAAAAAGGAATCGATTTCTGAAGCTTGCAATACCACCGCACCTGCACCGTCTCCAAATAGAATGCAAGTACCCCGATCCGACCAATTCACCCAGCGAGATAAAATATCTGCTCCGATCAGCAAAACATTTTGATAAACCCCTGTCCTAATGAACTGCGAGGCTGTAACTAAACCAAAAACAAAGCCCGAACAAGCTGCTGTCAAATCAAAAGCCACAGCTTTTGTCGCGCCCAATTGATATTGAATTTTACTGGCGGTGCCAAACAAATCGTCAGGACTGGAAGTCGCCAAAATAATTAAATCGATATCTGTCGGCGAAATTTCTGCCATTGCGATCGCCTGAAGCGATGCCTCGGACGCTAAATCGCACAAAGAAGTGCGATCGTCCGCCAGCCTGCGGGAGCGAATTCCCGTCCGCGCGCCAATCCACTCGTCAGAAGTTTCTACTATCTGACTCAAACCGTTATTATCCAGCGAAACCTGCGGTGTACAAGAACCGCTACCCGTGACGGCAATGCCGAACCCTGATTGCTGCAACATTCCTCTCCATTTATGAGCGATCGATCGAGAAATTAAAAATTAAAAACTACCAATTAAAATTATTTTTTAAACTGCTGAAATTACTTTTTTTTAAGCAAAACAGTTGGTTTAAGCTGACATTTTTAATTTTACATTTTTAATTTTTAATTCCTACTTACTGCCTCTAATTCACAGCTTCTTGTTCCAGAGCGCTTTGCTGATTGGACGATCGAATTCGCTCCAGCACTTGGTTGTCAATAGCCTCCTTCGCCAAACGAATGGCATTAAAAATCGAGGCTGCTTGAGACGAACCGTGGCTGATAATGCAAACTCCAGCAACGCCCAACAGCAAACCGCCGCCGTGTTCAACGTGGTCTACCCGCTGCTTAAAGCCCTTGAGGCTTTCTTGCAGGAGGGGAGCGCTAATTTGATTTTTGAGTCCGGCCGCCAATTCTTCCTTAAGCACTTGCACCACGACTTCGCCCACCGCTTCGGCAAACTTCAACAACACGTTGCCGACAAACCCGTCGCAGACAATTACGTCGAAGTTCCCCGACAGCACGTCGCGGCCTTCGGCATTGCCCACAAAAGGAATGTTAGGGTTGTCCACCAATAACTGGTGGGTTCGCACGGCTGCGTCGTTGCCTTTAGAAGGTTCTTCGCCAATGTTGAGCAGGCCGATTTTAGGTTCGGCGACGCCCAGCACGCACTGGCTGTAAATAGTTCCCATAAGAGCGAACTGCTCCAAAAATTTGGGGCGGCAGTCCACATTAGCGCCGACATCGAGAATGAGTACAGAGCTGCCCGGTACCATTGTCGGCAAAACCGCACCGATCGCAGGGCGATCGATGCCGGGGAGCCGGCCCAACCTGAGCAGGGCAGCAGCCATTGCCGCGCCGGAGTGACCGGCGGACACCACAGCATCAGCTTGCTGCTGCTTTACCAAGTTCATCGCTACGTTAATCGAAGCGTTGGGCTTGCGTTTGAGGGCACTCAAAGGTTCTTCGTGCATTTCCACCGCTCCTTCAGAAGGAACGATTTCTAGCTGACCTGTAGAGACGCGGCCGATCGCGTCTTGTTGCCGGAGCGAGTCTTCTATTTGCTGCGGGTCGCCCACGAGCAAAATCTCTACGCCTAATTCTTCTTGTGCCTTAAGCGCTCCAGCTACAACTTCGGCGGGGGCATGATCCCCACCCATAGCGTCTATTGCAATTCTTGCGCGTGTCGATCCCATTGACCAATGTTTGAGAAACACTAAAAATTCTACCAGGAAGTCAGGAGCGTGAATCCAGAAGTCTGAATAAAGAACTAAAATCCGCTCGCGCCCGATCGGACAATTCTCATTTCCGACTACTCTGATAGAGCTTGTTTTGTCACTACTTTACTATTTTTGCCTGCAAATTGAAAAAATCAATGAAATAGTTTACATGACCGCAAGCACTTTAGTCCGGGAACCCCGGATTCATCCGTGGAGCGAGAAAAAAGCTCCCCATCCTCATCACTTGCCCCCGGATTTATCAGTGGGAGCGCTTTCTTCAATCTGAAATCTAAAATCTAAAATCTAAAATCGATTGACTTTAGGAGTAAAAAATGCTGGATTTATTTAGCTCAGGGATGATGTCTCTGTGGCTGGACATGGCTGGGGTAGGCACTGCCGCGCCTAATGCTGCGTCAGTGCTGGCTTGGCGGGGAGGAATACCCGGGTTAGTGGTGGCCGAAGATTTGGCTTTTGGGGGAATAAGTGCGGCAAATCCAGACTTGCCCGCAGAAGCGACGGTGCGGGAATATTTAAAAGACTTAAAAGACAAGAACCTGATTGATGGGAATCAGGGAATTTGGGTGCAAGCGGGAATGGTGCCGCTGGTAAGTCAGCAGGGGACAGTGCTGATGCCTGGGGCTTCGCTGACTAAGATTGCGACTTCTCTGGCGTCGCTGGAGACTTGGGGCGCGGATTATCAGTTTGAAACGCGGTTCCGAGCAACCGGGCCGATTAGCAATGGTGTATTGGAGGGAGATTTGGTGGTCAGCGGCGGGGGCGATCCGCTGTTTGTGTGGGAGGAGGCGATCGCCGTGGGCAATGCTCTCAATCAAATGGGTATCGATCGCGTGGCGGGCAATTTGGTGGTGACAGGCAATTTTCGCATGAACTACCAGTCCGATCCTTTGGCTGCGGGGGAGATACTTCGACAGGCCCTCGACGGTCGCAGTTGGCCTCAGGACGTGGTGGCAATGTATTCTAAGATGGCTCCGGGAACTAGAAAGCCGCAAGTAACGGTGGCCGGCAGCGTCATTGCTGAGAAATTTGTGACTTCTGGTCATTTGCTCCTGAAGCGCCGATCGCTCCCTTTAGCCGAAATTCTCAAGCAGATGAACGTCCACAGCGATAATGAAATGGCTCAGATGCTGGCCGACGATTTGGGCGGGGCAAAGATAGTGCAGCAGCAAGCGACTTGGGCGGCGGGGGTGCCGGAGGAGGAACTTCAATTGGTTAACGGTTCGGGATTGGGAGTGGAAAATCAGATGTCTCCGAGGGCGGCTTGTGGGATGATGCAGGCGATCGCCCGCAACCTTCAGACTACTGGGCTGACGATTGCTGACTTGTTTCCGGTGTCCGGGCGCGATAAAGGCACTGTAGAACACCGGCACATTCCGCGATCTGCTGTGGTGAAAACAGGTAGTTTGGACACCGTGATTGCTTTGGCTGGAGCCATACCCACGCGCGATCGGGGTTTAGTGTGGTTTGCAATTATTAATCGCGGCACTGATTGGGACTCTTTGAGAGAACAGCAAGATATATTTTTGCAAAAATTGGTGCAGCAGTGGGGAACTGCATTGACTTTGCCACTAGCAATTACACCGCACATTGACGGCGGCAGACCTGCCTTGGGGGCAGCAAATCGCAGCGATATTTTGCTGGGAGGTTAAGAAATAGGGGTTGAGTTGGGGTTCGCAGAAAGACGACAGGCATAATAGCTTAGAATTGAAACAAGACTATTCTGCAAGAAGATGATCAAACTGCGATTGAAGAGATACGGGAAAAAACGCGAGACAAGCTACCGGATTGTAGCGATGAACAGTTCTACCCGCCGCGACGGCCGTCCCCTAGAAGAGCTCGGCTATTACAACCCCAGAAATAACGAAACCAGGCTGGATGTTCCAGCGATTGTCAAGCGCCTGCAAGAAGGCGCTCAGCCAACTGACACCGTGCGTGACATCCTGAGAAAAGCCCATGTATTTGAACAAGTCGGAGCCGGAGCCAACGTTGAATCCAGCACAACAGCAGTCAGCTAGTCCCAACTACGCTGGACTGGTTAAGTTTTTAATTGGGCCTTTTTTAGAGACCCCAGGCTCTTTGCGGGTTGATTGCGAACTGCACCCGCGCCAATCGCGGGTCTGGGTTAGGCTCGCTTTTGAAGATCCCGACAAAGGCCGGGTTTACGGTAGGGGCGGACGCAATATTCAGGCAATTAGAACTACGCTCGAAGCGGTGGCGCAGACGGCGGGTCAGTCGCTCTACTTAGATATATACGATGGCGAAGCCGGCGATCGTGGCTCCTCGCCGCCCAGGGGCGATCGCGATCGCCCGGATCGCGACCGTCCGGATCGCGGCTCGCGCGAGCCGCGAGGCGACTTCCGACCCCGGACGCCGCCTCCGTCGCCGAGTCCCTTAGCTAGCAGAACTCCGAGAGAACAACCTCGCCGTACTAACACACCTACGTTTAGAACGAGCAGAAATACTCCCGGTTATTAACTGCAGAACCAAAAAACAATTTTAGATTTTAGATTGCCTGTTGTAAACTTTGTATTACAAGCCCCGCTTGATTTGAGATTGCCGATTTTGCGATCGGACACAAATGTAAAATTTTAAATCTCAAATGTCAGCGGGATGAGGTACATCTAAAATCTAAAATCTAAAATCTAAAATCTAAAGTTGCCTGACTTGATTGAAAGGAGATTTGATTTGTATCTCAAGCACCAAACTCATTTGGCAGCTAAATCTAAAAGACGCCTTAGATACTAGGTTTTACCTAGTAATGGGCGTTTTTTTGTTTGCAAAAAGGGACTGATTTAACTGTTAGTTGTGAAGTTTTAATTGCTTATTTGGAGGGAGCTTATGTTGGCATGATTGAAAAATTAACCATAGAGTTGCCGAGCACTCAAAGCGCGATGTCGCTCTCGGGCCATCAAGAAGAAAACCTAAAAATTATCTCTAAGCAAACCGGCGCTAACCTGGTGATGCGAGGGCAAGAACTGCTGATTTCCGGCACGAAAAGTCAAGTAGAATTGTGTCATAAATTAGTGCGATCGCTCTCCGACTATTGGAAATCAGGCAAAAATATTACCGGAGTTGAAATCCAGACGGCGCGCCAAGCTTTGGATACCAACCGCCAAGGCGATTTGCAAGACTTGCAGCGAGACGTTCTTGCCAAAACACGCCGAGGCGAAGAAATTAGAGCCAAAACCTTCAAGCAGCGGCAGTACGTCCAAGCAGTACGCACCCATGACCTGACATTTTGCATCGGCCCCGCCGGTACTGGCAAGACATTTTTAGCAGCTATTTTCGCCATCCAAGCTTTGTTAAGCAAACAGTACGAACGGCTAATCTTAACCAGGCCGGCTGTAGAAGCAGGCGAAAAATTAGGGTTTTTGCCGGGAGATTTGCAGCAAAAAGTCGATCCCTATTTGCGCCCCCTTTACGACGCCCTGCAAGAAATGATCGACCCTGAAAAAATGGCCGATTTAATGGAAAGAGGCTTGATCGAAGTAGCTCCTTTAGCTTATATGCGGGGCCGCACTCTCAGCAATGCTTTCGTAATTTTGGACGAAGCTCAAAATACGACCCCGGCTCAAATGAAAATGGTGTTGACTCGTCTGGGCTTTCGATCGAGAATGGTAGTGACGGGCGATATCACTCAAACAGATTTGCCACCAAACCAACAGTCGGGATTGTCAGTTGCCCAAAACATTCTGCGTAACGTTGAGGGCATTGCTTTTTGCGAATTTTCTCAGGCGGATGTGGTGCGACACCCGCTAGTGCAGCGGATTGTCGCTGCTTACGAACTGCACGAAACATGAAGGAAGAACCCTTCGACTTCGCGAGGGGGTCAAAAGAAGGAAGAAGGCTTTAGTTGTCTAGGAGAGGCTTTAGTTATCTAGGAGAGAAGGAAGAAGGAAGAATTATCCTTTTTTCTATAATTCCTTTTCCTAATTCCCAACTCCCATTTTCTTATTATCGATTTAATCCAAAATCCACAATCCACAATCCAAAATTGATATGACTGCGACTCTGAAAGAATTCTTGGAAGCTTGCGAACAATTGGGAACGCTGCGTTTAATCGTGACTAGCAGCGCGGCTGTGCTGGAAGTTCGCGGTTCAATTCACAAGCTGTTTTATGCGGAGTTGCCGAAGGGTAAATATGCCAATATGCACGCCGATATATTTGAGTTTCACTTGAATATGGACAAAATCAAACAGGTGAAGTTTGAAACAGGCGAGGCGAAAAGAGGCAATTTTACTACTTATGCAATCCGTTTTCTGGACGAACAAAATGAGGCTGCTTTGAGCGCGTTTTTGCAGTGGGGAAAGCCGGGAGAATACGAACCGGGACAGGTGGAAAACTGGAACCAATTGAAGGAGAAATACGGAGATTTTTGGGAACCCGCACCTGTTGAGGCGCTTTAAAACATAGGTTTTTTCACTTTTAAATTGCATATAGGGGGCGGGATACCCTGCCCAACCCCTACTCCCCACAAAAATAAAATTTATTTTTGTGTAACAGGCAGGATGCCTGTTTTTGAGAAGGGTATAAAATATGATGTTTAACTCATTTGTTGTCTAATTTCTGAATTAATGAACCGCAGAGGGCGCAGAGAACGCAGAGAAGAGATAAAGAAGAGAAAGAGAGACAGAAGGTTAGTTGTTTGAATGTAATTGGGTATGAAGGTAATTTGGAGTTTTTGTTTGGTTTTGCTGGTGTTGCTGTGGGGTGGCGGTGCGAGGGCGGGGGTTTTGGGCGATCGCCTATCCAGTTTTCCCAATTGGGAAAGCAAGCCTCCTATCGCTGTCGCTAAGGGAGATTTGGTATATCCCGACTGGATGGGCGGCAATTGGAATGTTGCGAGCACTTTGGTGGATTTAGCCGCTCCTTTAGCCCCAAATATTGTGACGCCTGGGTTTGAAAGCAACCGCCAGTATTTGCAGCAGCCAGTATTATTTAAAGTGCGATTTAAACCTGAAAAAAATATTGTTTTTGGTTATAATTATACATCTAAAAAGGCTAAAAAGATTGTAGCCGATCGCACTTTTAACGGTTTGAATATTGCCAAGGCTTATTTAGGCGATGGTGGCGTACTTTCGGTGAAAGTCGATCCGACCAATCCCAACCGCCAAATTACTGTTTTGAAAGGGGAACGCCAATTAATTTCAATTGTTACCAGTCGGGGGACTGAGACGCCGAATCCTCGCGAGTTTGTGTCTACAGAAATTTCTCAGCAGGTGTTTCGGGGAGAGTCTGATATTTATTTGAATGAGGTGGAGACAACAACGGCTTATCGAGTTGTTGGAGGCGGAGAAAATGGCGATTCTGCGAGTAAAAGAATTGAAGCCGATCAGGTGACAGCGATTTATTTGTCGCCGCAAGACCCGGATTATTTTGCTGCGGGCGGGCATCCTGTGGCTTTGTACCGATATCGCTTGGAGTTGGTGCCGACATAATTTAAGTTGTCATCTCGATCGACCTAGCAACGATCGCCTTTTTTCGCCCCTGTCTCTGTTTTCATCAGCTTTCCTAATCGCAGTCATCAGTTAAACTGTCGCTCAACCCCTTTACAAACCTTAACGATACCGTTAATAATATAAACATCATCCGAACATTGACAACCAAATACAGCAATCATAAACAAATGACAACAACCTTACAGCAGCGCGAAAGCGCCAACCTGTGGGACCAGTTTTGCAACTGGGTCACCAGCACCGAAAACCGCATTTATGTAGGTTGGTTCGGCGTCTTGATGATTCCCACCTTGCTCAGCGCCACCATTTGCTACATCATCGCCTTCATCGCTGCCCCTCCAGTGGACATCGACGGCATCCGCGAACCAGTAGCAGGTTCCTTGATGTACGGCAACAACATCATCACAGGTGCAGTTGTTCCTTCATCCAACGCCATCGGCTTGCACTTCTACCCAATCTGGGAAGCAGCTTCCCTCGATGAGTGGTTGTACAACGGCGGCCCCTACCAATTGGTAGTATTTCACTTCCTGATCGGCATTTTCTGCTACATGGGTCGTGAATGGGAACTGTCTTACCGCTTAGGTATGCGTCCTTGGATCTGCGTAGCTTACTCTGCACCAGTTGCAGCAGCCACCGCAGTATTCTTGATCTACCCCATCGGACAAGGCTCCTTCTCTGACGGTATGCCCTTGGGTATCTCCGGCACATTCAACTTCATGATCGTGTTCCAAGCCGAGCACAACATCCTGATGCACCCCTTCCACATGTTGGGAGTAGCCGGTGTCTTCGGTGGTAGCTTGTTCTCCGCCATGCACGGTTCCTTGGTAACATCTTCCTTGGTTCGGGAAACAACCGAAACCGAATCCTTGAACTACGGTTACAAATTCGGTCAAGAAGAAGAAACCTACAACATCGTCGCAGCCCACGGCTACTTCGGTCGTTTGATTTTCCAATACGCTTCCTTCAACAACAGCCGTTCCTTGCACTTCTTGTTAGGTGCATGGCCAGTAGTCGGCATCTGGTTTACCGCTTTGGGTATCTCCACGATGGCGTTCAACTTGAACGGTTTCAACTTCAACCAATCGATTATCGACTCGCAAGGTCGTGTCATCAATACTTGGGCTGATGTGATCAACCGCGCTAACTTGGGTATGGAAGTCATGCACGAGCGCAACGCTCACAACTTCCCGCTCGACTTGGCTGCTGGTGAGACAACTCCCGTAGCAATGGTTGCTCCTTCTATCAACGGCTAAGTTTTAGTCCTAGATAAACGAAAAGCGCTCCTAGAAATAGGGGCGCTTTTTGTTTGGGAAAAAATAATTTTACGGCGGGGATTTAATATCGTTTCCGGTTGCATCACAATAATAAAATCGAGTCAACAGTTAACAGTCAACCATTGAGTTTTTCCACCCCTCCTTCTACAGTCAACAGTCAACAGTCAACAGTCAACAATCACGGACGGTGCAACCGGAATTGATATGAAGTATCTTTAATGGGGTTGAACCGCCACGAGAATTTGTCCGGCTGTCACCGTTTGCCCCTTTTGACAAAACAACTCGGCCACAGTGCCGGCAACATCAGCAGTAATAGCAATTTCCATTTTCATCGCTTCCAAAATTAACAGGCGATCGCCCTCAGCAACCGCATCTCCAACATTAACCAGCACCTGCCAAACATTGGCCGAAACGTGAGCGACAACTGCCTCACAACCGATCGGCAAAGTAACCTCCGCCGCTGTTTCAGAAGCCACATCCGCCGAGGCTTCTGCTGCAGATTCAGCTTCAAATTCCCCGGATGCGGCCCAGCGATCGCGCTCTGCATTAAATGCGGCCTGCTGCTGCGCTTTAAATTCAGCCGCACTGTTAGCAATAGAATGCAAAAACTCATTGTATTCTCTCAAATTAAAAGTGATTTCCTCAACCTTTAATTTAAACTTCCCTTCGATAAATGCTTCCCGACAGCGGTGCAATTCCTCATGAGAAACCGGATAAAATCGGATTTGGTCAAAAAAGCGCAAAAGCCAAGGTTTACCAGACTGGAAATCCGCCGTTTGTTTGAACCGATTCCACATTTGCACCGTGCGGCCGACAAATTGATAACCTCCGGGCCCTTCCATCCCGTAAACGCACAAATACGCGCCGCCAATGCCAACTGCATTTTCAGGAGTCCAAGTGCGGGCGGGATTGTATTTAGTAGTAACCAAACGGTGGCGCGGATCGAGGGGAGTTGCGACGGGCGCGCCTAAATAAACGTCTCCCAAACCCATCACTAAATAGCTAGCATTAAATACAATTTCTCTGACTTGTTCGATGCTGTCAAGCCCGTTTATGCGGCGAATAAACTCAATATTGCTGGGACACCAAGGTGCATCCGATCGCACAGACTGCATATATTTTTCAATGGCCAACAGCGTCGATTCATCTTCCCAAGATAAAGGCAAGTGCACAATTCGCGCCGGCACTTCCAAATCCTCGATCGCCGGAAGTTCCGCCTCCGCCGCAATCAGCGCCTGCATTAGCTGCTGTTGCGAAATCTGGCGGCTCTCAAAGTGAATTTGGAGCGATCGCATTCCCGGCACTAATTCGATAACACCCGGTAACGGATTTGCTTTCAACTGTTCCATCAATGCGTGCGCCCGAAAACGCAAATTTAAATCCAGCACCAACGGGCCGTATTCCACTAGAATATATTTATCCCCAGCTTGACGGTAAGTAACAGCAACCTGTCCCGGAGATTCGGGAATTTCGTGCAAAATTGGAGAGGTGGGAACTGCGGGCAATTCCTCCGCATTTTGCCCAAAAACAGACAAACAAAAAATAGTAAGTTGCCTATTTTGTGCTATTTCCCGCTGCAAAGCTTCAGCAAAACTCAAACAGTGAAAGCGAATGCTGTCCCCCGGTTTCAGTTGCCCGATTTTCCACAATTCCGACTGCACAATAGTAGCAGGACACACAAAACCTCCCAAACTCGGGCCGTCAAGACCGAGAATTACAGGCATATCGCCCGTAAAATCGATCGTGCCGATCGCGTAAGCATTATCGTGAATGTTAGACGGGTGCAAACCCGCTTCCCCGCCGTCTTGACGCGCCCAGGTGGGCTTCGGGCCGATCAGCCGAATGCCCGTCCGCGTCGAGTTGTAATGCACCTGCCATTCTGTGGAGAAAAACATTTCGATGTCTGACTCAGTAAAGAAATCCGGCGCGCCGTGAGGCCCGTACAAAACGCCGATTTCCCAATTATTGCTGTAGGTGGGAATTAGTTCCGGAGGCAAAGATAATTCCGCTTCCAGAGTTGCAGTTTGGTTGAGTTTTAACACATCTCCCGGACGCAGCGTGCGGCCCGCGTGTCCGCCAAATTTGCCCAGTACAAAAGTTGATTTGCTTCCCAAATAATCGGGGACATTAAAGCCGTGTTTGACTGCTAAATAAGTGCGGTAGCCGCCGCCTTGAATGGCTTTTAACTTGAGAATGCTGCCAGCTTTTACGGGAATTGCCGTCCAAAACGGCACCGATTCGCCGTTTAGCGTTCCCTTCATAATTGCACCGGTTAAACTAATAACTGTATCGGCATTAAAGAGCAGAGTTGGGCCTGTCGCTGTGAATTCCAATCCGGCTGTCGATTCGGGATTTCCTACTAAACGATTTGCAGATCGAAATGCCAGATGATCCATCGGCCCAGAAGGCGGCACGCCAACATCCCAATAGCCAATCCGCCCCGGATAATCTTGAATGCTGCTGTAGGTTCCCCCATCCAATACATCGATCGTTAAAGGTGCGTATTCAAAAGAGTTTAAAAAGCGCGTGCTCAGTTCGCCCCGGCTGAATCGGGAATCGTCCAAAATCTGGCGGAGGTAATCTAAATTAGTTTCAATTCCCGCTATTTCACTGGCATCTAAAGCAGCTTTTAGTTTTACGATCGCCTGGGTTCGATTATCCCCGCAAACGATTACTTTGGCTAGCAGCGGATCGTAAAAAGGAGTTACCTCTGTGCCGGTTTCTATCCAACTGTCGCAGCGGACGTTTTCGGGAAATGCAACTTGATTCAGCAACCCAGAACTCGGCTGAAAATTCTTGCCGGCATCTTCGGCATAAATTCGCACCTCAATTGAGTGTCCCTGGGGCCGATAGCGGTACTCTTGCAGGGGGAACAAATCTCCCGAAGCCTGTTTTACCATCCACTCAACGAGGTCGATGTTGTTTACAGCTTCAGTTACGCCGTGTTCGACTTGCAAGCGCGTGTTGACTTCCAAAAAATAAAACTGTTTCGCATCGACATCAAATACAAATTCAACAGTACCCGCTGACTGGTAATTTACCGCTTTTCCCAACTGCACTGCTGCACCGTACAACTGATTTCGCTGTTCGTCGCTAATAGCAGGGGCGGGGGTTTCTTCAATTACTTTTTGATTGCGCCGCTGCACCGAACAATCTCGCTCGCCCAAGGCTATGACATTTCCTTTGCCATCTCCAAAGATTTGGACTTCAATGTGTCTGGCTGTTTGAATATATTTCTCTAAAAAAACGCCGCTTTGTTTAAAATTGCTTTGACTCAAACGCTGTACTTTTTCAAATGCTTCTGCCAAATCTCGATCGCCAAAACAAGCCTGCAAGCCAATGCCGCCGCCGCCTGCGGTACTTTTGAGCATCACCGGATAGCCGATCGCCCCAGCCGCTTTTTCCGCATCCTCTAAACTTGCTAAAAGTTCGCTTCCAGGAGTTAGCGGCACTTGATTTGCAGCGGCTATTTCCCGCGCGGTGTGCTTCAATCCAAAGCAGCGCAACTGACTCGGAGTCGGGCCGATAAATGCAATATTTTCGCTGGCACAAGCTTCGGCAAATTCAGCATTTTCGCTCAAAAAGCCGTAACCCGGATGGATAGCTTGAGCTTTTGTTTGGCGCGCAACTTCGAGAATGCGATCGAACCGCAAATAACTCTCGGCTGCGGCGGCTGCACCGATACAAACGGCTTCGCTGGCGGCGAAAACGTGCTTGGCGCGGGCGTCGGCTTCAGAATATACTGCTACCGAAGCAATTCCGAGGCGATCGAGCGTGCGGATAATTCGGCAGGCAATTTCACCGCGATTTGCAATTAGAACTTTGTTAAACATTTAGGTAATTGGTAATTGCTAATTGTAATTGATAATTGCTAATGGGCAATCGATTATTCAGTCCTCTTTAGAGGACTTTAGCTATTAGCCAGGGGTTTAAACCCCTGGCGATCTCTGGCGAACCCGCGGCTACAATCTATACTGCATCCCAAACAATCAACTGAATCGGCGTAGGATTGTAAGCATTGCAAGGATTGTTCATTTGCGGGCAATTAGAAATAGCAACCAGCGCGTTCATTTCGGCTCGCAAATCAACTGTACTTCCCGGATCGGAGATGCCGTCAACAATTTCAAGCGTGCCATCTTCGCTAACGGGAACATTCATAAAGAAGTTGATATTGCTGACTAAATCTCGCTTGCCCAAACCGTAGGGAAGAATTGCTGCGAGGAAATTTTCAACACAGGCGTGCTGGTATTTTTTATCTAGTCCAAACCGCACCGAATTGCTCTCGCAGCTACAGGCGCCCCCGGAGGTATCGTGCCGCCCGCAGGAGTCAGCAATTATGGTCATAATGGCTCGCCCTTCGTTGGAAATGAGTTGGCTGTTTGTAGTGACAAAGATGTTGCCTTGATTGACGATCGTATCGGGGGCGCTGTAGCGTTCGGAAGGGTCATCGGCATTGTAAACTAAAAAATCTACTGCTTGATTGCCGCCTAAATCTACAATACGAAGAATCTGTCCTTTTTTGATGACGCGAGACCAGGGATGTCTGGCGGGTAAGACTTCGTTATAAATTGCAGTTTTTGGATCGAGGATTTGTTGGGTAGTTGCAGTCATGGTTCACTTTTTGTGATGGAAGTGCAGAATTTTTCACCGCAGATTGATGCGGATAAGATTGAGTTGTGGAATTGGGTCTATTGCACGAACAAAGTATCGGTATTGATGAAGCCGCGCACGGCTTCCGGGTTGGCGGTGCGGCACAAGTCGTCTGGTGCGGGTGCGGGGGTTTTCACAATCTGAATTTGGATGGGTTTTGGCTCGTAAATTGAACCCGGATGCAGGATGTGGGGGGTGTTAGAAATAATTGTTAGTACGTTCATTTCGGCTCGCAAATCTATAAAACTACCCGGTTTTTCGCAGCCTTCGCGAAACTCCATCGTGCCGTCTGGTTTGACGGCAATGCGAGTAAATAAGTTGAGGTTGGGCATGATATCTTTTTTGCCCAATCCCCACCGACTTAGGGCTTTGAGGAAGTTGTCGCGGGAGTTTTTCCAGTCTCCTTCGCCGTATTTTTTGGCATTGCTAATGGCGTTGCTGCATCCTCCTAGCAAATCGTGACAGCCGGAGGTGTCTTGGGTGATGGAAAATAGGATGCGCCCCATGTCTGTATAGATCACCATGCCTTGTTTGAGAAAGGCGTTGAATTGAATTTTGGCGGTGTCTGCTGCGTTGAAACGTTCGATCGCATTGTCGGCGTTGTAGCACAGCATGGAAACGCCGCGAGAGCCTTCTAAATCGGTGATTCGCAGGGTGTTTCCCCGCTTGATGACCCCCGACCAGTACGCGCCGCCCGGTACGGTTTCTTCGATTAATACGAGGCTTGAATCGATTTGTGAGTTTGTGTCGATCGATGATAGTTGCACCATAAGTTCCTCTTGATGTATTTGGGTAGGTCAGCGAAATAAAACAATAGTATTTTGTAACGGCACAACCCGCCCTCTCCCAAAGTAATATTTATTTCCACTGATATTTTGCACCATTCTCAAGAACGGGCAAGATGCTCGTTCCACAAAACTAAATTTTATTGTGGAACGGGCATCTTGCCCGTTCCTAAATAGGTAATTGACAATGGTGCAAGATGTTAAGTTTCCACTTACTTAGGTTTGCCGTTGTACTGTTGGCGCGGGTGCAAAAAGTGCAATTACAAACCTATTTCTATTTAAGCAGCCATTGCAACTGCTTCCTGTCCGTGTTTCCGCATCAAATCCATGAGTTCGTCGCGGTAATCGTGGAATTTGGCGTGGCGTTTAACGCTGGGAGTGCGATCGGGCAAATTAATCGACATTTCCTTTCTCACTGTACCGGGACGAGCGCCCAAAGCATAAATCCGATTGGAAAGAAACACCGCTTCTTCGACATCGTGGGTAATCATAAAGATTGTAATCTGAGTGCGGCGCCACAAATCCAGCATGAATTCGTGCATCGATTCTTTAGTGTGGATATCCAAGGCGCCGAAAGGTTCATCCATTAATAACACTTTAGGTTCAGAAGCGAGGGCGCGGGCGATCGCCACCCGCTGTTTCATCCCGCCCGACAATTCTTTCGGTAGCGACGAAGCAAACTGCGTCAATCCTACCACACTCAAATAATAGCTGGCTTGTTCGCGCCGCTTTTTCTTGGACAGGCCTTGAAGTTTGAGGCCAAACTCGGCATTTTCCTGCACGTTCATCCAAGGATAAAGAGTGTAATGCTGAAATACCATACCTCGATCCGGCCCAGGCGAAACAACTTCCTTGCCGTCAATTTTTACTTCCCCTGTTGTCGGCTTGTCCAATCCCGCAATCTGCCTCAACAGAGTAGATTTGCCCGAACCGGATGCGCCTACCGCGCAGATAAATTCGCCTTGCTTGATGCTCATATTGATGTCCTTGAGGACAACTAATTTACCCTTTTTCGTTTCAAAGTTTTTGTGCAGATTGTTGATTTGCAGAAACATGAGTTTATCCTCTGTGATTTAAGTAAAAAATTGATTTTTTCATTCCCAAAATCTGTAAATTTTAGGACTAATAACGATATCTAGCATGGGTTTCAATTTTATTTGACACCACTGCCTTCTTCCTTCTTCCTTCTTCCTTCTTCCTTCAACATCTGCTTACTGTTTCTGACTTGACCATTTACAAGAAACCCGCAGCAGATATTGAAAAAGCAAGTCAAAAGTCAGTCCGATCGCCCCAATGACAATCAGCCCCACAAAAATTTCATCGGTTCTGAGAAATCGACCTGCGACGCTGATCCGGCGGCCTAAGCCTTCGGTGGCCGCAATCAATTCGGAGACGATTACCAATTGCCAAGCCGCAGCTAGGTTGATGCGGCTAGCATCAAGAATCCCCGGCAAAACGTGGGGAAAAATAACTTGAGTGAGGATTTCCCAGCGATTCCCGCCCAACATATAAGTAGATTCGATCAAGTCTTTTGGAACAAACTTGACTGTATCCATTACCATCAGCGAATTGAAGAAAAAGACGCCGATAAATATCAGCATTATTTTGGGTTCTTCGCCGATTCCCAAGTAGAGAATTAATAGGGGAATGAACGCTGGTGCGGGCATATATCGCATCAAGCCGAACATGGGTTCCAGCAAGGCGCGAATACTGGGAAAACTGCCCATCAGCACGCCAATTGGTATGGAAAAAACCAAGGCGAACAGAAAGCCCACTCCCACCCGCCACAAACTCGCTACTGTGTCTTTCAAAAGTTCGCGAGTGTTCCACAGCCGACCAAATGCCTCTAAAACTTTGCCGGGGGAAGGCAAAAATTTGGGGTCTACGTTGGCGAAGGTTGTTACTAGCCACCACAGCAGCAGCGGCAGTGCGATCGATGTTACCGTTAACCCAATATTGAGGGGTTGTGGTATCTCTTCCGCAATCCGCCAGAAAACGGTGGGATTTAGGCTTTTTTGCTTGAGGTGGGATTGGATCGATCGGGGTTCGGGATTTGGTGGCATGATTTAATTGCAGAACGGTTTAGCGAGTAATTGAAGTAGACTTTGAAGATTATAAAAAGTATTTTTTTTTAGGTTTTTTGTGTCGGCACAATCCTAAATTATGCCTTTTAGCTTTTACCTTCGGCATAAGCTTTTATAAAACGATCGTCAAATAATGTGCGGATATCTGGTTGGGTTTTTGCTAAATTTACATCGACGAGAAATTTAGTCATTTCGGTCGCCGCAAACTGCAATGATGTCATGTCATTTCCAGGTTGAAAGGCTTTCAAGTTTTCCTCGATCGTAAATATCTTAGTGCCATTTTCATATTCTTTGTATTCCTCGACGCTAACTCCGGCGCGGTTGGCTAGAATCTCGTAAGATTTCTCTTTATTTGCTTTCATGTATTCCAATGTTGCAAACCAGGAATTGACCAAGGCTTGCACTCTATCGGGGTGTTCGCCGATAAACTTTCGGGTGAATACCAAATGGTCGGAAATCGCCCCCGGAAAATCTTTTGAACTAAAAAGTTCCTTGCTGTTCGATCGTTTTAATGCCTGCGTGGTAAACGGCGCAAATACTGCCACCGCATCGACTTGTCCTCCGACGAAAGCCGCCGCAGCTTTGCCGGTTTCCAGCGGTACAAATTGAATATCTTGCACTGATAAACCTGCTTTTCTCAGCCCTAACAGCAATAAAAAGTGATCGACTGTACCTTCCTCTGCTGCAACTTTTTTACCTTTTAAATCTGCAACCGAATTGATGCCTTCGGCGACAATAACTTTGTCATTTCCCGTAGAGTTGTCGTTAACTAAAACAATTACTTGGTCGGCGCCGCCTGATATGGAGTTTACTGTATCGCCGAGGGTTTGGCTGTTAGCATTTATCTGTCCTGCTGTGAGGGTACTGATCGATTCTAAGTAGCCGTCAAACCATTTTAAGTCTACAGGAACATTATTGGCTTCAAATATCTTTTGTTCTTTGGCAATTTGCCAAGGAAACCAGCCGGGCCACGCGCTGAATCCGAGGCTAACTGCATCAGCACTTACTGAAGAAGCTGCTTCGCTTTCAGTCGTTGTTTTGATATAAATTGCCGGGTTGACGCAGCCGACAGCGAAAAACAAGGTGATGAAAAATATGGCGCAGTAGCACAAGGGCGATCGCATTATTTTTGGGGAGCAATATCGGATATTCATAGCATATTCTGGTTGCTGGTTAAAAGTGAATATGTCGATCGAGCTTTTGCACCTTGGTTGGCTTCCTTAGCTTCCGCAAACCCCCTTGATATACAAGGATAAAGCCCGAGAGCTAACGAACCGAGTCTTGCTGACCGATCGCGTTTCTCCCGGGCTTTTATCCCGCCGTGTAACTGGCTAGTGTTCCCCTCAAATTAATAAAATATTGGGATGACCAGTCTGCTTCTCTCGGACCAGCACTTGAAATGTCTAAGCTGACTTAGAAACTGATTCAAATCGGAACCCTAGAAGCTGTTAAATTTTTTCGGTTTTTGTCTGTATAAGTCCTGTTTGCAACCCAAGGAGTTATTCGAGACTGTCAGTAACAGCAATGCACTTAGCTTTTTGAAAGGTAAGCATACTGTAGGGTGCAATCCTACTAGATTGGTACGTTTCAAACGGTAACAGCAAACTTGATAATAAAATGTGTAAAATGTTACAAAAAATGGTTTTTCTCAGATTTGTCAAATTAAGGTTTTTAGCAGATTAAACCGGGCGGTTGGAAATCGCGAAGTTTACGGGCATACAGACTTGCACCCGCAAGGCAAGGGTTGAATATTTTTTGAGAAATATTTCGATCGCCCTAGACTAGATGCGGAGGCGATCGACAATGCGGTAAACTAACATTCTATTTGTAATAAAAATCGCCAAACACAGCCTGTGAAGTAATTTCTTCAATCGAAAATCGAAAATCGAAAATCGATCGATCGCCCAGCAAAGCCTGTAAACCCAATTGTTCAATCTAAAATCTAAAATCTAAAATCTAAAATCGACTGACGGTGCATTATGGAAAAAGTTAACTACAGTCACAGTCTCGACATTCATTCGCTGCTCGATCGCTACCGCACCGGCTCGCTCGCGCCTGCAGATGCGATCGCGAGCGTCTACGATCGGATCGAACGCTATGCAGACCCGGCAGTATGGATTTATTTAGCACCGCTGGCGGAAGCCCTCGAACGCGCCAAAGCTTTGGAAAACCTAGACCCGCAAAAATTGCCGCTTTACGGGATACCTTTTGCGATCAAAGATAATCTCGATTGGGCGGGCGTTCCGACTACGGCGGGATGTCCGCAGTTTGCTCGCACTCCAGCGCGATCGTCCGCAGTCGTAGAGCGCCTGTGCGCCGCAGGTGCGATCGCGATCGGCAAAACAAACATGGATCAGTTTGCCACAGGATTAGTGGGAACCCGCACGCCTTATGGAGTTTGCCGCAATCCGTTCGACCGGCGCTACATCCCGGGCGGATCGAGTTCCGGTTCCGCCGCCGCAGTCTCGGCCGGATTGGTGAGTTTTGCTCTGGGTACCGATACCGCAGGCTCGGGGCGGGTTCCCGCTGCTTTTACCAACATTGTCGGGCTGAAGCCAAGTTGCGGCTCGATCGGCACTCGCGGCCTGCTGCCGGCGGTGCGATCGCTCGATTGCGTTTCAGTGTTCGCTCTCACCTGTGCGGATGCGGCCTCCGTGCTGCAAGTAGCCAGCGGTTTTGACGCTGAGGATGCGTTTTCTCGTCGCCCTGAAACGAAAGTTTTGCCGGATTTATCCAGCTTGCGGGTGGGAGTTCCCGGAGACGGCGAACTCGAATTTTTCGGGAATGCAGAAGCCGAACAGCGCTACCGGGAGGCGATCGCGCGCTTGCAATCATTGGGCTGCACGATTGCACCTATTGACTTCAAACCCTTTGCTGAGGCTGCCGAACTGCTCTACGGCGGGCCTTGGGTAGCAGAAAGGTTGGCCGCGATCGGCGATTTCCTCGACGCGCACCCAGAGGATATCGATCCGATCGTCTACGAGATTATCAGCGGCGGCAAACGCTACGATGCCGTCTCTGCCTACCGCGCGTCGTACCGGTTGGCCGAACTCCGCCAGCAAGCAGAAATTCAGTGGGAGTCAATGGATGTTTTGGCTGTTCCCACGACAGGCACGATTTATACTGTCGCAGAAGTTGCAGCCGAGCCGATCGCGCTCAACACCAATCTCGGGCGCTACACGAACTTTGCGAATTTGCTCGATTTGTGCGCGATCGCAGTTCCCAGCGGGTTTCAAAGCAGCGGATTGCCCGCAGGATTGACACTGATGGCTCCTGCGTGGCACGATTTATCGCTCTGCAGCCTGGGATCTGCTTTCCACGCCAGCTTGGGGGGAACTTTGGGCGCAACTGACCTACCCCTGCCAAACGTCCCGGAACCCGCCATCGCAGCCGAATCTTCCTCAGAAGAACAAGTCAAAATAGCCGTGGTTGGCGCTCATTTGATGGGTGAGCCGCTGAATTATCAACTAATCGAGGGGGGAGGCATTTTGCTTCGCGCCTGCCGTACCAGCCCGATTTACAGGCTGTACGCTTTGACGGGTACTGCGATTCCCAAGCCGGGATTGGTGCGCCAGAACGAGGGCGGTAGTGCGATCGAGGTGGAAGTTTGGGAGTTGTCGATCGCGGCTTTCGGCCGATTTGTCACTAAAATTCCCCCGCCCCTGGGAATTGGTACGCTGGTGTTGGAGGACGGCTCTATGGTGCAGGGCTTTTTGTGCGAATCTTATGCTGTGACGGATGCGATCGATATTTCCGATCTGGGGGGTTGGCGAGCTTATAACTTCCGCTTTTAAGCTAAGTTAGAATGGCAAATTTCTACCCATCTTCAGAATCATGCCATCAGCAGGACTATCTCAACCAATTCCCAGAGTCACAACCCCAACCCCCACCACCGGTACGAGTCCCGGAGGGGCAGCTAGCGGCAGGAGTGGCACCAGCGGCCCCGACTCCCTCAGCGGTACTGGGGGCGCTGACTTGATATTTGGTTTGGGTGGCCCTGACACCATTTTCGGCTTAGGGGGAAACGATTCCCTCTACGGCGGCGACGGCGATGACTCAATTCTGGGCGACGTTGGCAATGACATACTGTTCGGCGGTGCCGGCCGCGACAGCGTTTTGGGCGGCGTGGGCGACGAGACTTTCTACGGTGGCAAAGGTTCTGACTCGGTAAGTGGCGAGGACGGCAATGATTTGCTGTTTGGCAATCAAGACAACGATATTTTGTTGGGCGGCGCGGGTAATGACACGTTTTTTGGGGGTGCCGGCGATGACTCGCTGGTTGGTGGCATCGGCGATGACTGTTTATCGGGTGATCGCGGCAATGATACATTAACTGGCGGCGCCGGAAACGATACTTTTGCGATCGGGCGTTTGACAGAGGGGGATGTGATTACAGATTTTACTAATGGTACCGATCAAATTCGCTTGACTGCCGGCCTCACCTTTAGCCAACTCACCATTTCCGCTGGGGCCGGAACTTCGCCGAGTACAATTATTCAGCTTACAAGCACCAAGCAAACTCTGGCTACTTTATTCGGAGTTGCCCGCGCTTCTATCAGTCAGGCCGACTTTATTCTTTAATTGGGAAGAGGTAATTGGGAATTGGGAATTGATAATTGGGCTGGCGGGGACTTTTTAGTTTTAAGTTTTTAATGTTGAACTTTTTAACTAAAAACCGCTTTACCCTTGTTAGTAACGTTAGCTTTAGCGAGCAAAAAGACAGCAATTTTTAAAATTTTCATTTTTTTTATTGCTTGTTTCTATCAGTTAAATGCCATAGATTGCCCGTTGCATTCTTCCCTGTTCCTTCTTTCTTCTTCCTTCTTCCTTCTTCCTTCTTACTTCTTCCTTCTTCCTTCTTCCTTCTTCCTTCTTCCTTCTTCCTTCTTCCTTCTTCCTTCTTCCTTCTTCCTTCTTCCTTCTTCTTTATGAAATTAACAAAATGCGCGATCGCCCTTGGTAGCAACTTAGGCGACTCTCTCGCCACACTCAAAAGCGCGATCTTAACCCTCAACAACACCCCAGAAATAGCAGTAAAATCCCATTCAAGCTGGTATCAAACCGCCCCCGTCGGGCCGCCTCAACCCGATTACATCAACGCCTGTGCCATCCTAGAAGTTGCACTAGAACCCGAACAATTGCTAGCAAATTTATTAGAAATTGAGAGAAAATTTAATCGAATTCGCCGAGAAAAATGGGGGCCGAGAACCCTCGACCTAGATTTGCTGTTGTACGACAATTTAATCCTAGAAACTCCGACACTGACTCTACCTCATCCCCGGATGACCGAAAGAGCTTTTGTATTAGTACCTTTAGCAGAAATTGCCCCGGATTGGGTGCATCCGGTGACAAAAAGTGCGATCGTCCAACTCCTGCAAACCGCAGACTGTTCCGGAGTGCAAAAATTACCACTGTAAAAATTTAGCACAGTTCAGGGATCGTACCAGTTTTCCAAAAAATGCAACCGTAGGTAAGCTCGAAACAGTGATAGTTATCAGTCATTCCCAATCTAAAATCTAAAATCTAAAATCTAAAATCCTATGAGATCGCCTATGATGTCTTAAATCAGTGCTCTCTAACATTATTCGCTTCTTGCTTATGTCGATCGGTCAAGAACTACCCCAACTCCTCAAACAGCGCCTATTTTACCAAGGGCGGAAATTTAACTTTGACGTAGCCACCCTCCGCCTTCCCAACGGTTCCGAAGGCGAGTGGGAATGTATTCGCCACCCGGGCGGAGCACTTGCAGTTCCCGTCACACCCGAAGGTAAACTCGTCTTGGTGCGACAATACCGCTTTGCCACAAAAGGGCGAATTTTAGAATTTCCCGCTGGTACGGTAGAAATAAATGAAAATCCCGCCGAAACTATTAAACGCGAAATCGAAGAAGAAACCGGATATCGCGCGGGAAAATGGCAGAACTTAGGGCAATTTTTTCTCGCCCCCGGTTATTCCGACGAAATCATTTATGCTTTTTTAGCCCAAGATTTGGAAAAATTGGAAAAGCCACCAGCACATGACGATGATGAAGACATGGAGACAGTTTTATTCACCCCGGAAGAATTAGAAAAAGCTATCTTAGCTGGCGAACCAATTGACGCGAAATCAATTTCTAGCTTTTTCTTGGCGCGTCCATTTTTGACTTAAATAGGACTGACTAAAAAAACCCGGTTTCTTATAATAATCGTGCATCAAACCGATAAATCTTAACTTAGAAACCGGGTTTTTGACCCCGCGTGTGTCCAGGACTGTAAAATCTAAAATCTAAAATCTAAAATCTAAAATCGAATGTCCGATCTAATTTTATTTTGGCACCGCCGCGACTTGCGTATTTCTGACAACATCGGACTAGCAGCAGCGCGCCAGCAAAGCCCTAAAGTAGTCGGGATTTTTTGTCTCGATCGCAATATCCTAAATCGCGATGACGTAGCGCCAGCCAGAGTCACCTACATGATCGGCTGCTTGCAAAAACTTCAGCAGCGTTACAGCGAAGCAGGCAGCCAATTGCTGATAATTCAAGATGACCCGAGTCTAGGGATACCGAAATTAGCAACAGCGATAAATGCCAAAGCAGTATTTTGGAACTGGGATGTCGAACCCTACGCAAAACAGCGCGATCGTTCCGTATCAAGCGCCCTCGAACAAGCAGGAATTCAAGTTCAAAATTTCTGGGATCAAGTCCTGCACGCCCCAGATGAAATTCGCAGCGGTACAGGGACTCCCTACACAGTTTATACACCATTTTGGAAAAAATGGAACAGTAAACCCAAAGCCCAACCAGTAGAGACACTGCCGATAACTTATCTGGAATTAATGACCGGATTAACCGCAGAAGAACAAGAAATCGCTCACCAAGCAGGTGCAATTGAAACACTGCCAACTGCCTCTAGTTTAGGATTTATTTGGGAAAACCCATTAGTAATAGAACCCGGAGAAGATGCAGCGAAAAAAAAATTAGAAGAATTTTGCGAGATCGCAATTTACGAATATCAAGAACAGCGCAATTTCCCCGCAACTAACGGCACATCCCAACTCAGCGCCGCCCTCAAATTTGGTGCAATTGGCATCCGCACGGTTTGGCAAGCTACCCAGATAGTAATGGAAACTTGCCGCAACGAAGAAGCGTGCACAAGCATCGGGACTTGGCAACAGGAAATAGCGTGGCGGGAATTTTACCAACACGCCATGTATAACTTCCCAGAACTAGCAGACGGCCCCTACCGTCCAGCATTCAAAGACTTTCCGTGGGAGAACGATGAAAAGCTTTTTCAAGCTTGGTGTCGGGGCAAAACTGGCTATCCTATTATTGACGCAGCAATGCGGCAGTTAAATCAGACAGGTTGGATGCACAATCGCTGCCGCATGATAGTCGCTAGCTTCCTCACCAAAGATTTAATTATTAACTGGCAGTGGGGTGAAAAATACTTCATGCAAAAATTGATAGACGGCGATCTTTCTGCTAATAACGGCGGCTGGCAGTGGAGCGCATCCAGCGGTATGGACTCGAAACCTTTGCGAATATTCAATCCCGCCAGTCAAGCTCAAAAATTTGACCCGGAAGGGGAATATATTCGGCACTGGGTTCCAGAATTGCGCCGAGTTGATACTAAACTTTTGCTAACAGGAAATCTTTCGTCTTTAGAACGCCGACTTCTTCCTTATCCCTCTCCAATCGTAGACCACAATGAGCAGCAGCGCAAGTTTAAAGAACTTTACAAGCAGCAAAAAATTTAAATATCACACCCAGAACCCCGACTTGTTCAACAAGTCGGGGTTCTAGCTGACATTATTACACCTACCTCATTAATATGTGATATCATGTTCTGTTAATTACCCTTAAAGAATTTGTTTGTAGTAAGTAATTGAGTCCTTATTGACTCTCTTCTAGGACTAAACTGCTCACTACGAACTATTGATGGTTATATGAACGTAGAAATTTTTATGATTCAAACCATAATCAAATCGATAACATTTGAAGAGTTTTTAGAATGGTATCCAGATGGAAAAGGACGTTTCGATCTACGCAATGGAGTAATAGTTGAGATGAACCCAAATGGCTGCCATGAGGAAGTTACAGGTTTTATTATCAGAAAAATTAACCTAGAAATTGACCGTTTAAATCTTCCTTATGTAACACCGTAAACTTATTTTCTCAGACCTCCCGAAACGACCACGGGCTACCAGCCCGATCTCATAGTCTTAGACAAAACAGCCTTAATTTCAGAGCAACTCTGGAAAAAATCATCAGTTATTTCTCAAGGTAGCTCTGTCAAGCTTGTGGTCGAAGTAGTTAGCACTAACTGGCAAGATGATTACCTGGTAAAAGTGGCTGAGTATGAAAGATTGGGTATCTCGGAATACTGGGTTGTTGACTGTGCTGCCTTGGGCGGTCGGCGGTTCATCGGCAATCCCAAACAACCTACTGTATCGATTTACCAGTTGGTTGAGGGAGAGTACCAGGTTAGCCAGTTCCGAGAGTCCGATACTATTATTTCGTCTGCCTTCCCGAAACTTAATCTGACTGTTGAGCAGGTTTTTATCTCTATAACTTAAATAAATCGGAGGTTGAAATGGTAACGCTGCAATTAAAGCAAATCAGTTTACCCCCAGGGCAGAGAGTGCTGTTCCATGATGTTAACTGGCAGGAATTTGAAGCAATTTTAGAAGAGTTGGGAGAACACCGTGGCTCTAGAATAGCTTACAGTCAAGGAACTTTAGAGATTAGGATGCCACTACCAGAACATGAATTCAATAAGGAAATCATTGGGGATATGGTGAAAATATTACTCGAAGAACTTGAAATTGATCGAGAATGTTTTGGCTCGACGACTTTTAAGCGAAAAAATATGTTACAAGGAATTGAACCTGACAACTGCTTTTACATTCAGAATTATGCTCTAATGATTGGTAAAAAGCGGATCGACTTAACTGTCGATCCGCCGCCTGACTTAGCAATTGAAGTCGATATAACTTCCAAAACTCAACTCGATGCTTACGAAGCTTTGGGAGTACCTGAAATATGGCGCTATGAAAATAAGAAGCTTCAGATTAATGTGCTTCAAGATGGGAAATATATTGAAGCTGAAATTAGTCCTACCTTTCCCAATCTGCCAATTATTGAAGCTATTTCTCAATATTGCGAACAAAGCCAAACAGCGGGTACGAGTCAAACTCTCAGATTGTTTCGCCAGTGGGTTAAAAACCAAATACAAAATTGATAGGAAATCCCTAGTTAACGCACTTGCTGTTAAAAAGCAGGCTTCTTGACGATCGCAAAAAAGCCATTTTCTCACAGCAAGCGTCCTAATCTCGTTGTATGGTTAATTTCGCTTTTGGGAAATAGAAAGAGAGTAAGGGTGTTGACCTTGAGATCGATCGCCCACAAAAATAACATAAGTCCCCTTGTCCCCATAACCGGAAAATTCTACATTCCCCGCAGCAGAATTCGCCGGCAGGACGCAGAAACGCCCCCGCGGCCCCTGAATCATCAAACTCGGAGCTCCAGCGGTTTGTACTGCAATCCGCCAGTAAGGCAAATCCTGCGTTACTTCGATGACGTGGTTCGGTCCTTGGGACACAAAACCGCAGTCGCCGCTATTGTTCGGGCCGCCGGAAACTCCAGAAACTCCCAGCGGTTCGGGAAATCCCGGAGCAATTTGTAGCGGTTGGCTCCGAAGGGCACCGGCATCCGCTAAAATCATTGCCAAGGCTAGGGTGACGATCGGACTAAACCACAGTTTGCCGCGATCGCCCGGATAATGGATCTTCATGTTTCCTCACACAATGGCATTTATTCTAGTTCTTTGACGGTAGGGGATAATGGCGGTTCCGAACACATTAATCTAAACAAACTTCCGAATTTTTTTATGAATCCTCAAAATAACTTCAATTGGCAGCAAGCGTTCGGAGAACTAAAAGCTAAAGTAGAACGATCGCCGCTGATCTCACAAAATTCTGACAGCTATCAAGCCCTCGGAACCTTATACAATCAATTACTGGATAAGTTTCAAAGACTTCCCAAACCCGGGCAGGTGGCAGCCTTTGCCGTCGGAGCGATAATTGTCCTGACAGTCTTCAATAGCGTCGTACAGCTAATTTCAGCGCTGATGACTCTTGCCGTTCTCGGAGTGCTAATCTACATAGCGTATAAATTGGCAATTTCCCCCCAGTCCTCAAATACTAACGACAAATAATAGGAATTTCTAAATATGGCTAGCCCCACCGCGCCCAGCGGCATCAATCAACCCGATCCGTCTTGGCAAAGACAATCCAAGCAAATGCCACTGCTGGTTCGCAGGTGCGGCGCTTGGGCCGTGGAAATTTCGTTAATTGCGGCCAGCGCCCTCGTTCCCTTCAGTATCGGGGCATTGGTCAACAAGGAATCTCAAAGTGTGCCGCTCAATCCCTCAGTAGCAGCAGCATCCGAAACAGTCGCCCGTACTTTGGGCATACCGGTGCGCGATCGCAACCCCAGAGTCGCACCCCTAACTAATCTATTCTGGTCAGGGGCGCTGCTGGCACCGGCAGTTTTAGCGGGGTGGCAACTGTTTTTGCTCGCCAGAACCGGTCAAACTCTCCCCAAACGCTGGTTCGGCGTCAAAGTTGTCACAGCGTCTGGTACTCCTCCGGGTTTTGGGCAAGTGCTAATTCGCGAAACTTTAGGGCGCTGGGGAGTGCCTCTGGGCGTCGCTTACGGCATTTGGCGCTTGACGGGTGCGTTTCCAGATTTGCTGATTTTAGGGGGGCTGAGCGGCTTGGCAGTGCTGGCAGACGGCGCGGTTGCGTGGCGTTACAAACGGCAAGCGGGACACGATCGCCTCGCGAATACTTTGGTCGTCAGCGATCGATCGAATGAACTGTCTGCCAATCCTGTCAATAGTCCAGATTGGACTGAGGAAGACGCGCAGATTGCGGCTTTGGTTGTGACTCCGCAAACCGGCTTGAAAGCAAATGCCAGTTTGTGGAATTGGATGCGCCAACACCCAGGCACAACTTTAGTGATAGTTACCATCGGCAGCGCTGGATTGATTTTAACTTTGTTTGTCGGCACTCTCATCTACACTCAAAGTCAAGCAAATATGCGGGATTCGCGGCAGCGGAACGACGAATTATTTGTAGCTTTAGTTAGCAAATTGTCTCCCACATCGGCTAGCGGCGCATCCGGCAGGCGATCGGCAATTTTGGCTTTGGGGGCGGTGGAAGACTCCCGCGCCGTACCGCTGCTAGCGGATTTGCTCGCTCAAGAAGACAACCGCGCCATGCTGGACGCGATCCAGCAAGCTTTAGTCAGTAGCGGGCCGAAAGCTTTGCCTGACTTGCAGCGGTTGAACCAAGCTCTCAGCAACGACCTCGATTCCCTGCGCTTTGGCGGCAAAGCGCCGGAACGCGAGTTAGCGGCGGCCCGCCAGCGAACAGTACAAAGGGCGATCGGCAAAATTCTCACAGTGTATAGCAGCCAGCTCAACGGCGCGGATCTGAGCCGCACCGATTTAGCTCAAAGTCCCGCAGGCCCGTCTCAGTTTACTTTAGTTTTAAACAAAGTTGACTTGTCGGGAATTAAGTTGAGAAATACCAATTTAACCAATGCCAGCTTTCAGGGAGCTCGCTTTTACGGCACAGGCGAAGACAGGCGTCCGGCTACATTTGACGATTGGGTTTCTGACTTGAGCGGCGCTAATTTGGAAGGAGTAAATTTGACCGGGGCGTCTTTGAACAGTGCTGTAATGAACCGGACTACTTTTGTGCGCGCTGTCCTGAACAAAGCTAATTTGTCAAGCGGCAATTTGAATTCAGCTAATTTCAGCAGTGCTATTTTAATTGGAGCAAATTTGCAGCAAGCACAGTTAAAAAATGCAATTTTTACTGGTGCAGATATAGGAAGCGCGAATTTGTCTGGAGCGGATTTGTCAGGTGCACGTTTGGGCAAAGTGAAGGCTCAAGGCGCTCAGTTGTCCTTGACAAACTTGTCTAAATCGGAATGGCAAGGTGCTGATTTGTCCGGTGCTGATTTGAGTGGCGCGAACTTACAAAATGCCGATTTGAGTTCGACTAAACTCGCCAACGTGAATTTAAGAGATGCTCGGTTGCAAGATGCGAATTTTCGGAATGCGGAGGTGAGTTCGGTTGATTTTAGGGGCGCGAATTTAGCGGGAGCGAATTTTAAAGGCGCTGTGTTTCTGGGGAAGGCAGCTTCGGAGCAATTTATTCAAAGTCCGACCGGGAGTAAATCGGGTCGATTCCTAGGAGTTGATTTTGCGGAGGCTAAGAATTTAGATAAAAGTCAAATTGCTTACATTTGTTTGCAGGGGGGGATTCATCCGAAGTGCCCGCAGAAGAAGTAAGGATTGGTTGTTAGCGAGTAGGGTAATACAGTTGCTCGAAGAACAGGTCGGGTAATTATGAGCGTTAAGCGAATCATTTATCTCATCCTATCTATTCTGGGGATTGTGCTGCCTTGGTACTATAACTTGCAGTTTTTTAGCAATGCTGGCTTGCTTGACTTTGTAAACGAGAGTTCGGCTAATCTTGCTGCGAAATCGCTAAGTTTAGATTTGTCGATCGCAACTGTAGCAGGAAGCACTTGGATGTACGCTGAGTCAAAACGATTGGATATAAGTTTTGTAGGGCTGTACGTACTTCTGGGTGTGCTTGTTTCGTTTTCATGTGCTTTCCCGCTTTTCTTGTTTGTGCGGGAAACCAAGCTGGAAAAATTAAGTGAAGTCTCAAGTTGAAATGTTGTTTAACAGGTTAGTGCCGCGCAGCACAATAATTCAGTGCAGGCGATCGAGGTATTGTACAATTTCCGGTAAAATCACCGTTATAGGTTTGTAGTGACGACGGAAGTCCTCAGAATTTGATCGGGATTAAATTCGTCATTACAAACCAACGTGATTGTTGTCGTTTTAGGGGACATAATATTAATAGCAATTTTACTCATTTCTTGCTAAAAACTGTTGTGTTGAGTTTCGTTCCCCGGGCCAAACCTACTATTGCATTGTTTATTGAAATTGATATTACGCAATAGCATCCGAACTGGCAAGAGTCTCGAATTGCGCCAATAGCATTGCATCACCATTATTTGGAGTTCCAAAAATTTTAGGTAACTGGCCTGTTTCAGCGAGAACTTGTCTCACTTCTCGGTTAGATACATCGGCTAGATTTTTGTTATTTAGAATGGCATTAACCGCAGCGATACCAACACCTTGACCAACTGCGGCGTTGAATTCCACAATTCTGCCGACAGAACAAGCAAACCCTTCAAATCCAGAACAGGGACTAACCACTGCCAGGTTAGGAACGTTTTTAATTAATGCGTGGCGGATGCCAACATTAAAGATAGGGTGTTGAAAACTCAGACTTTTAAACCATCCTAGACGAGTTGCTTTGTCGCGAATACCCTGGATTCCTCCGCGTACATCAAAATGATAGCTAAATGTTGCCAGCGCTTCATTAGCAGGTACGCCACCTAACAGCATTTGTGCGCCAGTTAAAGGTTCTACAACTCCCGTCACATTGCCCGCGTGTCTGATATAAAGCTCTGAGGCATAAGTAACAGAACTAGCGCCCAAACTCTTCAGCCAAGTTGTAATAAATAACATCTCTCTTTGCATATTAGCCGTGGGTTTGCTCCCGCTTCTAGCTAAGGCTTCTGCTTCGCTGGCGGTGACTGCGAATAAAAGCGCATTCCACGAAAGTCTTTCATTTGGAAGTATTGCTATATTTCCCTCATCTAAAATTATGCCAGTTTCAGAAAAAGATAGTTTTCTTCCTCTAAACGAGTGGTAAGCTACAGACAGAGCCGGCGAGCGAACATCGATGTAATCGTTACCCGCCCACAGAGTTTTGAGATTGCCTTTAGTGTCCCTCATTTCCCGCCGGAGTTCTTCTGCTAGTTTGGCATCCTTGTCGGCAGCGTACAGCAAAAATTTTTGACTCTCTGCATCGGCCAGGTTGGTAAAGCGTTTTAGATAAATATAATCGAATTCTTTCAGTGCTCTTGCACTGAGTCCTTGAGTTTCAAAAACGAGGGTGACTGGAAGTTCTGAATTAGGCAGACCAAATGTTTCAAATCCCTTCAGCTTTCTCACACCAGCAGCTTGAGCTAATTCGGCATTGACAGTGGCATCAATAAATTGCTTGCCGGCATAAACTACGCCTTGAGAGGTGGTTATACTGGCAATTTTTTGGCCTGCCTTAGTGACTGATTGAATTTCTACTTTGCTGAGGAGATCGGCCCCAGCTTGTACCAGCATTTCTTTCAGCGCTGCACTGGCTTTGCGGGGGTCAAGTGCAATTGCCTTAACGCCGGATTTTTGTAATAATTCTTTATAGATTGTCGCCGGTGAACCAAAGATATCTAACTTTAAAGATTGTTGAAGTTCTTCACTAATCTGACTTCTATCTAAATAAGCAAGACCGCCTCTTACCAAATGTCCGCCAATTCCTTCTTGCAAGCTTGCTTTCGACATCAGTAGAATTCGCGGATAACGCTTTGTTCGGCGAAGATATTCTCTGGAGGCAGAGATAACAGCTAGAACTCCTGGAACTTCATCACCAAAACAGATGACATCGTAAGAACGCAGATCCATGACCATTATTTAATAACCTCTCCTGATTTTCATCTTTTCGAGCTGGATCTCAATGTTTGCCGTCCAACTCTCTGTTTTTCCCAGATCTAGCTCGATCTTTCCTGATTTTTGCGATAAATATTCACACATTTCTGGACGCAGAAACCGGGTTTTTTCCAGAAAATCCTCCGTTGAGGACGATCGATCTCGGTTTAAAAACCCGGTTTTTAAGCGTCCAGAGTCCGTCAGTCTGGTGCTCTTGATTGCCATCAGCTCAGATTATCAGGATCTATCCCCAACTCTCGCAATCGCTTGGCTAGTCGATCGGCGCGCTGCGATTCCTGTTGGGCGCGCTGCGCTGATTCTTTTATCTTTTCTTCAGGAGTCAGATAACGTTTGCCATCGGCATCATACCAATACAACCACTCTCTTGTCACCCCAGAATAATTTCCCCTTTCACAACCAATCCCCAAACCAATTTCTGGCATCCAAACTGGCTGTCCTGGCTGTAATTCATACTTCCCATTGACTAACTTATGTACTTCCAAACGGGGTTTACGGCGGCGGCGGGAAGAATAAATGACGTAATAAAGTACGCCTAAAGCTTGATATTCCTCCAACTTTGTGCTGTATTCCTTGCGATAAGTTGGGGAAACTACTTCCAGCACAAAAGTCGGCAAAACATTTTCATCCCACAGCACGTAACTGGGACGCAATTCTTCATCATAAAACCTTTCTACACCTAAACTCAAGAAAGCATCTGGCACAATGGCAGGTTTATCGGGGTGATAATAGATACCCATATCTATGCCAAAAAACCAGTCCATGCGCTCTGACCAAAGTATCAGCAAGATTGCTTTTAGCAATCCCGGTATTAGTTCTTGCAGTTCGTTATCCACAGGTGTTTCATCGGAGTCTGGTAGTTCATCGGCGGAGGGCAAGTTCCTCGGCAAGTTGTACTGTAACATTGCGGCTTTCCTCAAAACTAACTAATATTATACCGTTGATTTGTTTGGCAATAGTATTTATTGAACGAACCGCCAAGACGCGAAGGAAGAGAAGAGAAGATGATAGGTAATTTTGACTTAGTTAATCTGATGTAATTTTTGTAAAAGATTTGCTGAGACTTACGCGATCGACTATACTAAGCCTAACGATTCGGTTCTAATGGGGAGCAGCCATTAGAGGAAACGGGGAAAGTTCGGTGCAAGTCCGGCGCTGTCCCGCAACTGTAATGAAAGTCATGTCGCTTTCTGAGTCAGGATGCCCGCCGATGTGTTAATTTACATTGTCTCATCTGCGAGGTTCAGCGTGAAGACCGGAAATCGGAAATTGGTCAGCTTGGGATTGATGGCTGGCTTGAGTTGTTATATTGTCCTGGCCTCGGCAACGCCCGCCGCAGCTATGCACATTTCGGAAGGTTTTTTACCGGTGCAATGGGCGGCATTTTGGTGGATGGTGGCGTTGCCTTTTTTTGCAGTAGGTTTGCGCTCAATTACTCGCATTACAAAAGAACACCCAGAACTTAAACTATTGCTAGCTTTGGCGGGTGCGTTTACTTTTGTACTTTCTGCTTTAAAAATTCCATCGGTAACGGGGAGTTGTTCTCACCCGACAGGTACGGGTTTGGGTGCAATTTTGTTCGGCCCTTCGGTGATGGCGGTACTGGGGGCTTTAGTCCTGTTGTTTCAAACGTTACTGTTAGCTCACGGCGGGCTGACAACGCTGGGAGCGAATATGTTTTCGATGGCGATTGTCGGCCCTTTCGCTGCCTATTTTATCTATCAATTGCTGTTGCGAACTGGTAGCCAGCGTGCGGCAATTTTTTGTGCGGCGGCTTTGGCAGATTTGCTGACTTATGTGACGACTTCGATTCAATTAGCATTAGCTTTCCCGGCAGCAAGCGGCGGTTTTATGGCTTCGTTTCTCAAGTTTGCTGGCATATTTGCTATCACTCAAGTACCCCTGGCGATTAGCGAGGGATTGCTGACTGTATTGGTCTGGAATTGGCTGCATTCTTACGGGCAGCAAGAGCTAGAAACTCTCAAGTTATTGATGAGACAGGAGTCATAAGCCATGAGTCAAAAAAACACAAGAAATCAGCAAGCTACTTCACAACAAAATTGGATGTTGGTAATTGCTGTTATCGCGCTTGCCGTTATTCCCCTAGTTTTTGTCCGGGGTGAATACGGCGGAGCGGATGGGGAAGCTGAGAAAGCGATTACGGAAATTCAACCGGACTATCAACCTTGGTTTAACCACTTTTTTGAGCCTGCTAGCGGAGAAATTGAAAGTTTGCTGTTTGCGACTCAAGCGGCGCTAGGAGCGGGCGTAATTGGCTACGCGGTCGGGCTGTACAAGGGGCGATCGCAGCGACAAAAATCTGATGATGAATAGCCGTCGGAATGAACCATCAGATTGACAGTCTGGCTTATACAAATCGCTTGCGCGGGTTGCCGCCAACCCACAAATTATCCTTTGCGATCGCCCTTTTAATTCTGTCTCTGGTTTCTGGGGCGATCGTCCAATTCTCGATCGCCCTTTGGTTAGCCGTCTGGATCGTCGTCTATGCAGGCATTCCGGGGAAACTTTACCTGCGGTTGCTGTCGCTACCGTTGATGTTTTTGCTGACAAGTTTGCCTGCTTTGGCAATGGGTGCGGTTGCGGGCGATCGTATCCCCGCAATTCAGTGGGATATTTGGCAAGGTTGGGGCATTAGCACCGGCACTTTTTATCTCTATGTGAGCCGCACTGGGATATACCAAGTGAGCTTGCTATTTGCCCGCGCCTTCGCATCGACAAGCTGTATGTATTTCATCCTCTTGACGGTTCCATTTACCGAAATTTTGCAGATTCTCAGACAATTACGCTGTCCAGAGTTAGTCACAGAACTGCTATTACTAATGTATCGGTTTATTTTTAGCTTATTGGCGATCGCCGATGAACTTTGGATAGCCCAAAACTCCCGCTGCGGCTATCGCACTTGGAAACTGGGAATGCGTAGTTTAGGCATTTTAATCGGGCAATTGCTTCAGCGAACTTTGGAAAACTACCGTCAAGTTTCCTTGAGTTTAGCCTCGCGCGGCTTTAATGGAGAACTGCGCGTTTGGCATTCTTCCCCTTATAAACCTTCGCGAAGATATACATTGGAAGCCGTGTTTGGTTGCACGGTTTTAACCATTTTAAGCGCAGTATTTCAACGCTAAATTTATTCTTGGGACTTAGCATGAGGTCCCAGAAACCGGGTTTTTTACGAAAATACTTTTTAGAGCATCGCAGATTCAGTAGAAAACCCGGTTTCCGATCGCCGGTGGGTAAGTCCTATAGTTGATAATTCTCGTATTATCGTTAGTTTAGCGGGCTAGATTTGAATAAGGGCGATCGCACTTCCTGCAACAGCTATTACAAATATGACTTTTATGAACTTAATTAATGAATTATATGAATTGACGTGAACAGTAATTTAATGAATAATTACAGTATCAAAATACCGAAAAAAAAATCATGTATCAAGATACTAACAAAAAAAACACCCCACCGCCCATTGTTTTTATTATTGCCATCGGCTTAATTGGGTTTGGCGCATACAAGTTCCTTCCCGGTTTATTGAATGCCAAAACTTCAAATACACCTATATCTACATCTACATCGGCAACGAGCGCATCGGGAGCGATCGCAAATCGCATCAGTTTAGGAAATCGGATATTGGTGACATCCCAAACAACAGCAGCAAAACAAGCAGGAGTTCAAGCTTTTGCTGATGGAAATTACCAATCTGCCGCCGAATATTTTCAGAAATCGCTGCAACAAAATCGCAACGACCCGGAAACCGTGATCTATTTCAATAATGCCCGAGCCAGCAATGGTTCTTCCTTAAAAATTGCTGTCAGCGTCCCCATTGGTAGCAACCCCAATGTCGCCCAAGAAATCCTTCGAGGTGTTGCCCAAGCTCAGGATGAAATTAATACTAGCGGTGGCATCAACGGCGCAGAACTCCAAGTAGAAATAGTCAACGATGACAACAGTCCAGAAGTGGTCAGAGAGGTTGCAAAGACATTGACAAAAGATCAGAATATACTAGCAGTAATTGGACACAATGCTAGCAACGCATCTCTCGAAGCTGCTCCGATATATCAGCAAGAAAAACTGGTAATGGTGACACCGACGAGCTTGGCTAATAATCTATCAGGTTTTGGCAGCTACATATTTCGGACAGTACCCAATATTAGCTTAATGGCAGCTCCTTTAGCAGAATATGCAGTCAAAACAGCAGGCAAAACTAATATTGCCATTTGTTACGACTCCCAAGCACCCGATAACATCTCCTTTAAAGATGAATTTGTGGCCTCTCTTACTGCTGCTGGAGGCAAATTAGTTCCGACTGTTTGCGACTTTTCAATCCCTTCTTTTAATCCCGAAAGTGCGATCGCCGATGCTGTCAGCAAAGGTGCACAAGGATTGATGGTAGCACCCCACGTCGATCGCATTGACCGTGCGATTTCTCTGGCTCGCATCAATCGAGGCAAATTGCCACTCTACGGCAGCACCACAATGTACACCATTCAAACATTAAAAGACGGACAAAGCGACGTTAACGGCTTAGTATTGCCTGTTCCCTGGCATCCTGAAACTAATCCCGGTAGCCGTTTCCCAGAAAATTCCCGCCAGCGTTGGGGAGGAATTGTGAATTGGCGAACAGCAACGAGTTTTGATGCGACTCAAGCTGTCATCGCTGGCTTGCGGCAAAGTAATACGCGGGAAGGGTTGCAACAAGCACTCAGAAATACGAGTTTTTCGACACCGGGAGCAAGCGATGATGTGAAGTTTTTGCCCACGGGCGATCGGGCGGGTAAGCCGATTTTAGTGCAAGTTAAACAAGGAGGAAGCACTGGCTATAACTTTGTCCCGCTGCGGTAAGTTTTTTAAGTGCGATCGGACTCACATCTTGCACATTCTCAATCAGCCTTTCAGGGACGGGCATCCTGTCCGCCCCACAATAAAATTCCCTCTTTGTGGAACAGGCATCTTGCCTGTTTCTTAGCATGATTAAAATATACTTTTCTGGTGAAGCCAAATTTTTAAGATAAAATGAAATGAGTAGATTAAAGGAGAGCGTTGTTTATGATCGCGCCAGTTGAAACCAAAACCTACACGGCTGAGGAATATCTAGAATTGGAAATCAATTCTCAGGATCGGCATGAATTTATCAATGGGGAGATTGTTCTGATGGCTGGCGGCACACCGGATCACAATGAAATTACCACTAATTTAGTTGTTGCGCTGAAACTGGCGTTAAAAGGGAAACCATATCGGACTTTTAGTTCGGATCAGCGGCTGTGGATTCCCCAGCTTAATAATTATACTTACCCGGATGTGATGGTGGTTGCGAAACCGATCGAGCTGCAATCTGGACGGACGGATACAATTACCAATCCTCTCCTGATTGCTGAGGTGCTGTCTAAAGGTACTAAAGCTTATGACCGCGATGAAAAGTTTGCTGCCTATCGCAGTATTCCTAGTTTTCAGGAGTATTTATTAATCGATCAATATCGGCTACGGGTGGAGCAATATTCTAAAACTGATGCGAATAAGTGGATTTTTTCGGAATATAGCTGTATGGGCGATCGGCTGACTTTAACCTCTATTCCTGTGGAGATTTCGCTGGCGGATTTGTATGAAAATATTGAGTTTGGTGAATAGGCAGACAGTTTTTTGTCAAATATCCCAAATAGTGGTAATATCCCCGTATATCGATCGGCTCTGATGAACAACACACATCAGACGCAAGGGGGAAAGTTCGGTGCGAATCCGGCGCTGTCCCGCAACTGTAATGAGATCATTGCATCTCTGAGTCAGGATGCCCGCCGATTTGTTTACCTGTTGTTTTTCATCTGCGAGGTATGGATGATGGTGAGTTCAATATTTTTACAAATAATCTGCTGTTGTGATCCGTTTGCCGATCATCGACAATAACGAAATTATAGGCAGCGGGAAACTAAAAAAAATGCGAATCGAAGATAGTGTTTGGCAGGGTAGTTTTGGCTACTGGCAAAACTTGTTTATTCACCAGAATATTTTGTCGATCGGACATACTGCTTGGAATGGCTTTTTGCATCGAGGGCGAGGCTTGGTTGCTTGCAAAATCAATACTCCCATTAACGGCTCTGTGAATTGGAGTGTAGATACTATAAAGTACGATCTGCAATTTATTTCCCAATTGTACGCAACTGCTTATTTGCAACAACTAGAAGTAGAGGAAAATACTGTTTCAAATCTGCTCCAAATCATTGCTAGCTACGAACCCAAGGAAGCAATTATATTTTTGTCGATCGCCAACGGTCAGATTGATATCAATTTGTTGCAAAAATTGGCAATTTCTCCTGTTGAGTGCTATGAACAAGTATGCAAGCGCTGGGAAGAATTTCAACTCTGCCCGAAATCCTAAAACTTACTAAATTTTCCGAATGTCGAAGCCAAAATCAATCGAAATTTCCAAGGTAACTCGCTACCAAAATGCAGCGCTTAATTACTATTTGGGCCTGACAGATTCGCCCTACCTTCACTACGGCTATTGGGAAACCCTACCTGTGCCCGCTGACGAACTAACGATCGCCCGATTGCGCATCGCTCAGCAAGCTTATACTGTAAAACTGTTGGATGCGATCCCCAAAGGCACTCATACGATACTGGATGTGGGCTGCGGGATTGGCGGAAATGCGGCTTATTTGCTCGATCGAGGTTTTGCAGTGGAAGGGCTCGCACCCGATCCGTTCCAACAACAGCGATTTCTTAAGTGTACGGGCGATCGGGCAATCTTCCACCTCACGAGGTTTGAAGACTTCAAAGCAACCCATTTCTACGATCTTATTCTCTTTAGCGAAAGTAGCCAGTATATGTCGGCTGTTGATATTGCTAATGGTGCCGCCAAAATCCTCAATCAGGGTGGCTACGTGCTGCTTGCCGATATGCTGCGTTCTGATGCTAATTATAAAGAGGGAATGTTCTCTAATTGTCATGTTGTTACGGAACTTCATGCAGCATTAAAGCAGGCTGGATTCACTTTAGTCAAAACTGAGGATATTTCCGCTCATATTGTACCGACAATCGATTTGTATGTCGATACTTTCCGCAGATATGGACTGAATACGATGATCTATGTTGCAGATTTAATTGCGATCGCAGTTCCGCCCGTTCACAAATTCCTGCGCTGGATATTTCGTCGCTGGTTCAAGAAGCTGGTTATTGAAGGATTGGAGGCCAGCCAACTTTTTGAGCAACATCTTTGTTATGAAATTCAACTGTGGCAGTTGTCAAAAACAGATGAAAACTGACACAAATACAATGAAAATTTGTAATCGGTAATCGGTAATTGGAGGCAGAGCCTCCCGGTATTTATTCCCAGGCAGAGCCTGGGAACAAGGCTATAAAAAGTAAAAAATAACGAATATGTCTGAATGGATTCTCGAATTCGATCGCACTTCCTACTCATATCCCTGCGGTTCGCGAGTGGCAATTCAGGGTTTAAACCTCAAAGTCCCCGCCGGGAAACGCTGCGGGCTGATCGGTCAAAACGGCTGCGGCAAAACTACCTTTTTCCTGTTAGCAAATGGCTTATATCAACCGCAACAGGGCTTCATTCGCTGGCAAGGTGAACCATTCCGCTACGATCGCAAATCTTTGATGCAACTGCGCCAACAAATCGGACTCGTCTTTCAAAATCCCGAACATCAATTAGTAGCTTCGACGGTAGAAGAAGATATCTCCTACGGATTGTACAATTTAGGTTTGAGAGAATCCGAAATAGCTCAACAGGTGCAGCAGGCGATCGAGCAATTCGATCTAAGCGAACTCGCCCGCGAACCAATTCACAATCTCAGTTTGGGGCAGAAAAAGCGGGTGTCGATCGCCGATATCATGGTTCTCAAGCCCAAACTGCTGCTGCTAGATGAACCTACCGCCTATCTCGACCCGCGTCACATCCGACAACTGATCGGTTTACTCCAACAAATTCACAGCGCCGGAACCACGATCCTTTTAGCAAGTCACGACCTCGATTTCATCTACCGCTGGGCTGATTGGGCGTTTGTAATGGATCGAGGACAACTGATTTTAGAAGGAACACCGGAAACCGTTTTTGCCCAACGGGAGGTTTTGGAGCAATTGCAGCTTGGCGTACCGCTGGCGATCGAGCTTATGGAGCAAATAAGGGCGATCGTTGAGAAAGATGGTAACTCAAATATAGAGACTTTTGAGCAATGGCAACAACAGATTTTACAAGCGCGGCGGCTGCTTTAATCCTCCATCTAACTCAACTTTACTTACGCACGTTCTGCAAATCTTTGAACAGCTTTTGGCGCAAAAGCAGCAACTAAAAAAGCAGTTGTAATTTATTTGCCCTCTGAATCATTGCTAGTTATTGTTATTGTTATTGCACCAAACACGATCGCTGCAATCAGCGCAATAAAACTCATGGCTCGTATTGTCGAGTATTTTCCATTATTACCAGGGAAAGATTTGGCAAATTCCTTTCCATGTTCCGACAATTTTGGTTTAGTTTCAAGGCTAAAAAAATGTGTCCTTTGATTGACTACCTAAAAGGTTAAAATTTAACGAAGTCATAACTTATTTATTGCTGAACTAGGGGGAAAGAGCGATCGCACTCTTCAAATTCATTTCCTGTTATTTGGTGAGGAGATGAAGGAGTGATGAGGTGCGATCGCCCTGTCAATAATCAGTTGAGTGCAAGCTAGATATGAATCCGCAAATTAAAGAATTATCAGTTTAAAACTTCCCAAATCAAAGTGTAATCGGCTCCGTCTTTAGTAAACTTGCCTCTTTGTTCTCCTTTGCCAATTTGAGAAAGATTAGCGGTCAAAGTACCTAAGTCATCATCTGTATCAAACCAGCTACCAACATCCTGATCGTAAAGCTTTATCTCAGCCGAGTTGGTAAATTCAACTATCTCGTTTATAGTTGCTGACTGTCCATCATTAAGACTGATAGGCCCCCAAACATTTTGACCATTGACACGCAAATAGGGTTCATCAGCCCCAGAGCTATCCTCTGTTTTATGGCACTCAAGAGATATAAGTTTTAGCTTTGTCATAAACAATCCTCATCGTATAATTGGATATCTATTCTGATACCAGCATTTTTAGACTGGAAAATGTCTGCTATTTCCTGAATCTCAAGTTCTCCTGAAAAGGGAGAACTTGAGATTAAACTCTACAAGCAGTCAACACAACTACTTGCTCCAACACCAGCAAAACATGCAATGCACGCAGCGGTACCGACACCACTAGCACAGGTAGCACCGCAAGCAGCCACTGCTGCAGCGCAGCGAATTTTCTTCCTCCAGTTACAACCTTGTAGTATCACCTCTGTGGTGGAAATAACGTCAGCGCCAGACATACGATAGTTCTGGCTAGTATTGTAAACTGCTGCTTCAGCTGTAAATCCAGGTAAACTCATGTCAAGTAGCTCCTTTGATGTTTTCAAATTCAACAGTCTTAGTGAGACAATTGGTAACCGATGGTGTAAATTTTTCGGACACGTCTACGCAGAAAACACAGTTGGTTTGGGCTAGCTCATACTTCATCACCTCCTTTAAAGTCTAGAAATTTAACGGTCGTAGTAGGGCGACATCCTTGTAACCAGGAAAGGAAACTCCTCTGTCACGTCTACGCGGACAAAATATTTCTCGGTAACATCCGTACTGCGATTGGTAAAAGCAAAGATGACATCGACAATTTTGCGGACACCACTTAACCGGGAAGGACGAATTTCCACTGCTGTCAATGAAAGGTTGCGTCCAAAAGCTTCAGCAGTTGTTGTATAAATGGCTGGATAACGAACTGCCAGATAATTTAAAGCGCGATGCTCATCAGTTGTGCCTGCATTGTCAGCCATTTGCATGAGCCTTGCGAAAAGTTCTTCAGCAGCAGGCGTAAATTGTTCTGGGGAAATTGCCTCTGGTCGCGGGATAGATTGGATAAGTGAATCGCGGTCGAAGGAATAAATGTGGTCGAATACAACAATGGGAACCATAAGCCCATTGCACACTTCCGGCGGAGCAATAAGACCTCTGACACCAACAACAACATCAAGATCCATAGGACTAGGAGTAGGACGGATTGCTTCAATTAACAAATCAAAATCCGCAGGATCGCTTGGGTGTAAAAGGTAGGTTTCCAGACCCTCTATAGTTAGCACCCAACACAGTTGACGCGCCAGGTAACGATTGTGTCGCGCTGACAGAACGGCGTGAAAAGCTTGTTGGTCTGTAAGTCCAGATGTGTCTACTCGTCCAGTGGCTTGAGCAAATTCTTTTTCTATCGACTGCTTGGAAAAACGATATCCAACTTTACCTAGCGCATAAACGTAGGAAGGAGGCTCGGGATTTTGTTTGTTTCCTCCACAGCTACAGCCTCCATTTTCACCCTGGGGTAAGACCACGATTGTGGCACTCTGGTCGCTGATACTGGCGTTCGCTGGTACACGAGTCTGGGTAGTAGACTGTTCTTGAGTTTGAGTCATTTAATTTTCCTGTTTTAAGAATGAAACTTTTTCATAACTTGATACATTGCCCACGCATCTAACAAAGGTGGAACAATTGTCGTGTGTTGCTGCCTATGAGCTTCGGTGATAGCTAGTTTTATTTCGGCGGCAGTTGCATTTGGAAATTTCGACCACAACAGGGCGATCGCGCCTGTCACAAACGGGACGGCCACACTCGTTCCGCTTAGCGCCAGTGGTTCGCCGTCAGCGGTCAGGCTAGTAATGTCGTCACCAGGAGCGCTGATACCTCGCCTGCCGATAGAACTTCCCAAGTTGGACAGACCAAGAGGTCTACCTTGAAGATCAGATGCCACAACCGGAATCACCCACGGATGTCGAGTAATAGCAGAGGTTCCAATCGTTCCTTGATTCCCCGCTGCCGCAACAATAATAACGCCACGCCTTGTTGCATAATCTAAAGCCTGTTTTAATTCATGCTGACCGTTAAATGACGGTTGCGCTAGTGCAAGGCTCATATTCAATACATGAACACCAGCATCAACTATCTCGACTATTGCTGTTGCCAGTTCTTGAGGAGTTGCGCTTGGTATCTGTTCGGTTCCGGATGCTATCTCTGCAAAAATCGGACGTAACAACAGAGTACATTTGGGACAGATGGCAGGGGCTGAAGAATCCCTCTTTCCAAACAAAATCCCTGCTACAAAGGTTCCATGCTTGCAGGCGATGCTGCTTTTTTGAGTACAGTTTCCACTCTTTATTCCAGGAAGAGAGCGGATATTTTCACCTGCAAGTTCACGATGTTCTACAGCTACTGGACCATCTATTAACCCGACTATAATTTCTGCATTACCACTGGTAAGTTCCATCAAAGCGATAAGTTTGACTAAATCTAAATGTTTAGTCATATGGTGCATCTGTACTATTTGGCAAAGTTTGAGCGCGATCTTGTGGCATTTGTCTTCTCCTTTGCTATTTGCTAATAAAAAAATGTTTTTAATTATTTTAGATGATGAAGTATGAAAAACATATTCATTAGGTGATTGTGTAACCAGATGTTTTTGCTTGAATCCCTAATTAATAACGCACCCCCGATCGCCCTGCCGGTGAGAAAAAGTGACAGGCTTTTGTAAAGCTTTGTAAGAACACACTTGCAACCTTCATTTCTCGTTATTTGGTGAGGAGATGAATGGGTGATGAGGTGCGATCGTCATCCTAATAGCTAGCAGTATTGTTTTGCAACTGCTCACATTACTAATGTGTGGCTAATCCAGTATATTCACAGCAGCAATTGCATTTCCAAAGATTGGTGTATCAAACTGGGAGTCTTGAAAACCAACTACGATACTACGATGGTCAGGGCTTATACTACGAACCTTCATTGGATTTTGATGAAATGGTTTAGTTCCATCAGGGGGTGAGTCCTTGCGATATGCGACGATGCCTAGCTCAAGATATTGACTAGATGAATTATTTTCTGAAACCCAATCCGCTCCATCATAGTAGTTACCTCTCTTGACAAGAATACTACCAGTCTCCACTGAACCGATCCAAATCTGATTCTCATACCATGCAGCAAAGCTAAATCGGATTAGAACGCGTTTAGAAGGAGGAACTTTGAAACGGTAGATCCACTCTTGCTTGGGAACAATTCCGTCGGGACCAAGATTTAATCCTTCAGACATTACAGCTACTTCTCCTTTGTTGTAAGTTGTCGGTCTAACTTATAATTGTGTCGCAGATGCGGTACAACACTCTTCCTAGTCGGCTTATCCCGCACATCTGCGGTTTAACTCTGAACAGTCCGAACAACTTGTTCTCTGCCTTAACTCAAAGAATAAACCACCCCGATCGCCCTGCCGGTGAGAAAAAGTGACAAGCTTTAGTTTTGAATAGCCTGAATAGCTTTTGCTCTGCATTAACTCAAAGAATAAACCAACCCGATCGCCCTGCCGGTGAGAAAAAGTGACATCGTTTTGTAAACTTACGTAAATTCCTCAGTCGATTTGAGATTTTATCTCTGAGATTGTGCAATTAACCTCATCCCAAATCCGGGTTAAATATCCCCCTTATTTCTCACTCTCGGAAGGCGAACAAAAGCTTGTTTAGTATCGGTTTAAACCGCCAACTATAAAAGGGATTACCTTGCGGTTAATTCAGTCAATTTGTTTTCTTTCCTGAACAGCAACTCGCACTCATGAAACATCAGTAAATTTACTGAATAGGTCAAATTGGCAAGCTATGAAAGGACAAGAGGCGATCGCCCTAGTTGATAGTCTGTTACAATCCGCAAACAAAAAGCAAAAACTCAATGACATTCAATCCCTCGTCTTTCTGGAAACCTGGGAGGGACACTCTTATCAAGAGATAGCCGATCGCTTACTTTACGAACATGACTATATCAAAAAAGTCGGTTCGCATTTGTGGCGCAATCTCTCTCAAATCATCGGCGAAAAAATCTCAAAGCAAAATCTGCAAGCAGTCTTGCGCCGCTACCAGCATTGCAGTGCGGGCATCTTGCACGCTAGCGAAGCAGATAACTGCATCCAAGATTGGGGAGAAGCGATCGATGTTTCTCAATTTTACAACCGGCAACAGGAACTGGAAACATTAGAAACTTGGATTAGGGGAAATTCTACTCGTCTGATCGGTATTTTTGGACTTGGCGGTATCGGCAAAACTTCTCTGTCTGTCAAACTCGCTCAGCAACTTCAATCTCAGTTTGAATTCGCAATCTGGCGGAGTTTGCAGCAAGCACCGCAATTAGATGTTATCCTCAGCAATATTTTACCGATTTTAACTGGTTCAGAAGCGACAAGAAATAACTCTATTCCTGCTCTCATGGAACAGTTGCGGCAAAAACGCTGTTTGTTAGTTTTTGACAATCTGGAGTCGATTTTGCAAGGGGGAAATCGCAGCGGACAATATCAACAAGGGTATGAAGATTACCGACAGTTATTGGCGCGCGTTGCGGACGAACCTCACCAAAGTTGTCTGATTTTAACCGGACGAGAAAAACCGGGGGGGTTTGCTGTGCGATCGGGCGAAAATTTACCCGTGCGATCGCTCAAACTCTTCGGAGTTTCACCGCCAGTATGCCAGCAAATCCTCGCGGCCAAAGGATTAAAGGCAACGCTATTGCAGTGTCAAGATATTGTCAACTACTTTGGCGGTAATCCCCTCGCCCTCAAACTTGCTGCAACGACTATTAAAACACTTTTTGGCGGTGACATTCACGCATTTTTAGTGCACGGAAATACTGTTTTTAGCGACTTGTGGGATTTGCTCGATCGCCAGTTCGATCGCTTGTCACCCCTGCAACAAAAAATTATGTACTGGATCGCCATTAATCAAGAAGGAGCGACGCCTGCGAAGTTAAAAGCGGAAATTTTGCCCAAAGTTTCGGGACGGCAACTGATGGAAGCATTGGAGGGGCTGGCTGAACGATCGCTCATTGAAGATCGGCGATCGCTCAATGATACCGCATCGACAAGTTTAACGCTACAGCCTGCGATCGTCGAGTATGTCAGAGAACGCTTGCTCCTAACTGCTGAGTAAGAAATGATCGCAAACAAACTTAACTTATTGAAAACTCATGTTTTAATTGAATCCCAAACCCAAGACTAGATCGGCGACTCATAAATTCAACTGATTTTGTATCCTTTAATTGAACGTCTATTAACCCATTTTGAAACTGCAATTCAACTCAAACAGCACCTCGGCAATATTTTAGCTTGGTTGCGCGATCGAACAGCAAACCAGACACATTATGCTGCGGTTAATCTGCTGAATTTATCCAGTCATCTCAAAACCGATATCAGAGGCTTTGATTGCTCTTAGGATTTACGCAGGGGTGGTCAGAAACCGGGTTTTTTACGAAAATACTGCGTTGTGGCCCGCAGATTCGGTAAAAAACCCGGTTTCTTTGTCGGAGTGCGTAAGTCCTGATTAAGTGCGATCGTACCAACTTTGCAGCGCCAAGCGGTGAACTTCCCGCCAGCTAATATTTTTAAGTCTGGCAATTTCCGCGCAATCTTCGTATTCCGGCTGCACGTTAACAATCGTTTGTCCAGACTTCGCAACTTTTATTTGCACTTCGCCGTATTCTGTTTGAACAGTCTGGATTTCCCGGTGCAAAATAGTTCTCTGTTGAGTCGATCGCCTAATTCCCAAAGTAGTAGTTTCGCGAAAGATAACTGCTTCACAAGCATCCTGAAATTCTGGATGACAAATCGTAGTTAACAAAACCCCCAGCCGCGACTTTTTCATCACTATTGGGGCCGTAAAAACATCCAGAGCTCCGGCGGCAAACAAAGCATCAAAAACATAGCCGATTGCCTGCGGACTCAAATCATCAATTTGCGTTTCCAGTACCGTAATAGTTTCTATGGAATTGGCCATTGGGAATTGGTTAAATACTTCCTTCTCCCCTATTCCCTCTTCCTTCTTCCTTCTTCCTTCTTCCTTCTCCCCAATCCAGAGGCGCAAAATATTAGGAATTGCCAGCATTCGAGAGCCTGCACCCAAACCGATCGCCTGAATTTGCATCGGCGGTGGCGGACCGAAACTGGAGGCGAGAGTACAGGCGATCGCAGTTCCCGTAGGCGTGCACAATTCGCGATCGATCCCGTTGCTGTAAACCGGCACTCGGTGCGTTTCCCACAACCGCATCACCGCCGGCGTCGGCACCGCTAACTTACCGTGGGCCGCCTTCACCGTACCCCCACCAGTCGGCATCGCCGAAAAGTAAAATTCGTCAATATTCAACCAATCCAAACCCAAACAAGTACCGACAATATCAATAATTGCATCCGTCGCCCCCACCTCGTGAAAGTGAACCTCGCTTGCGGGGATACCGTGTACGGCACCTTCTGCATCTGCTAATTTTCCAAATACGGCCAAACTCCAGGCTTCCACGCGCGGAGGCAATTTTGCAGAGACGATAATCTGCTTGATTTCGGGCAAATGGCGGTGATGAGTGTGGCTAATTTCCGCATCTACTTCGCCGTGACTGTGAGAATGTTCTTCCCCGTGATGATGGTGGTGGCGGGCGTCAAAAGTCGGGGATTCCGTTTCCGAGGGATCGAGTTCGGTAGCGGAATTTTTTGGTTTTAACCACAAATCTGCAGCTAAATCGACATAAAATTTAGTTGCTTGTTGAGTATTCCGGTGGACTAATTCCGTCCACAACTGGTACTCTGTCGAAATGCCGAGCAAATTGAGTTTTTCGATTAGGTAGTCTAAAGGAACTCCGGCGTGGACGAGAGCTCCAATGCACATATCGCCAGCAATGCCGGTTGGACAGTCAAAATAAGCTATTTTATTCATTGTTAACAATTAATTTTTAGCATTGATTGTTTCACTCGATATTTCGATCGCCCACTTAGCCTGCAATAGCTTAACATGGCAACTATTTACGAAGTGCATCCAGTTGCACCCCAAAAAGACCGGATCGAGAAGATTACAAAAGCTCTGAAAGATGGGGCAGTGATGCTTTATCCGACAGATACAGTTTACGCGATCGGCTGCGATCTCAACTCCAAGTCTGCTGTAGAACGAGTCAGGCAGATCAAGCAACTATCTAATGATAAGCCTTTAACGTTCTTGTGTTCCTCTCTGTCAAATATTACCGACTATGCTGCCGTCAGCGATGAAGCATACAGAATTATCAAGCGATTAATTCCCGGATCTTACACATTTCTGCTGCCAGCTACCAAGTTAGTGCCGCGGCTGGTAATGAACCCAAAACGCAAAACCACGGGAATTCGCGTTCCCGACCACCGGCTTTGTTTTACACTGTTGGAAGCCTTGGGAAATCCGATTATTTCAACTTCCGCTCACATTACCACTGACGATGAAGGTGCAGCACCGGTGTCTGCAGCAAAAGCAGAAAGCTTTGGCAAAGCTGAACTTTTTGACTGTTTGTCAAAGTTAGTAGATGTCATTGTCGATGACGGTTCCGATCCGGGATATCAAGTTTCTACCATTCTTGATTTAACAAAAAGCGAACCGATTGTTGTTCGTCGCGGTTTGGGATGGGAAGCTGTCGCCGTTTGGGAAAAAGACTAAAATTTAAAGGGGCGGCTTAAGCGCCAAAGTCGCACAAAAGCCGCCCCTATTTTTTAACTCAAAACTGCTTTAAGCCTCTACCTTAACTCCTTTCCAAAAAGCAATATATCCTGCAATATTTTTAGCAGCATCTTTCGGAGTAGGATAGTACCAAGCAGCATCTTTATTAACTTGTCCGCCGACTTCGACACTGTAGTAACTAGCAACACCTTTCCAACCGCAAGTAGTGTGAGTGCTGCTGTCCTTGAAAAACTCGCGTTTGATGGCATCCGGGGGGAAGTAATAGTTGTTTTCTACGACTTCGCATTTGTCGCTTTCGGCCAGGACGGCACCATTCCAAATTGCTTTCGGCATCAGTTTCTCTGCTTAAAATGAGATTCTCAATTATTGTAACTGTATTGGTGCTCAAAAAGCATAGAATAGTGTTGAAGCCAACAACCAACTACTGCAAATGTTAGGGTCGAATCCGCCAATATCTTCTGTGCCGCTGTCCCTCGAACAAGCTCTAAAACATTTTTTTGGCTATGACTCTTTCCGCCCGGGGCAGCAGGAAATTGTCGAAGCTGCTTTACAAAAACGGGATATGATGATTGTCATGCCGACTGGCGGTGGCAAGTCTTTGTGTTTTCAATTACCGGCACTGTTGAAACCGGGATTGACCGTGGTTGTTTCGCCGTTAATTGCTCTGATGCAAGACCAGGTGGAAGCTTTGCAGGATAATGGAATTGGGGCGACTTTTCTCAACAGCACTTTGAGCAGTCAGGAAACCCGATCGCGCGAAACAGCGATTCTCGAAGGTAAGATTAAATTGCTCTACGTTGCACCAGAACGCTTGCTCGGCGAGAGATTTTTACCGTTTTTAGATATAGTAGCAAATAAGTTAGGAATTTCGGCATTTGCGATCGACGAAGCCCACTGCGTTTCGGAATGGGGACACGACTTTCGACCAGAATACAGGCAAATGCAGCGAGTGCGCGATCGATATCCCGACATTCCCATTATGGGGCTAACCGCCACCGCCACCGAGCGCGTCCGCCAAGACATTATCCAGCAGCTAACTCTGCGAAATCCCTACATCCACGTCGCCAGCTTCAACCGCCCCAATTTATACTACGAAGTTCGCCCCAAAACCAAACACAGTTTTGCCGAAGTTTTGCAAATCATCCAAAAAAAAGGCGGTTCTGGAATTATCTATTGCCTCAGCCGCAAAAAAGTTGACGAAGTTGCCTATAAACTGCAACAAAGCGGCGTCCAAGCCTTACCATACCACGCCGGCATGAACGATGTCGATCGCGCCACCAATCAAACCCGCTTCATTCGCGACGACGTGCAAGTAATGGTAGCAACAATTGCCTTTGGTATGGGCATTAACAAACCAGACGTGCGGTTTGTAATTCACTACGACTTGCCCAAGAATCTCGAAGGATACTATCAAGAATCTGGCCGCGCAGGCCGAGACAACGAACCCGCCCATTGCAGCTTATTTTTCGGCTACGGCGATGTCAAAACCATCGAATACATAATCGAGCAAAAACCTGATCCGCAAGAACAGCGAATTGCCCGCCAACAGTTACGGCGAGTAATTAACTATGCAGACTCCAGCGATTGCCGCCGCACAGTTCAGTTAAGTTATTTTGGCGATTCATTTCCCGGAAATTGTGGCAATTGCGATAACTGTTGCGACCAAAAACCAGTAGAAGATTGGACGATTGAGGCAATGAAATTTCTTTCTTGCGTCGCGAGATGCCAAGAAAAATTCGGCATGAATCATATTATTGACGTGCTGCGAGGCTCAAAAAGTCAAAAAGTATTGCAATACCAGCACCACCAACTTTCTACATACGGAATTGGCAAAGATAGAAGTGCTGATGAATGGAAAAAATTGAGCAGGACGCTGTTAAATCAAGGTTTTTTAGACGAAAAAACAGACGGCTTTCCCATTTTGAAACTGAATGAAAAAAGTTGGGAAATTATGAAACGCCAGCGCACAGTTGAAATCGCTATTGAACCGCAGCGGGAAGTACAGGGGAAAGTTCGTTCTTTGGCAGTAGAATCCGAAGGTTTATTTACCATACTGCGGACGCTACGCAAGCAAATTGCCGACGAACAATTTGTGCCGCCTTACGTAGTTTTTGCTGATAAAAGCTTGCGAGACATGGCAGAAAAACGCCCGCAAAATCTCACTGAATTCGAGGAGGTTTACGGCGTTGGTAGCAACAAGCGAGATAAATACGGCAAGGTTTTCTTGGAGGCAATTCGCAGTTTTTGCCAAGAACAAGGATTGCCAACTGGTGCTGCATCTTCTGATGTTGCTAATCTTCCCAATCTTTCTAACGTTGCTTCTTATTCTCAGATGCAAACCTGGGAATTATACCGACAAGGTTTGACAGTTCAAGGAATAGCCAATGCGCGGGGTATGAGTCCTAATACTATTTCTGGGCATCTGATAGAATTGATGGAAATGGGACGGGAAGTTGATATAAATTTGTTGGTTGAACCGGAACGCCAGCAGGCGATAGTGTACGCAATTGAAGTTATGGGGGATGAGAAGCTGAGAGCAATTTATGAGTTTTTGGAAGAACGTTATACATTTGAGGAGATTAAGTTTGTTCGGGCTTGGTGGCGGCAAAATTATGTCGGTTTTTAACCGCAGATGTATGCAGATGAACTCTGGTGGACGCAGATGATTGATGGGAGGGAGAAATGAAAATTAAAAAAGTAGCTTTTGGGATAATATATTAAAGTGGCGTTTTTAACCGATATATTTTTTCTATTTGGTTTTGCTAGCTGGCGTATATGGAGTTGCAAAACTCAAACTTCCAAAGTAATGTTAAGAGCGCTATAAGTCAGAAGCTTGGCTTAGCTAAGCGTGTCATTGTTCGCTATGCTTCGCGCAGTTGCGAGGGCGATAAATAACCTTTTTAACTGAACCTTATTGATCTATAAGTACCTCATCCAACCACTTTTTAGGTAACTAATAGGGTGCCTGAGAGGGAGCAATATTTAAATCCACAAGCATGAGACTATTTACACTCACGCCCCGCCCCAAGAATTGAATAATATTGATGCAGCCGGAAACGATATTAGGTCTCTCTGCGAGCCCAGAAGCACCCTAAATTTTAGCATTGTACTTGGTTTAGGCAAAATTATATATAGGGGTTTTGGAGGGCTAGAAATTAAGTTTCTACACTTTAGCATTGTACAATAAATAGTTGACTTCGTTAGCCAGCCATTCGTTAAACATATTGTGCAATATTTCTTGATAGCGTTCAAGGGTTAATTCCGCCGGGAGAAACTTTTCAACTAGGAACAAGTGATATCCTCGCTCAGTTTGAATTGGACGAATCACTTCTCCGGGTTGAGCGCTAAATACGGCGACGGCTATGTCTGGTTTTAAACCCCACCGATAAACCTTGCCTTCGCAACCGCATAAATGCCGGCGGTTTTCGTCAATGTCGTAAAAGTGAGCGGCATCAAAAAAGCTGATTTCTCCTTCTTGAATTTGATAAAATAGTTCCTGAGCAAGCTGCGGCTTGGCAACAACTATTTGATAAAGAATTATTTGGTCGTATTGCAATTTGTTTTGAACGAAAATCTTATTTACTTCTTTGCTAAACAAGTGTTCGGCTAGTTTTTGGGTGAGGAGCCGATCGCGAATGCCGGCTTCTAAATCTTCAACGGAAATCATCTGATCCACCAGCCAAGCAATCGTATCCGCCGCTTTCTCCAAACGCTTCTCGCGGCGGAGTTGGTCGCCCACAGCTTGAATTTCTTCGGGAGTCACAGTTAACCCCCGTTCCCGGGCTGCTTTCTCAATAACTTTTTTCTGCAAAACCTTTTGACTAAATGTCTTTATTTGCTGCTCTTGTCTGAGTAGTTCGATGATTTCACTTACTTCAATCAATGGCCCGTAAAAGTCCTTCATCTTTCTCTCTCAACCTATATAAATTTATTAACTTTATCCCCCGACGCTTTCTGCAGGGTAGTTGGTGTTAACGGTTAACAGTTAGCTACAAGATTTCATTTGGCAAACTAATAAAATCAGCATTGCTCAACGTTGTTGCACCCGCTGCGTTAACTGTTCCCAAAACAACAGCTAAAATTCGATCGCCATTATTTGAACTAAACTTGACGAGAGTCGCGTCTGCCGTACCGTCACCGTCAGTATCAAACGCGATGAGTGTCAAGTCTGCTACCGAAAGTCCCCCTGTCAGCCCAATTCGATCGCCTTCAGCGGAATTGAAATCAACGACTCGATCTGCTAAAAATGGATTAGCTGCTGCACTCGCTGTTTCGGGTTGAAATGCAAAGGTATCAGCGCCGCTACCTCCAATCAATGTATTGGTGCCAAAGTTGCCGCAAAGAAAATCGTCGCCGTTGCCGCCCATCAGCAAATCTTGACCTTTTCCTCCCCGCAAAGTGTCGTTTCCATCGCCTCCATCGATCGCATCGTTACCTCTGTTACCTTTGACAATATCGTCGCCGCTTCCTGCAAAAATTCGATCGCTCCCCCTACCGCAAGTAATCACATCGCTGCCGCTGGTGCCTAGCCAATATCCGTCGCCGTTGCTGTCGTAAGTGACAGTTAATACCGCAGAATTGTTTTCTGGGGCTGTAACTTCAGGAGGCGGCGTTGTCTCAGCATTGCTGTTGGCATTGTTACCGGGAAGTGCGATCGAATTATTGCTGTTACTGTTATCTGTTGGCTCAGAAATTATCGTACTTTCCCCGCCAGTAACCGTACTGTCTAGAGAGAAATTAGAAGGACTTGAATTGCTAGAAGTGCCGCCAGTCAGCGGGGTGAGCGTTGCACCGTCATTATTTGACGGTGCGGGTGTTGGCGCAGGCGCAGGCGCTGTGGCGCTAGTGCTTGGGGGCGCGACTGTAGAACCACTCGCTGCCGCGCTGCCACTGCTAGATGTAGCCCCCGCAGCGTAAGCAGTCTCACTACTGGTACTGCTCCCTGTCGGAGAAGCCGCTGTCCCGCTGCTGGTACTGCCTGCACCGCTGCTATCGACAAAGGAACTAGACTTGCTGGAACTGCTGCTGCCGCCACCAGGGTTATTCGCTAACAAATTCAAGGTATTTAAACTATTGCTGTTTCCAACAATATTATTATTTAAGGGCTCAGGAGCTAATGAATCTAATGGAGGCATCGCGATTTATCTCCTTTGACCTGTAAAGACGAAAAGCACTTGCACGATCGCCGACACTGCGCATTTCAATGAATGCAAATGTATACTTTTAAAACGTGTGAAGCAATTGCTTTTGACTTCACACTAAAAACTGAAATGTTTTTAATAAATGAACCTTTGTCTATCCCGAAAGTAGGACGGGACAACACTGTTATCAATACCAATCTGGGCGATCGCGATCGGTACAGCTTGCCAATCGCATTTGATTTAGCCATCACCATCACTCTCAAAAGTCCTGTTTAAATTTAAACTGCACGTTCCTTGCACTCGCCCGTACTCAAAAAATATTAGGGCGGACTGCTAAAGATGAGCAAAAACGTTGTTTTCTTGCGGTTTACCTAAATATATCTGGACTAATTAGAGGTATGTTGCCAATTTGGCAGATTTGTTTGAAATTATAGGACTTACGCAAGTTTTAAATTTTTACACTCTTTGTATGCCGGCGCGTCCTTGCTGGTGTTGAGCGTTGCTCGACACACGCCTGCTCGGGTTGCTGAATTGTTATTAACACAGCCGGGTTTGGCAGCAGTTTGATGACTGTGTTCGAGCGGATAGGAGGGGACTTGGAACGGCGGGTCGAGGGGCTTGCAGCAGCTTGGAAGGCGACGGATTTGGCAGATTTGAATACGATCGCGATCGAATGGATGCGGAGTCATCGCAGGTGCAGGGCGATCGCGATCGAACACCACCCAATTCAATGGTGAGGAACTAATTAGAATTGGCATTGAGCGAGTTGGGGCGATCTCCTCTTTCCTCGGCTGGAACTCGCTCGTACCCGTGACGCAGAGGTCAATAAATAACTTAAGTCAGAGATGATTAAACAATATTTCCTGGCTGCCTCACGAGAAGTTTTTAGCAAACTAAATTCATTAAATTGAAGATATACTAGAGCAACTAGATGTTGATGAAGTGCTGCTAGAGCTAGATGATGCAAAACTACTAGAACTGGATTTTGCGTAACTGCTGGAGCTATTAGCAGATGAAACCTTTACAGAAACACTTTGACTAATTTCACCTCGATCGTCGCCAGATGCTTCGACTACACTTTTAGCCTCAGCAATAACTTTACCATCGGGCGAGACTATGCGTTTGACAACAACTTTACAGTCAGTCATGAGTTTAACACCGATTCTTATTGATTAAAAAACTGGCTCAACCATAAATTTGTGAGCCGTAGACGCTATTTGCCTACGGCTCGAATTGAAACAAGATTTATGTAGTTGATGACTTTTTCAAAAGCGAAGTAATCAATTACATAAATCACCTAAGTAAGTCGGTGAAAATTAACCAAACTCTGTAAGGAAACCTAAAGTCTCTGTATTAGGTTTTTTGTAGGGCTTGACGGCTGAAGCCCTACTACCAAATAGTTATGATTTTTTCTGCCGACCTACTTATTCCAATTGCCACGTGATTTGATGAATTGGAGTTATATGCTAGCTAGCAGCCGAAAATCCAGTGGAGGCAGAATACTGACCTTCTACAACAGTAGTAAAGATTTGGGTCGAGGTATTTTTCCCAAAAGCTTCAGATTGAGCGGTCGCTAGATTGCCCTTAACGTCAACATATTGCTTGTAAAGCTTCTGCACGTCAAAGCGTTCCTTAACATCTAGATTTGCCTTCACATAGGAGTCGAGGTTGCCGAAAAAGATACCACCAACTACACCAGAAGTTTCAGCAGTTTCCAAGTAGTTCAAATCGGAAATAATCATGGCTTTTATCCTTTTTATTTGGCAGTTGTTTGCTAGAAGCAACCTGTGGTTGTTCTGTATTTAATATAGCTAGGTTAATCAGACCTGTGTTGCCATTTTGGCAGATTAATTTTGACCGGGAAAGAAAACAAAAAAGGTAGACTACTCAATAGACTGGATTAAGGCTTGCATTGCATAAACAGAGGAAAAACTGTATTATACTCGATTGAAAAGCACTATAAATGCACAATAGCTAAAATCCGGTTTCTTAGTATAAAGTAATTAATTTGGCTAATGTTGCCATTTTGGCAGATTTATCGGAAGCGCGGATGTTAGATACTGAAAAACCCGATCGCCCGCGGTGAGTCAACCAAAAAATTGGTACACCCAACGCCCGCAATCGGGTTGTCGGTCATCGACTAATTTACTTGCCCGCAAAATTAAACCAGCGCGTCTTAAATCCAGCAAAAAATCCTTGATTTTCAACCTCAACCGCCAGCGCCGAGATATTTGAACCTGGACCGCCGACTTCAGCTACAAAACCTGCGATATCTGAGTGCAACTCCCTACCAATGTGAATGGCATCACCCCCTCGAACTCCGGCTCGTTTCTCCCTCACCACTTCCACATAATCTAAATCCGCTATTTTGCTCAGCGCCGGCTGAGTTTCCGATTTCCTCGTTTGACTGTTTTCCTTCAGCAAGCGGTTGGAAGTACGGTAAGGGATATAGTCGAGAGGGTTGTAACCCGTGCACCGCAAAAGTAAAAAACAAGCCCAAGAATACTTTCCTGCCAGAATCGCTGCAATTATTTCATCCAATTGTTCGGGTTTAATTCCCACTTGGGAATTATTGGCAGAATGGTGAAATTGGGAATTCATTATTTTATCCTGTTTTGTGTAAATTGGTTGACTGTTGACTAATGACTGCTGACTGTTGACTGTTAACTGTTAACTGTTGACTGTTAACTGTTGACTGTTGACTGTTAACTGTTAACTGATTCATAACTAATGACTAATGACTAATGACTGATGACTGATGACTAATTTCTACAAACTCATGCCGCCTTTTTGTAGTTGCTTGAGGGGATCGAGCAAAATGTCGGCTATGCTGCGCTGGCGGATGACAATTTCCGCAGTAGCTGTCTGGCCAGCTTTGAGTTTCCAGGTTTGATTGTTGGCTTTCACTGAGTCTCGATCGATACTCACTTCCACCCGGTAAAAAACACCCAATCGCTCGTCTGTTTTGGCATCCGGCGAAATTGATACAACTTTTCCCGGAATCACACCGTAATTTTGATAGGGAAAAGCATCGAATTTGACTTGTACCCGCATTCCGGTTTTGACAAATCCTGCTTCTCGGTTCGGCAAACTGACTTCCAGCACCAGAGGAGCCTGATTCGGAGTCATTTCTGCAATAGTTTGACCCGGTTGCACGACTTCGCCGGTGTTGTGAATGTTGAGCGCGGAAATCACTCCGCTGACGGGTGCGTAGATAAATCTTTGTTTGAGCTTATTTTTTGCTTGAGCGAGCAGGGTTTGGGTTTCGGCAATTTTGGATTTAAGTTGATTTAATTCCATTTCCAACTGCTGAATTTTTTGCTCTTTTTCCAACTGCATTTGGCGCGCTGCGGCTTGTTTGCTGGAGGCTTCTGCTTGCAGTCGATCGACTTCTGCCAATTGTTGAGTTAATTCACCTTGGGCTTGAGAAATGGCGCTAGTTCGATCGCGCAAACCTTGCTCGACTTCAAACAGCTTTTCCTTAACCTGAGTTGTATCAGAAAGTTGACTCCTGAGGGCAGCACTTTGCCTGTCGCGCACGGTTTGCTCGACCTCAAATACTCGATCGTCAGCCTGAGTTTTTTCCCCCAACAGGCTTCTAATAACGGCATTTTCACTTTCTCGCAGAGCTTCCTGAGCTTGAAACAATACATCTTTTGACAGCGCTCCCTCATCTACCAAAGGTTTGAGCCGCCCTATCCGCTCTTTGTGAGCCCCCACTTTTGCTTGCAATTGTGCCAACAAATCTTGACTCTTATTTTGCAGCGGTGTCACCTGCTCGCGCCTGGCTTGTTGAGAAGTGACATCAATTTTCAGTTGCGATAACAGATTTTCTGCCTGTTTTTCCAGAGGTTTGAGCTGTTGCTTGCGCGCTTGCTGAGAGACTACATCTGCTTGCAATTGCTCGATTTGAGACTGCGCGGTAGCCGCTGAAGCGCGAGCCCGATCGATCGCAGCTTCAGCCCCCCGCTTGTCCGCAGCAGCAATAGCTTGGTTCGCTTCAGCTTCCAGTTTAGTTCTCTCGATCGAACTAATCTGCTGCACCAATTGAATCTGATAAGCGCCCAGAATTTTATCAAGACGCTCCACCTCGCTCGCAGCAGTCGCCGGGTCTAATTCCGCCAATAATTGTCCTGCTTTGATTTTTTGACCTTCTTTGATTGCGAGGTTAATAATTTTCCCCTCCTCCGTCGGGTGAATTTTGTAAACATCACCTTTGGGAACTAATTTGCCCTGAGCGTGACCAACTTGGTCAATTTTTCCCAAAGTTGCCCACGCTCCAAAAGCTACGGAAAAAACCATGCCTCCTAATATCAACCGCTGGGGAAAAGATACTGGCGGCTGGTCGAGTACCCAGTGCAAAGAAGTAGACCAATTATCAGCATGATGCTCCCTAAACTTCGCAGGATTGATACCTTCATTATTGTGAGAGGAGCGATTTTTAGATTCTACTACTTCTAAAGAGCGGTCTTTTTTTCGGGCTTCGTTGTCTTGTCTTGAAGCTACTCCCCCATAGACTTCACCTATTGCATCAGGATCGCGACCTAATTCTTTGACATCTTCTGAAAACATTGTATTTCCTCCAAATTAGTCTGTTGACTGTTGGCAGTTGGCAGTTGTTAGAAGCTATCAGTCAGGAGTCAGAAGTTAGGAGTCAAGAGTCAGGAGTCAGGAGTCAGTGAAAACGATCTTTAGTCTTGTGTTGGTTGCTAATGACTAATGACTAATGACTAATGACTAATGACTTAAATATCGAGTTGTTGCTGAGCGAGGTGATAGTAAAGTCCGCGTTCAGCCATCAATTCGTCGTGGTTGCCTTGTTCGGCTAAAATGCCTTTGTCTAGAACCAAAATTCGATCGGCATTACGCACCGTAGACAACCGATGAGCGATAATAAACGCAGTGCGATCGCGACTAATGCGGGCGAGATTTTGCTGGAACCTGCGCTCAGACTCGGTATCCAGCGAAGAAGTTGCTTCGTCCAAAACCAAAATTCGGGGATCGCCCAAAAGAGCGCGGGCGATCGCAATTCGCTGCCGCTGGCCTCCAGACAAACTCGTTCCCCTCTCCCCCACAGGAGTTTGATAACCCAGCGGCATATCTTGAATAAAAGGGTGAGCTTCTGCTAGCTTTGCCACTTCTATCGCCTCTTCCAAGCTTGCAGAAGCAGCATCGTTTCCGTTTTTATACAGCGTAATATTTTCCAAAATCGTTCCCGAAAACAAGAAACAATCTTGAGGAACAACACCCAACTGAACTCGCAGCGACTGCAAAGAAATGTGCCGAATATCGTGGCCGTCAATTGTCAGCCGCCCTTTTTCTGGATAATAGAAACCTTGCAGCAGTTTCACCAAAGTGCTCTTACCGGAACCGCTGCGGCCGACAATTGCCACAGTTTCTCCAGCTTGCACCTCAAAGGAAAGATTTTGCAGCGTATTGCGTTCCTCATCCTGAGAATAGCGGAAAGAAACATTGTCAAACTTGACGTTTCCCTGAATTCGAGGCAGCACCAGCATTGGCTTGTAAGGGCTTTCTTCAGGTTGGGCAGAGAATACATCATCCAAACGCTCGATCGAAACCAGCACTTCTTGAAACTCATCCCAAAGTCCCACGACTGAAAGTACAGGAGAAATGACGCTCCCAATCATCATATTAAAAGCAACAAATTGACCGATCGTCAAATCGTCTTGAATCACCAGCATTGCCCCGTACCACAGCAAAGCCGTGCTGCCCAAAGTATTAATCCCACCCCCGATCACCTGCAAAGAATTAGCCAACTTCTGCCCGCGAAATTTAGCATTAATCATGCAGGTTAATTGGTCTTCCCAGCGCCAGCGCATTTCTCGCTCAGCAGCAGTTGCCTTAACCGTCGCCACCCCAGTAATCATTTCCACCAAAGATGAATTTTGCTTGGCACTTTCGGTAAAAACCTCCCGGGACACTTTTCGCAGGAATGGAGTTGCCACTAAAGTCAAAATCACGATCGGTGGAATCAACGCCAGCACCAACAAAGCCAGACGCCAGTTATAATAAACCATCAGTCCGATGTAAACCACAGCCATCAAAGCATCCAACCAAGCCGTAATAGCTTGGCGAGTTAAAAACGCCTGAATTTTTTGATTTTCCTGAACCCGCGTCAAGATATCGCCCACCTGACGAGATTCAAAAAACTTGATCGGCAAACTGAGAGTGTGACTGATAAAGCCGCTAATTAAAGTCAGGTCAATGCGGTTCGACAAATAATCCAGCAAATACTGTCTCGTTGCCCCCAACAGCGATCGCCAAACACTAAACAGCAGCAGCCCGATCGCAAAAACGTGCAGCGTTACTACGCTTTTGCTGACAACCACTTGGTCGAGAATTACTTGGGTAAATAGGGGAGTAACTAACCCAAATATTTGGATTAACAAGGAAAGAATCAAAATTTGGGCGATCGCAGCGCGGTAGGGCCAGACTATGCCGACAAAATTTTTAATTTTGATGCCTTTATGTTCGTCACTGTGATTGCGATATAGCTCCGCTGTCTGGTCTAAAAGTAGGGCGTATCCAGTCCAATTTTCGCTAAAAGCTTTAATGCTCATCCACCGCTTTCCTGCCGCCGGATCGGCAACTAAAACCTGTTGATTTTTAAAGCGGTAAACTGCAACGTAGTGATTGCCTTGCCAGTGAGCGATCCAGGGATTTTGATTGCGCAGCGGAGTTAAAGAAGCTCGCACAGGACGGGTTTGGAATCCCATCCTTTCCGCTGCTTTTGCCAGACTCTTGAGCGAGGCGCCGCTGCGACCGATTTCTGCCAATTCGCGCAAGTAATTCAGGCTGAATTTCTTACCCCAATATTCGCTAATCATGGCTAAGCAGGTGGCTCCGCAATCTGCGGCACTCTGTTGTTGAATGAATGGGTGCCCGCTGCTTAACCATCTGCGCTGCTTGGGTTTGGGGAATCTGATGATTCCGCCTACAGCTTTTTGCTGCTCGACATCTGTTAATTTTGACTGCTCGGTTTTTGAGGTGGAGCTGGCATCTTTTGGCAGCGTTACTAAGCTTAAAATCGGAGGTTTGCGGATGATTTTAGGGCGGGAATTGCTTTCGGAACTAACTGTGGCTTTGGCGATTTCCCACTGTTCGGCGCTAAGCTGGTAAATTAGCAGGTTTGTTGCGGCTTTCCAGTCGCTCCGAAGCTCTGAATGTCCCCAGCTACTACCGATAATTGGCGGTGCTTCACCTTGAATTTGACCGCTGCGGAGCCAAAAATGATTGGTAGATTTTTGGCAGTGATCAGCGAGGGAAACTCCGGCAAGAATTCGGCTTTCTTCTATGTAAGGAAGTAAGTGGGGCCACAGAAGCTGTTGTTTGTGGGGAGCGAGCGATCGCAAATCTGTTTGTGTCTTGAAAAATATTAACCGCTGGATATGTTGGAATTCTTGCTGCAAGTGCTGTTGCAGTTGGGGGAATTCCTCTAAAATAAGCTGCAATTTGCTTGCTGCAATTCGAGCAATTTGGCAAGTACCGGCCGCAATAGCCCTGTAAGGCAGTCCGGTTTCAATAAATAGCTTTTCTGTCCCAAATATTGCTCCGACTTCTAGTACCACCGCCGAAATTTCCTGCTGTTGAGAGGCTTCTAATGCTAGCAGCCTGACTCTTCCCTCGCAAACTAAATAAAAATTGCTATCGTTTTCTTTTTGTTTAAGTAAATTGTTGGTATTATCTGCGGTTTGATATTGGGTAATTTCATCTCCGAGCTGAAACTCGCAAATTTCACAGGCTGTATTAAATTTTGCAATTAATGTCTGTTCTGCACCGATTTCCTCCAAGAGTTTTTGAAGAGCTTGAACAGTCGGTGATGACGTTTGGGAATGAGCGAAGTAATTCGGTATCCCTAAACTGTTTTTCATAGATTCCCCTGTTAAAATTTTCTGTCAACTTTCTTGACCGACAACTAACTAGGTTCGGTTCAAATTTTTTTTAGTGTTACCTAGCTGGCTGAAAAATGCTGTTGGAGTCCTGGGGCAAAAACCTCTTATTTCAAACATTTTTTGACAAGTTTTAAAATGTCGGAATTAGGGGTTTTTTTAGCAGAGTACGGTTATTACGTAAGTGTGGTTTTGCTGGCTCCAATCATAGCGTACAAAATAGCGAAAATGACTACAGTTTAACGGTCATCTTTACAGAATCTTTATAATTAAGCGGTATTTTGGCGCATAATTGTGAAGATTATGTAAAGCTAAGCGGACACAGCTTATACTTCATAACCGTAAATACACGCAGACAGCTTAATTAAATATTAGAAACGTTCAATTCTCCATAATCTGTGCGTTCTAGAAGGATTAACGTAAAGAAATAATGCTAATTTGTAGCAGGAATTCGAGAAACTAATTGAGAATTGAGCCTGGGTATTTAGCGGGATTTAAACAAAGAAGTTGGAGTCCCGATTCAGAGAACCCATCGCTGGCGGACGCACCAACTTTGCAGCCGACGCAGAAACCGGGTTTTTTACTAAAACAGAAGAAAGTTCGGCAACGAAGCAGTCTACGGGATTTAACCGATGTAACGGAGATCCGCAAGAAGTCCCATCGAAGAAGGAAGTTCGGCAACGAATTGTGCAACGGATGTCACGGATGTAACGGATGTCAGGAAGAAGGAAGAAGCAAGAAGCAATTCCCTGCGGAAAAATCGTCAAATTCTCTTTCTTTATGCAGAAGGCTATTATGCAGAAGGCTATTATTCAGAAAGGTAGAGATGCTAAATTCACACCAAATACTTCGATCGCGCACAACTTAGCAAAATAACTATGAACCGCCCCGCACCTGACGCCCACTCTCAAATGAGCGACATTGAACGCGCTAACCTCAGCCAGCTCATCGATTACACTTCCATTCGATCGATACCCGAAATTTGGGCGATCGTCAAACAGCGATTACCTCAAACCGTCGCCCTCCACGATCCCCACACCAAGCCGGAAATTAAGCTAACCTACACCGACCTTTACCAACAAATCCAGCAATTCGCCGCCGGCCTCCAAGCCCTCGGCATTGAAGCCAATCCCGAAGAAGCAGTCCCTCCCCGAGTCGCCCTCTTCGCAGACAACAGCCCCCGCTGGCTGATAGCCGACCAAGGTATCATGATGGCCGGGGCCGCCAACGTTGTTCGAGGCGCCACCGCCGACCCCGAAGAACTCCTGTACATCATCCAAGACAGCGGCTGCACCGCCTTGGTAGTCGAAAACCTGGCATTACTGAAAAAACTGCAACACCGCCTCCCTGATTTGCCCATTCAACTCATCGTCCTCGTCTCCGACGAAGAACCGGAAACCAGCCCAACCCTCAACACAGTCAAATTTTCCCAAGTGATGACCACAGGGGCCAACCGTCCCCTCAAACCTTCCAACCACAAGCCTCAAACCCTCGCCACCCTCCTCTACACCAGCGGCACCACCGGCAAACCCAAAGGCGTCATGCTGACTCACGGCAACCTGCTGCACCAACTCACCACTTTGGGCACAATTCTCCAGCCCGAAGCCGGCGAGGGCGTCCTCAGCATTCTGCCCAGTTGGCACGCCTACGAACGCAGCGTCGAATACTTCCTGCTTTCCCAAGGATGCACGCAAATTTACACCAATATTCGCTATTTCAAACAAGACTTTAAAACTTACAAACCCCAGTACATGGTCAGCGTTCCGCGCATCTGGGAATCGATTTACGAGGCTGTACAAAAGCAATTTCGGGAACAGCCACCTAACAAACAAAAACTGGTTAATTTCCTGTTATCTGCCAGCCAGCAATACATAGAGAACCGCCGCATTTTCCAAGGATTAACTCTCAGTTTGAAACCGGCTTCTGCTTCCGAAAAACTAATCGCCCGCACCAAAAGCATTCTGTTGTCGCCCGTGCACGCCGTCGCCGAAAAACTGGTTTACCAAAAAGTCCGGGAAGCTACCGGAGGACGTTTTAAGTGGGCAATTAGCGGCGGCGGTTCTTTGGCGGCGCATATAGACAATTTCTTTGAAATAGCGAATATCGGCTTGTTGGTGGGATATGGTTTAACCGAAACGTCCCCGGTTTTAACCGTCCGCCGCCCTTGGCACAATCTTAAAGGTTCCGCAGGACAGCCGATCGCCCATACGGAAATTAAAATAGTAGACCCAGAAACCAGACAGCAACTGCCCACAGGCCAGCGCGGTTTGGTATTGGGCCGCGGGCCGCAAATCATGGCAGGTTATTATCTCAATCCCCAAGCTACCGCCAAAGCCATAGACTCCGAAGGCTGGTTCGACACTGGCGATTTGGGCTGGCTGACACCGGGAAACGACTTAATCTTGACCGGCCGGGCTAAAGATACGATCGTCCTCAGCAACGGCGAAAACATCGAACCCCAGCCCATAGAAGACGCCTGCCTCCGCAGCCCCTACATCGACCAAATTATGCTAGTAGGTCAAGACCAGAAATCCCTCGGCGCCTTAATTGTCCCCAATCAAGAAGCCGTGCAGAAATGGGCAGAAACTCAGAATCCCCCATTACACGAAATTGACTGGAATAGCAAGACAATTCAAGATTTATTCCGCAAAGAATTGAACCGAGAGGTGCAAAATCGCCCCGGATACCGCGCGGACGATCGGATTGGCCCGTTCCGGTTGATTCGGGAGCAATTTTCGATGGAAAATGGAATGTTGACCCAGACCCTGAAAATTAAGCGCCCGGTTGTGACGGAACACTACCGCGATATGATTGACGGAATGTTTTGAAATATTCGCAGGACTTGGGGAATGGAAAAGAAAAAATTATCCCAACACCCGAGTCCCGAGTCCGAGTCCTCAGTCCTCAGCCATTAGGAAATATTTACCAACTAATGACTAATGACTAATGACTAATGTCTAATTTCTAATTCCCAACTGACAATCAACAACTTTATGGAACCACAATTACTCTTGAAGCGATCGATTAACGTTAAAGTCGTCGTTACTCCCCGCTGGAAAGAAGAAGCTCAACAGCAACTCCAAGCCCAAATCAACCAAATAGACTCTCAGCTACAACAGTTAGAAATGCAAGGGCAGCGGATGGTTTCAGAAATCCAAAAGCAAAACCTGCACCCCCCAGGCCCGCAAGTAATGCAGCAAATAGAAAACATTCAAGTGCAGGTGAATCAAAGAAAAAGCGAACTGCTAGAACAGAAAAACCAAAACCTGCAACAGCTTCAGCAAGTGCAGGTGCTAGACCTCGAACAAGAAGTGAGTCAAGGTCAAATTGACGGCACGTTCACTGTCGGGCTGGGAGAAAACTTGATTCAAAAAATGCAAGTAGAAGTTCTCCTCCGCGACGGCATAGTCGAAGAAATTCGAGGTGATATTTAGAAATTGGTAAGTGGTAATTGGCGATCGGTAATTGGCAATTGATTTTCAGTCAACAGTCACACATCAAGAATGCGAGAGACTGGCATAATAATAAGTATTGCCGGTGGCCGATCGCCAATTATCAATTGCCAAATACCGATTACCTATTACCAACTCAAAAGGACTTTTTACAGATGATTCGCGAAGTTTTCATGCCAGCCCTGAGTTCTACCATGACAGAGGGCAAAATTGTTTCCTGGGTCAAATCCGCCGGAGACAAAGTAGAAAAAGGTGAAACGGTGGTGGTTGTTGAATCCGACAAAGCCGACATGGACGTGGAGTCTTTCTACGAAGGTTATTTAGCAATAATTATCGTACCTGCAGGCGAAGTTGCTCCGGTGGGAGCGGCAATCGCCCTGGTAGCAGAAACAGAAGCTGAAATCGCCACCGCTCAGCAGCAAGGAACCGCAGCCCCAACCGCAGCCCCAACCGCAGCCCCCGCTCCCAGCCCCGCTCCTGTCAGCGCAGCTACATCGTCAGCAGGTTTGCAGCAAAATGTCAGCCGCCAAAACGGCCGCAGCGTCGTTTCTCCCCGCGCTCGCAAGTTAGCTAAAGAATTTAAAGTAGATTTGAATTCTATCAAAGGCAGCGGGCCCAACGGCCGCATTGTCGCAGAGGATGTGGAAGCAGCAGCCGGGAAAGCCCAACCCGCTCCGGTTCAGCAACCGGTAACAGTCCCCGCAGCACCCGCACCCGCAGCACCCACAGCACCCGCACCCGCCCCCGCAGCAGCCAAACCCGCACCCGCACCAGTCCCGGCGGTAGCACTTTCGGGCCAAAGAGTAACGATGAATGCGCTGCAAAATGCGGTGGTGCGGAATATGGAAGCAAGTTTGAGCGTGCCGTCTTTCCGCGTGGGTTACACAATTACTACTGATAATCTGGACAAACTCTACAAACAAATTAAGTCGAAAGGCGTCACGATGACGGCTATGCTGGCGAAAGCAGTAGCAGTAACTTTACAAAAACATCCTCTGCTCAATGCTTGTTATGTGGACTCGGGAATTCAATACCGCGCTGATATTAATGTGGCGGTAGCGGTGGCGATGGACGGCGGCGGTTTGATTACGCCGGTGCTGCAAAATGCCGATCGCCTCGATATTTATTCGCTCTCCCGCACTTGGAAGGATTTAGTCGATCGCGCCCGCACCAAGCAGTTGAAGCCTGATGAATACAGCACGGGCACTTTCACTCTTTCCAATTTGGGAATGTTTGGAGTAGACAAGTTTGACGCGATTTTGCCGCCGAATCAAGGCTCGATTTTGGCGATCGGCTCTTCGCGGCCGCAAGTAGTGGCAAACGAGGAAGGCTTGATGGGAGTGAAGCGCCAAATGCAGGTGAATATTACTTGCGATCACCGAGTGATTTACGGTGCTGATGCGGCGTCTTTCTTGCAAGATTTAGCGAAATTGATCGAGACAAATCCTCAATCTTTGACGCTTTAATTAGTTAATTGTTAACAGTTAACTGTTGACTGTTAACTGTCAATGGTTTGCCCTTAATATCAACTCCGGTAGCATCGGAATTAATATTACCCACAGTCAGGACACGGCAGTGCCGTGTCCCTACAATTAATCGGGGTAGGGACACGGCACTGCCGTGTCCTCGATATCATTCCGATGCTACCGGAAACGATATTAAATGAACTTTCACCAAAACTTAATGCCTATATAGCAATCCTAAATGAATTGTGAAAAGGCATCAAATCTTTTCAAGTTAGGAAAATTGAAAAGATTATATTTAGCAAACAATTGAAATAAAAGATTAACAATATTAAAATTCTTGCCGAAACGATAAAACCTCCTGAGCAAACTTTTTAATTGAAACCAAATTGCTTCAACTGGATTTTCTT
>NZ_SRRZ01000139.1 GCF_013179805.1 Microcoleus asticus IPMA8 | reverse complement strand
TCTTTGGCGTCATGTGTCCTATTTTATGACACTTTGTGTACTCTGCTTATTTTTTTTTCTGTGCTACCGCTACTTATTGAGCGGATACAAATAATTCTATATTCTCAAACATAAACCGAACCTTAATAAATGTCAAATATCTAATAGCCCGTACCGTCTCTGAATTTGCAGCAATTTCACCCTAGCTTCTCCAGCATTGTCGGCTAAATCGGCAAATTCCAAGAACCGCTTCAACTCTTTTCGCAGCAAATTGCGCTCGACTTCTAAGGTTTCTCTGCCCAAATCTGGAGGCAAAACTATCATGTCAAATAAAGTTGCCCTTTCCTTCCCCGGATGCGGCCGCAAAATCCGTCCCCGGCGCTGAATAAACTGGCGCGGATTGCTGCTGCTTGCTAAAATTACAGCATTCCGAATTGCTGGAATATCAACGCCTTCATCCAAACAGCGAATCGCGACTAAACCTTGCAATTCTCCACTCTCAAATTGTCGGCGCAATCGTTCTCTTTCTGCTAAAGGAGTTGCCGCAGTATAAGTGTTAACTCGGTAGCCTAATTCGGAACCCAATAACTTCGCGGTTTCTGTTAGCTGGCGGTGGTTATTTCGGCGCGCACCTCCTTCGATCGCACCGTCGCCGCAGTAAAATAAAGTGTGGGCTGTATCGAGACGGTGAATCATTAATTCTCGCAAAGCTACTAATTTATTAGCCGCCGCTCCTATCAACCGGGATCGCTGCATTAATAAAGTTGTTAAAGCATCGTTTTCTTCTACTTTTTCATCGCCCCAAAGCGCCCAGCCAATCTTTTGAGTTAAGCGGGAATACTTGCGGGTTTCGGCTTCGGTCAATTCTACTAAAATTGGATAGTATAAATAATGTACTAATGCTTTTTGGCGGATGGCGTCCGCTAAGGTGAGTTCCGGCTGCAAAACAGGGCCAAAATAATCTAAAATAGCTTCGGTTCCCTCTTCGTCGAAATGCCTTTCTGGGGTAGCGGAAAGGGCGAGTCGCAGTCCAATGTTGCGCGGCAAACTTTGTCCTAAACGGGGCGCGCCTAAATTGTGAACTTCGTCTCCAATAATCAGGGTTTTTTCTGGGAAATAGCGCAGTTGCGATTGCAAGCTATCGGACATTAAGGTAGCGTTAGTAGTGATGATTGTGAGAAATGCTCGTGAAGCGCAGCTATCCCGTAGGGAATCGCCCGTTAGCGAAGCCCTCGAAGAGGATCGCACTTCATACAAACCCGCAGCCAGCTTGTTTTGCCAACTGCGGGCGCTATCAAAAGCCAAAATAGGTTTTAAACCAAATTTCTCCGATTCGCGCGCCCATTGATTCACCAGGTGGCAGTAAGGGCAAATTACGAGCAGGACTTGCAGGTTAATTTTATTGTATAATTCAGTGGCGATCGCCAGTGCAGTAATCGTCTTGCCGCTACCCGTCGCCATCTTCAGGGTACCGCGTCCCTGATTGGCAAACCAATTAGCAACCGCCACTCGCTGATACTGTCGCAATTGCAGCGATGGCGGCATTTTCGGAAATCCAAATTGCGAATTATTAGCCGTTGAGCGATTCACCTTTAAATGCCGTTAGATGCAATATTCCCTATACTCAACTTTAACTCACGGGCGATCGAAATTTAACAGCCCAAACAAATCATCCGCCGACATTTGCAAATCCGACAGCACATCCAGAACTGGTAAAATATCCTGATTCTCCTTCGCCTCTGGTTGCTGCTGCGGTTTAAAAACAAGAACTAATTTTTCTTCCGGGTCAATCAGCCAACCTAATTTAGTCTTATTTTTGAGGAAAAACAGAATCTTCTTAATCACGCGAGTTGAACTTTGATCCGGCGATAAAATCTCAATTATCCAATCCGGAGCAATTTCAAACCTATTTTCAATTTCTCCCTGAGAATTCAGAGGAATGCGCGACCACTCAAATACTGCTAAATCTGGAACTACAGCACCTCCCCCAAAAGTGCAGCGCAGTTCGGGAAAAGCAAAAGCTAATTTTTGCGGTTTGCCAATTTGATTAATAGCTGATGAAAATTTGATTTGTAACGTGCTGTGTTTTCCTTGGGGCATAGCTTTTTGAGAAATTTGACCGTCAACATACTCGCTAGCCGGCTTAGTTTCTGGAAGCAGAAGAAAGTCTTCGATAGAAATCTTTGACGGAGACTGAATTGACGTTACCATAAGCCATTAACCCCTCAACAACTCAACTCCCGTCTTAAAAATTCATATCGCTGTCAGTTTCCCAATCAGCACAACTCTCCGATTCCACACCCGTAGGGTGCATCGCACAAACCAACAAATTGCCCCCGTAAACTTGACCGTGATAGTTGCGACAACCGCGACAAGCCGGCTGCTGCGTCGGCGAAGGGTCTACATAAGTCACCATCGACAAATCTATCTCATCAAACTCCGGGTCTAAGTCGCGGCAAATTTCAATTATCGGTTCGATAAATTCATTAAATAAACCGTCAAATTCATTGAAATAACCGTCAATGTCATTAATCAGATTATTTTGTACTTGTTCTGTAAACTCTTCCGACATTTTTGCCAAAACGTCCAGCATTTCGACAAACTCTTCGCCCATTTCGCTGAAAAAATGCTCTACTTCAGAAACAGCATTTTCCATTACTCCAAAAAAATCTTTAGACCAATCTTCCATGAATTTGACAGCTTGGTATTACAAAATAATTTACAGACAGGTGCAGCCAGCCTCATGCGAAGCGATCGCACCTACTTTCAATTCTATTACCTATTGCCTGATATCCGTCCACATCTGACAGGGGAGATATTCAAAAAGGGAACTCAAGAGTATTATCCTGAGTTCCCTTCCTGCTTTGCTGAGCGAGTTTTTCCTGCTTAATCCCGCTTCAGCCGCCGCAATTCCTCTTGTAAATTCTGCACTTGTTCGCGGAGCTTGTCTACACCGCCTGTCTCTTTAGCATCTTTTACCGAGACATCTTCTTCCTCAGAAACAATTTCAATCCGCCGAGGTTCAGCCGGTTTTTTGTCGCCAGCCGATTCTACGGGGGGCTGCTGCTGAGCCTGTTGCACCATATCATCAACAAAGCGGCGAGCTTCTTCCGTGGACATCTCACCCCGCTTCACCAATTCGTCTGCCAGCTTTTGGGCTTCAGTGCGTAATTCAGTTAACTTGCTGCCAGCTTTTTCACCAGCGTAGGAAGCTAGACCGACACCAAGGTACACTGCTTTTTGTAAAATATCTCCAAAACCAGGCATAGGAGCTACACCTCATAAAACTGGGTGAACCGGAGACCACGCCTATTACAAGCATCCCGTGTTGCTGCTACCTTCCGGTCCTGACAAGATTTGGGCGTTGGAATCGCGTGGGTCCAGTTCATTTATAAGTATAACACAGTTATTTATTCTTCAACCACACACCAGTGATAAATTTCATAAATAACGCAACCGTTCTTCACCAGCGGGTCTTCAGCGACGATCGCCTTCGCCTCATCCATCGAACCCGCCTCAAACAGCAACATACCGCCGCCCCGCCTCGCCCAGTAGCCAGTTTTCGCTCGGTGTCCTTTAGAAATCAACTCTCGGACATAAGCTCTGTGAGCTGGCACGTATTGGTCAAAGACAGGCTTTTCGACAATTCCTTGCTCAATTTTGACAAACCAAGGCATTTTTATTTGGGATTTTAGATTTTATATTTTAGATTGGGAATGGGTGATCACCAATGGGATCTAGGGCAAATGCTCTATATTCCATTTTGCACTATCCTTTCTTAACTGCGATGTTATCCGATGAACCAGTCAAAACAGCGATTTTTTATTGCCATAGTGCCGCCTCCCGATATTGAACAGCACATTACTGAGATTCAACAGTATTTTGCGGAACATTACAACAGCCGCGGTGCTTTGAATTCGCCGCCGCACATCACGCTGCAACCTCCTTTTCACTCGTTAGCGGAGGATGTTCCCAAATTAGAGGAAAGTTTGAACCAGTTTTCTGTAAACCGGCGGCCCATTCCCGTTACTCTATCCGGTTTTGCTGCTTTCGCGCCCCGCGTCATTTACGCTGATGTTGTCAAATCACCCGAATTGCTGGAGATTCACAAAGATTTGATTAGTTATATCGAGGCAACTTTGGGAATAGTCGATCGAGTTTCTCAGACTCGCCCATTTGTACCGCACATGACTGTAGCCTTTCGCGATTTAACTAAAGAGAATTTTCAAACGGCTTGGTTAGAATTTGCAGGGCGATCGCTCCACTTTGAGTTTACCGCTTCGACGTTAACTTTACTGCTTCACGACGGCAACCGGTGGAACATCAGCAACCAATTTCCCCTTGCAGCCGAGCCTCCAACAATCCTAAATCCATCCTAAACACTCTCCCTTCTTTTTCTGCTCTTTCTTCGCGTCTTCGCGGTTCGTTTTTCTCAAAAAGTATTATTAGCAAATCGTGATAAATATCATTTCCTCACTACAAACCAGTTTAAAATTAAAGGCATTCGCAGCTTACCGATTAATCTTATTAGGAGTTGCAAGTGCCACAGTTCCGTAAACCGAAATTCCCGACTCTTCCAATATTTGAATTGCCGACTTAACCGTAGTACCGCTAGTGTAAATATCATCAACTAACAGCACTCGATCGCCCGGGCGCCGGCGACGAAAATCTTTCCCCAAACCTAAAGCATTTTTCATTTCCGCTTGTCGCTGCTGTGGCGTCAGAGCGAATAAAGCCTGAGTATTTTTCACCCGCTCCAAACCGTGTCGCTGCAAAGGCAAACCAGTCAGCTCGCAAAAACTTTCAGCCAAAAGTTCCGCCTGGTTAAAACCGCGCTCCTTAACCTTTTCTTTGTGCATGGGAATCGGTACAACTGTTAAATTGTCTATAGCTAATTCGGGAAAACTCAGCCAAGCTTCCGCCAGCCAGCCGCCTAGAGGTTTGGCTAATTGCGGATTGCCGTTATATTTCAAAGCTGCGATCGCCCGTTTGAGAGCCCCGCCGTACTCACCCCACACAAAAACACGCTGTTCTGAATGCCAAAATCGACCCGGATCGCTTAACTGACATCGCTGAAGTTGCTTGTGACAGTACGGACAAAACTCTCCGGCGGCCGGTCGCTGACAAAGAGGACAGTTAGACTTAAGAAAAAGATTGAGAAAAGATTTGACTAATCCCGTCCATTTTCGCTTGTTCATCCTAAAATTGTCGTAAGTGATTAATGGGAAAAACTTTCAACTTCAATCAGTTTCCACCGACAGGCTCGCAGCGTGAAAAACCTCTACTGGTTAGACAAAATTCAACCTTCAGACCGAGATGCAGTGGGAGAAAAAGCATTTTACTTGAGCTGTTTGCTCCAGAAAAATCATCCTGTTGTACCGGGTTTTGTCGTGCCGGCTACCACATTCTGGCAGTTTTTAGAGTCGATCGACTGGCTAGAACCGCTGTTTGCTGACTGGCCACACTCTTCCCTGCACTTGAATGTAGATGAACCCAGACAACTGCAATCGATCGCCCGCAGCATCCGCCACCAAATCCTCGCCGGCAAACTGCCAGATTCACTGCTCTCCACCCTAGAGTCTGCTGTTTCTCAACTCAACTCACAGTCAAACTTAAACTCCACAGCCTTAATTTTTCGCCCTTCCCTGACTTCCTGGAACCCGAAAACAGTCGGCATTCTGGAATCTCAGGCAGTGCGGGCAGAACCCGAAGCCATTGGGGCCGGACTCAAACGAGCTTGGGCAGAAATGTTCAGAGCCCGAAGTCTATTTTACTGGCAGCGGTGCGGCCTGCGGGTACAGCAAATCAATCCCGCAGTTTTGGTGCAGCCACTTCAAGAAGCGATCGCCGCGGGCGAGGTGAAAACAAAGGCGGGCGCACAGTGGGAAATCCAAGCCACCAGCGGTTTGGGATTGTCCCTCGCTAGGGGAGAAACCATCCCCGATTACTATCAAGTGCAGCCAGAAACAACCGCGGTTAAATTCCAGCGGCTCGGTTACAAAACATTAGCCTACAATCTCAAAGTCGGCGATGGTGAACCGAAAAAAAAACTGCTGCTGGGCAAGTTTGCTGCTTTCCCAATTCCCGATTCTCCATTTATAATTCCTGATTTTGCTGATTGTTGCGTGCAAGTTTTAGCGCTGGGAGAGGAAGCACAAACAGAATACGTTTTAGAGGAATCGCAACTGCAAGAAATCATTGAATTGAGCAAAAAAGCGATCGCAGAATTTGACTCGGATTTAATTTTGGAGTGGACGCTAAACCAGACAGCAAACAGCGGCGAACCGCAGTTTTATTTCACTCAAGTTTGTATTGTGAAAGGGGAAAAAGTCGCGCCACTAGAGGAAAATTCGATCGCCCGAGAGTACCCAAACTCGATCGCCCCAGCCCGAACTCCTGCCATACTCAGAGGTGTGGCAGCAGCATCAGGAAAAGCCGAAGCAATTGCCCAAGTTATGACTAATTCCCACCCAGAAAACGCGGAATTCTTAGCCGGAGGCATTTTGGTAGCCCGGGCAATCGATCCGAATTGGCTGCCTTGGCTGAAAGTTGCTGCTGGGGTGGTTGCGGAACAAGGAGGCATGACAGGCCACGGCGCCATTTTAGCGAGAGAATTGGGGATTCCCGCCGTTGTGGGAGTGGTCGGGGCCACGCGAGCGATCGCCTCGGGCGATTCCGTGTTGGTAGACGGCGATAGCGGAGAAGTTTTTGCCCTCGCCCAACACGATGCGATCGAGATAGCAGACAGCCGCCGACTTCTGGACAGAGCAAAAAATGCAGATACATACAGTACAGCAGCCAAAATGTCAATAGCCAACCACCAATCTTCAACCTCAGATCGATCGTCCAATTCCGGGCATAAATCTCGACAATCTGAGTCTGCCGAATATGTTTGGGGCCCACCAACGGCGACTCAACTGCTAGTTAATGTCAGCCAAACAAGTTCGATCGACCGCCTCAAAAATCTGCCAATAGACGGCATCGGATTGCTGCGATCGGAATTAATGGCATTGGAAGCTTTGGACTGTCAAAACCCGAAACTTTGGTTGCAAAACGGGCGCAAATCGGAATTTGTCGATCGCATGGCGGATTGCCTCAGTTTATTTGCTGCTGCCGTTTCGCCGCGGCCGATATTTTATCGATCTCTCGATTTGCGCGAGTCAGGCGCCCACGGCAGTTTCAGTTATACCTTTGAACCGGAGTTATTTGATTGGGAACTGTGCGTACTTCAAAAACTCTGCGAGTCTGGCTATACGAATGTTAATTTAATTTTGCCTTTCGTGCGCTCGGTTGAGGAGTTTATATACTGTCGCCAGCGCTTAGAAACTGTTTGGAAAAACCGCTCATCCGAATTTCAACTGTGGATTATGGCGGAAGTTCCTTCAGTGTTATTTCTATTGCCAGATTACGTAAAAGCAGGAGTTCAAGGAATTTCCATCGGCACCAACGATTTAACCCAATTGCTGTTAGGAATTCACCGCCACTCCGACCAGGTAGCAGGTGCTTTCAACGGGCGCGATCTAGCAGTGATGAGGGCGATCGAACAATTAATCAAACAGGCCCGGGCCGCCGGTATTCCTTGCTCGATCTGCGGCGACACTCCAGCTTTGTATCCCGATACAGTTGAATCCTTCGTGCGGTGGGGGATTTCGTCTATTTCGGTCAATGCCGAGGCTGTAGAACAAACTTGCAGGGCGATCGTCCGCGCCGAACAGCGCCTGCTTCTAGAAGCAGCTCGATCGATAATTAACAATTAACCAGTCCCGGATGCACTATACCTCAGAAATCCGGTTTCTACTCTAAATCATAGCTTTGGCAAGCAGCCACCCGCTCAGAAATCGGGTTTCTAGACAACCCGTGCCTCCAGGACTATTAACAACTACAGAAACCAGGTTGCTGAGTAGATACAGCAACCATGCCCGACAGTGAGGACATTATTAATTGCTGGACCATGATCTCTGATATTGCTTCTTCCTTGTTTTTCCTTCCGCTATCACAAGATCTGATTTTAAAGCTAGGATAGAAATATAACCAACACTTGACCTGGAGGTACAAACAGTGAAATCAAAAATTATTGCAACAGTAGCAATACTTGCCGCCCTGGGCTTTCTTCATCCCCATCCAGCATTATCTCAACCTGCAACTGACGGCCGCACAAAACCCGGATTCTGGCAACCTCAAGCGCAGGTTGACAATACTCGCAACATTACCCTCAGACTGTTAAATGAAACGGGATTAAACCTAGAATACGGTCAATCAGGTGCCAGCTTGTCATCCTTGCCCGTCGGAGCCAGCAAAAACATCATTGTTCGCATCAGCAATCGCACCGGCGACATTGCTAATATTCCGATTAATGCCACAGGAGGAACCACAACTTTGAAATACGACTATAACGTTGACTCGCAGCAAAACATTGTGACGATTCGCATCACCAGATCGGATAGCCGCACTAGGCAAGACCGATCAGTTTATATTGATGAAAAAGGCCGAGTTTACTCTTTCTAAGAGTGACGCCGATCGACCCGGTTTCTCCTAATAAATCTTGGTTTTAGCAGCGAGGTATCCGGGAAGAAATCAGGTGTCTAGACTCCCGTGCGTAAATTCTGTCTTTCTCAAAAAGAATGAATCAAGTGCAGCCCATAAAGAATCGATGTTTTTGGGCAGCGGATTTGACATTGCATCCCCAAAATCAACTGCTGGTAGCAATTCGGCGCTACTTGCGCACTTGCGCATCAGGTGGGTTCCGAGAGGATGTCAACCGCTGCATTGCGGACTAATATCCGTCGTTTCTCTTGATACCTGCGCCTCGATTTCCCTCTTCTTTGGGTTTAGCTTTATTCACTCGCAAGGGGCGCCCCATCCACTCTGCACCGTCTAATGCGGCAATTGCAGCGTCTTCTTGGGCATCCTCCATCATCTCAACAAATGCAAAACCGCGCATCCGACCGGTTTCCCTGTCGGTAGGCAAAACAACTCGCTTGACAGTACCGTACTCTGCAAATACTGCTTTCAGGTCTTCTTCGGTGGCGCGGTAAGACAGATTTCCAATATAGATAGTCATGTCGATCGAACTGAACTTGTTGTGCTATACATAATAACCGGTTAATTTAACTCTTAAGTGCTATCTAGCATAGGACTGGGCGATCGAATCTGACTAAAAGGGTTTGCCACATTCACAAACCCTTTGTACTGGCTGCAATAGTTAGCTCGATCAAAAACAAGCTCTCACTCACCGTTCGAGTGAGTGATCAGATGAATTTTGAGGCGGTGAGGAATCCGAGATCGGAACAATATTTGATTTTAATCAGATGAGTGATTTGTGGGCGACGAATTGCCAAGTATCTTCTGAAATAAAGGAACTAACAAGGTATAATATATGAGGTTAGTCCCCGCCACGATCGTTGCTCTAGCGGTTCTCAACTTTCGTGAGGTACTTGCCAGTTAATTACCAATTCCCCACTTCTTCAATTCTTTAATCTAAAATCTAAATTTGTACCTCACTCACTTGAGAATTGCTATACACATTTATACAGCCCTTTGAGGAAAACTACTTAACATCTTCCCAGCCGTTCCATAGACGGCAGATGTCACCTTCAATCGTTTGGCAAAATAGGGAATTGGAAATTGGAAATGGGGAATTGGGAAAATTTTATGTTTATCTCCTTAATCCCCAGTTGAGGATATTACTTTTCTCAATTAAACTACAGATTTGAGATTTAAAGACGCTTTGTTAAGTGTTTGAGTGCTAACTCGACTTTGGGTAATACCGCTGGCTGTTTCCGCTGCTCCTTTATTCAGAACATTCATCGCATCTACCACTTGCTCAATAGCGATCGCCTGCTGTTTGGTATTCAAATAAATTTGCTGACTGCTGACAACAACACTGTTAATTGCATTAGCAACATTGTTAAAAGTCTCCGCCGTACCTTCAGTCAACTTCAGGCTCTTATCTAAAGTTTTATTACCCTCATCTGTTACACTCACTGTCTTATTAATGGCATTCTGAATATCGTTTACCAAATCATTAATCTGAGCCGCCGATTTCTTGCTTTGATCTGCCAGTCTGCGAATTTCCCTCGCCACCACCCCAAACCCCTTTCCTTGTTCTCCGGCGCGTACTGCTTCCACTGTAGCGTTAATTGCCAGCATATTAGTTTGATTAGCCAAATCGCTCACTAAATTCGTAATATTAGCAATCTGATTGGTTTGCTGGCTCAAATGTAAAACTTGCTCGGCTATCCCTCCGACTTTTTCTGTCAAAGTCAACATTCCCTGCTGCGTTTTCTGCACTACTTTACTGCCTTCTGCTGCCATGTTTAAGACATGACTGGCATTCTCAAGGGCTGACTCGGCTTGCATAGCTGATTGCCTTGATGATGCGCCCAATTCATCCATTGTGCTAGTTGTTTGATTAACAGAAGCAGCTTGTTGTACAGCAATACGTTCTTGTTGCTCTATGGTAGCCGCGATCTCGGTGGAAGAACTGACAATCATATTAATAATACCTTTCAGGGCCTTATCTAAAGGTTTGGCGATCACTATACTTAAAGCTATTCCTAAAGTAATCGCTGTTAGCGGTCCAACAGTCATCCCCAAGAATACAGCTACTTGAGTCTTACTGATATCATTTTCTGCACTTTTATAAGCGTAATCTGCTTGTTTTTTGTTAGATTCAACAACTGCTAAGGTTGATTTTTCCGATTCGATAAATTTAACCCGAGTTACCTTAGCTTGCTGACTAAGTTTATCCAAAATGTTACTAGCTGTGTTTGCTATTGCGATTTCTGGCGAATTACTTTTACCCTGCTTAATTAGTTTTAGCTGCAAAGCCACAGGATTGAAAATTCCCACTTTTTCAAATTCTTGATTAATTCGCAGGAGTTCTCGATCTTCCTGCTTCCAATCCTCCCAATACTTAAGCATTTGTTGATATAGTGCATCTTCCTCTGAGACGCGTGGAGTGGCTTCGTATGCTTTAAACCCATCTTGAATCTGCTGCCAAGCCTTGTCCATTCTGTTTAAGGCATCTTGCCTTTCTGCTTGACTGAGTGCCGGATTAATTAGCGCTCTCTCTGATGCCTCAATTTGGGTTTGTCCCTGGTTAATTTTCAATAATCCTTCAATACTCGGTAAGTTATTTTTACCTATAGTATCTATGTGTTGACTGAGATTAGATGTTGAGTTCCATCCTACCCAGGCAACTAAAAATACTAAAAGTCCCATAATCAGAAACGAACCGATCAGTCTGGTTTGTAAATTCATTTTTCTCAACATAATATTTTTGCTTCTTTCTACTACAGCAATCCTCGTTAGAGTCATGAACACATATTGTATAGTATAGTCTTTCTCATGTAGATGAATTGCCCGTCAAAAAGGAGACGCACTCCAATTAATTTTCAATCGCGCTATAAAAAGAGCGGGATGCAGTCTCCTTTTTGACAATTTCTGTAGACACCCAACTAGCCAATGAGCTATACTTAAGTCAAGGAGTTGAGTGTAAGAATGTTGGTATTGTAAGCAAAACTGGAAGGAACGAAAGAGCAGTACAAAAAGCTGAATGAAGCTATTCGCACTGGTCGTTGTGTTCGGAACAGTTGCCTGAGATACTGGATGGACAACAAAGACATTGGTAAATACGAGTGAAGTGCATATTGCTGTACTGGCAAGGCAGCTTGAGTTTGCTAAAAACCTCAATTATATGGTACGTCAAGCTAGCGCTGAAAGAGCATGGTCTGCCATTTCTCACTTTTATGAAAACTGCAAGAAGAACCAACCAGGGAAAAAGGGGTATCCTAGGTTCAAAAAATAACAAGTACATGGTTCTGTTGAGTCCGAAACCAGTGGATGAAAGCTTTCCGAAGAGCGGCGATATATCACTTTCTCTGCCAGTTTTAAAGGGGGAACCTTTAAAATGTGGGGAACCAGCGATTGGCATTTCTATCAATTGAAGCAGATTAAGCGTGTCCGCGTTGTGCGTCGTGCAGACGGATACTACGCTCAATTTTGCCTTGACCAAGAACGCTTGGAGAAACGTGAACCAACTGCCCATAATGTCGGTATTGATGTGGAATTGAATCACTTCTACACCTATTCAGACCGATAAATAGTAGCCAATCCGCGTCATCTTCGTCAACCTGAAAAGTCTTTGAGGCGACTTCAACGTCGTATGTCTAAGACCCAAAAATGTTCCCAAAATAGAGCTAATTTTAGAAACAAACTGGCTCGAAAACACCTCAAGGTAAGTCGCCGTTTCGTTAAGAATTTGCTGTTAAAACGGCAAGGTGCGCAGTGATTTTCAACGACATAGTGGCTTACGAGGACTTGAAGGTGTGAAATATGGTGAAAAATCGACATCTTTCTAAATCCCTGGCTGACGCAGTGTGGACTCAGTTCCGTAGTTGGGTTGAGTATTTTGGGAAAGTGTTCGGCTTTGTAACAGTTCCTGTACCACCCCACGACACTTCACAAAATTGCTCGAATTTTGGGGAGGTCGTCAAAAAGTCTTTAAGCAGCAGAACACATACTTGCTACCATTGTGGGCACACTCAAGACAGAGATTGGAACGCTGCACGAAACTTTTTAGAAAAAGCATTAAGTCCGGTGGGTCACATCGGAATTAACGCTTAGGCGTGAGACTGACCAATACTTGGGTGAGGAAACTTTTTTCAGCAAGTCAACTCGTAGAAACAGGAAGCCCAAAGAGCGCTCTTTGGAATCCCCCGCTATATTCGATATCCCGAATTAGCGGTGGGAGGTTGTCAATGCTTTTCCTTAGTCGATCGAGATTGACTGAGGCCCCGTGCTTTTACCGTTGGTGGTTTCGGCTGGGGGAGTAGTGTAGGAAGTTGAACCGGCTTGCTCGTCGATCCAACTTTTAACGGGCTCTTCGTAAAGGTTGAGTCGAAGCAGGCCAGAAAAAAATCCGCCAGTGAAGGCGATCGGCTGTTCGATCAATTCTTTCGCCATTGGGATGAGTTCGTCGAGGAACATTCAAGAGTCTCCTTGTGCTGCAGGGGTTCTACCTTAACTTTATCGTTTGTACTGCGATGCTGGCAGCGGGCTACAAAAAACCTTGTTCCCAGCGCTGAAGATGCGAGCTCGGGCAATTTTTCGGCTAATGACTTACAATGCTAATCAAAGTGCTGCAAAAATTTTATGTGCCGTTTGCTTGGCTACCTCGGGGAGCCGATTTTACTCGATACTATTCTGTACAAGCCGGAACATTCCCTAATTGTGCAGAGTTACCAGCCCCGCGAAATGACTTCTGGCGTACTCAATGCTGACGGTTTTGGTCTTGGTTGGTATCACCCGCACCTAGATAGTGACCCGTTTACCTATAAAAATGTACAGCCAATTTGGAGCGACATTAACCTTCCGAGTATCAGTCGGTACGTTGAATCCGGATGCGCGATCGGATACGTTCGCAGTGCAACTTCAGGACAAGCTCTAGATTTGAGCAACTGTCAGCCGTTTCAGAACGATCGCCTGCTGTTCGTACACAACGGCTTCGTGAAGAATTTTCGGCAAACTCTTTACAGACCAATTCGCGATCGGCTCAGCGATACGCTTTATCAATCAATTAACGGCACTACAGATTCAGAGCATATCTTCGGCTTATTTGTCAATGAATTGACAGCCGCAAATCTGACTCTAGAAGCTGCTTTGCAAAACACGCTGAAAACTTTGGCAGAGCTAGCAAACTTTCACCAAGTAGAATTTTCAGCTAATATAATTATCAGCGACGGACACCAGCTCGTTGCCTCTCGCTTTGCTTCCCAAAAAGCCCCTCCTTCCCTCTATTGGGTGCGAGACGATTTAAATTTCCCGGATTCCGTCATCATTGCTTCTGAACCTTTATTTGCTGGCAATTGGCACGAGTGTCCAGTCCAGAGCATTATCAGTACCGGAGTAGATCGTGATATCCAAATCTATCCAATCTTGTAGAGAGGCAATTTATCACGATTTGCAGCAGTGTCGCCGCGGCACTTTCAAGCTATTTGCAGACATCGACTACGATATTTTTTGCCGCCAAGCTCATCCTGATTTCAGTCCGGTTGGCTGGCACTTAGGTCACATTGCTTATACTGAGGATTTGTGGCTGTTGCAGCGGTGTGCTGGGTTGAAGCCGGTCTTTCCTGAGTATCACCAACTGTTTGCTGCTGATATTTTGCCGAAAAAACAACGGGTTTTTCTGCCGACATTACCTGAAGTTGAATTATATCTGGATGCGGTGAGAAAAAAGGTGTTAGATTATTTGGAAGTAGCGCCGATCGACGAACAAGAACGTCTCTGGCGGTTTATTATTCAGCACGAAAGCCAGCACTGCGAAACTGTTGCTTTCGTGTTGCAAATGCAAAGGAAGAGGGAAGAAGGAAGAGGGAAGAAGGAAGAAGGAAGAGGGAAGAAGGAAGAAGGAAGATTAATTTCCAATTACCGATTACCAATTACCGATTACCAATTACCAATTACCGATTCCCCGGTAATTGAAATTCCGGGCGGGGAATTTTACATGGGAAGCGATGCTGCTGAGGCTTTGGATAACGAGCGATCGCGCCACCTATGTTATTTAGAAGCATACTCGATCGATCGCTATCCCGTCACTTGCCGTCAATACCGAGATTTCATGGAATCCGGCGGCTATCAAAACCCTGATTGGTGGTCACCGGACGGCTGGAAATGGCTGCAAGTCGAAGCGGTCTCTCGACCGCTTTACTGGTCAGAAAATCCAGCTTTCCACAACCATCCTGTCTGTGGCGTGAGTTGGTACGAAGCCGAAGCTTACTGCAATTTCACCGACAAGCGTTTGCCATCGGAAGCCGAATGGGAAAAAGCTGCGAGTTGGGATGCCACAAATCAAAAAAATCGCATCTATCCTTGGGGAGAAGAACAGCCAAACGGTAGCCTGTGCAATCACGGCAATAATATTGCAAATACCTCGCCAGTTGATGCCTTTCCCAAAGGAGCAAGTGCGGCCGGCTGCTGCGATATGTTGGGCAATGTTTGGGAGTGGACTGCTTCAACCTTTGACGCCTATCCTGGATTTGAAAGTTATCCTTACAGGGGATATTCTCAAGTTTATTTTGATGGAGAACACCGGGTTTTAAAAGGCGGGAGTTGGGCGACTTTTCCGCAGGCACTGCGATCGACCTTTCGGAATTGGTACTATCCGGGCGTGCGGCAAATTATTGCGGGTTTTCGCTGCGCTAAGTAGTTGGCTATGTAATTATAACTGCTATCAAATTTATTCAGATTTAGGGCTTAATTACTCGGACTTTTCAGAGGACTAAAGTCCTCAAAACTTGCCCGATCACGCTTATTTTACAGACATTATATCGATTGCCCGAAAGGGAATTTGGAACGATATTTGGTTGCGAAATGCCCAAGTTTTTCCGATTTAAGAAGCTCAAAGAAAACAAGTTTGGTTAATTATTCAATAATTCTTGTGGATAAATTTTAAGTTTTTATTGTGGATGCGATCGCCATCCGGTGAGACAATACAGAACGTAGATCGGCATGAAAAATCTGACTTGAGCGCGATATTTGGCAACGCGACTGCGTGCTATACCCATATGTGCATCTAAAAATTAATCTATGAAATCCCCAAGACTGTCCCACACGGCAAACTCAGCCTCAACCAAAGAAAAGCGGCTGCACTTAGAGCGACTGGTGAGCGCTGCGGCACCGACACCTGCAGAAATCAATGCTGGCAGCGATGCAGTTAGCGGGTTGACTCAAAACCCCAAATCCCTGCCTCCAAAGTATTTCTACGACGATCGCGGCTCAAACCTGTTTGAGTTGATTTGCCAGTTGCCGGAATACTACCTGACACGCACTGAGACGGCAATTTTGCAGGGGTGCGCGGGGGCGATCGCCAATTTAACGGGCCCCTGCGAAATCGTGGAACTCGGCAGCGGCAGTTCTACCAAAACTCGGATTCTCCTCGATGCTTACAGTCAACTAGAATATCCCCTGCACTATTTGCCGATCGACATCAGTCCTAGTATCCTAGAAAGCAGCGCTTGTCAACTGTTGGCAGATTATCCGTCGCTCCAAATTCACGGACTTGTCAGCACTTACGAATTAGCCTTAGCTAAAATGGCACCGTCGCCGTTGCCAACCCGAATGATTTGCTTTCTAGGCAGTACCCTCGGCAATCTCAACGCTCAAGAATGCGATGTATTCTTCTCGCAAATTGTCGGTGCATTGCAGCCGGGAGAGTATTTTTTACTGGGAATTGACTTAGACAAATCTAAGGATATTTTAGAGCCTGCCTACGATGACAGTCAAGGAGTGACGGCGGCATTTAACTTAAATATGCTGCGGCATTTAAATCGAAAATATGAGGGAAACTTTGATTTATCACAGTTCGAGCATTGGGCTTTTTACAATCAAGAGGAATGTCAAATTGAAATGCACTTGAAAAGTAAAAAAGCGCAAACAGTGCAGTTGCGTGCTCTGAATTTAACGGTTGAATTTGCAGCGGGAGAAACTATCCGCAGCGAAATATCGCGCAAGTTTAAGCTCAATACTGTAAAACAAGAACTTTCGCAGCGCGGTTTAATGCCGGTGCAAGTTTGGACAGATCCAAATCAGTGGTTTGGCTTGATGCTTTGTCAGATGTCAGATGCTAATAAATGAGTTCTTCAGATATTACCCACAGTCAGGACACGGCACTGCCGTGTCCCTACAAATCGGGCGATGGCGGGCGAACCCCGCAAGCTAGGAGGTTTTGGGGTAGGGACACGGCACTGCCGTGTCCTCTATTTCTGTGTTGTCGATGGTTCTGAATTCAGCCTATCCTCTTAGCAATTACCAATTCCCCATTACCAATTAACAAATCGGCCGCTGTCCGGGTTTGACGGCGTGAATGTACTCGCTGCCCGAGGTCGGCCATCCCCGCTTGTAATAAGCTTCCTCCGGCTTCCCCCAGCCCAACTGCAACAAAATTTCTAGAAAATCCAACTTTTCCCACTTCGAGAGACTGGCCCATTCTGTGCGCTGGGCTATAGCCTCTACATCAACAGGCTCGATCGATCGAAAATCCTTCCCGCTGTTAATGCTTAAATACAAATCCATCCCGGCAGTTACCTGCTGCCAGAATTCCAACATAGCAATCTTAGCTGCCTTCAGCGTAATCAAATCAACCGGTAGAGCTATTAATTCGTCATCCACTGCCGGATAGCGTAGAGTATTGCCTTTAACCGCCATTTCCCGCCAGACAATCCCAGAAACTTGATGTTCCCGCTGGTATTCGTGCACGGCCGCCTTAAAATTTTGATAAGCAGTGAACTTCTGAACTCCCTCAGATTTGAGAAACCGGTCAATCACGGGGTTGCCTGTAGCAGGAGTTTCAGTCAAATTGAGACGCCGCCCATGCAAGCAGGCTTGGCGCTCTTCTTCGAGGATTTTAATGAGTTCCGCCGTGCTGTAGACCTTGGACATCTTTATTGAGGCAAAATCAAGATATTGGCTGATATTCGGCTGGTTTTCTCAACTAATCTTCGGTAAAGATAGTTTGGTTGTTCGGGACAATATTCAGTTTTGCCGTTATTCTAACTTTTCTTTGTGCTTAATTCTAGTTTGATAATTTACAGGAGTCGATCGCAGAAATCCCAACAGCCTCTTAAAAAAAGAAGTTAAGAGGATACCGAATCACGAACTAGACTAAAAACTCCACCGCAGACGTACCTCGCGCGATTTGATTTTTTGCCAAAAACAAAGCCCCCTCCTTCGAGGGGGCAAAACTGACTTAGAGGTTTGGGAGTTTTATTTGGCAAGTCGAGAGAACAACCCCAAAAAAAAGCAGCATTCGCAACTGCCGTCAACTACCAAAACTCAAATTTTCAGTCTCAAAGCTTAGTAGCGTCCGCGTGAAGAGCGATCGTTGTCGCCCCAGCCACCGCCGCCGGAGGGGCGTTTGTTGTTGTTTTCGCGAGGTTTGGCTTTGTTGACTTTCAAGTCGCGGCCCATCCATTCAGCACCGTCTAAAGCTGCGATGGCTGCTGCTTCTTCAGCCTCGCTTGCCATTTCCACAAAAGCAAAACCGCGCATCTTGCCTGTTTCCCGGTCCATTGGCACTTGGACGCGGCTTACAGTACCGTATTCGGCAAATACTTCGCTGAGGTCGTCTGATGTTACCTCATATGAAAGATTACCCACGTAAATCGACATAAAATCTCCAGAATCATTAGGGTGCAGAGATTTAGATTCGGAGAGACGCTTGTAAATAAACACCAACAAACTACGCAACCGAATTTAATTCTTGGAAAACCACTATAACATGAAGCCAGCAGAATCAGCAATTGGCTGTCAGAATTTTCAATTTGGGGTGCCGTAGGGCAATCGGCAACAGAAAGTATTCGTGATAATTGAGATTTGACACTCTTGGTATCATCAGCTTGGTTTCTTGCTGCAGGATCGAGCACAGAGCAAAGATTTTTTGTCGCTGTTAGCCGATTGATTCGGTATTATTGAGAACAGTGCGCGATCTCAGTTATAACTGACATCGTGCATTTTTCTGGAACAGGCAGGTATCCTGCCTGTTCCACCAGATATCAATATTTTTAGTGGCAGATTCATCTTCTGATTAGTTAATGTTTACCGATAATTCATATTATTTCCTATCGAAAAACCTCATTACAAATATCAGGGTTATATTACCGGACACGATATTATTACTTCGTCAATCGACTTTCATCGGATATAGCAATACTATTTAATTTGTCAATTAGATTTTTTTATGCACGGCAGAGGGCGCAGAGAAGGCAGAGGAAGAGAAAAGAGGAAAAGTTTTATGAGTGTTCGCTGTCAGATAACAGCACAGCTTATACCATTTTTTTAAAGATGTGATAGAGATAAAGAATGTAAAATCCAAGACCATCCGGTGAGAAAACCAATGACGCGATCGGTGAAAGA
>NZ_SRRZ01000138.1 GCF_013179805.1 Microcoleus asticus IPMA8 | reverse complement strand
AATGTCAATCAAATGCTTAAGCTTCGGTGCGCCTACCTTAACGGATCAATATCCGTTTGATGCTCAAAAGCGCAAAACCGGGATGCTCCCGAACTGGCGTCACTGCAATGTGACTGTGAATTAATTCTAAGGGGTCGGTTGAATTAAAGGGCAACACTCCTGTGAGCATTTCATAAAACGTGATGCCTAGAGAGTACAAGTCTGTTCGGTAATCGAGGTCGCGGTTCATCCGACCAGTTTGCTCTGGAGATATATAAGCTAGAGTGCCTTCTAACACAGTACCATTGCTATTTTGATGCACCTCTCTAGATAGGCGCGTTGCCATGCTAAAGTCTGTGATTTTTACTTGTTGAAAATCTGAGGCAATGATAATATTTGAGGGTTTTATGTCTTTATGAATAATCTGATTTTGATGCACTTCTCCGATAGTTTTAGTCACTTGAATAGCCAGAGGCAAAAATTTCTGAATTTTAATACTTTTACCCGCTTGATGGTCTTTGAGAGATTGACCGCCGCAATCTTCTAAGATCAGAGCGAAACTGTTTTTATATTTTTCTAAGCTATAGGGTTTGACAATCCCTTCGAGTTTGAGATTTGAGCTAATTTTGTATTCATGTCTCAAACGGGTAATTTCTTCTATTGTGGGATATTCGGTATTGAGTGTTTTAATGATGACTGACGCTCGATCTGACTCTCTGACTGCGCGATAAATGATGGACTTTACACCAACTTGAACAACTTCTGTGATTTTGTAACCGGGAAGTGCATTCATGGCTTTTATTCTCTGACGAAGTGTTGGGTTAACCTCGCCCTTGATGTCGATCGGGGCGCGGGCGGACGGTACTTAAATATTTTTAGGAGTTTATTAACTTTAGATACATTAAAAATTAAGTAATTACTCTGTATTTTTCAAGGTAAGTCGATGCCTAAAGGTGTAGAGGGTGTGAACTGGCTGACAACAGCACATCTGGTAAGAGATCCCACTGAGATGTGCGGTATGAAACTTTACGCAGTTGAGCATCACAATATTGTAACAAGTCGGTTCTGCCGATCGCACATCTGACCGACAAATCCCGATCGATTCAAGGTTTAGCTCGATGTTTGAGCCTTGTCACCAAGAACGAATGGGACGCTCTGGGCTTGAAAACGGAGGTCTACGCGATCGAGAACAAAATGATACATGATCTAAAACACTAGATGTATGTGATTGAGATCACATACATCTAGTGATTAAGTCACTACCGTATTGATGAGAATCAAGTGGCTCACGATGAAAGAAGTATTAACTTTAATTGAAAAGAAGAAGCAAGAATTTGCTAAATCTGGGCTATTTGAGTTTATGCGGGACAAAAGTATAAACCCAAGACAGCGCCTAGCTTTCGCTCCCTGCGTTGCTCCTTTCGTTATGAGCTTTGGTGAATTTAACAAGTATGTCTTCCGAGAAGAACCAACCAACGATCCACTTCAGGCAATAGTCAACAATCATACTTATGAAGACGATCATCACTGGTTGTGGTTTTTGGAAGATTTGGAAACACTGGGTATTAACAATACCGTGAAGTTCAGCGATACTTTGAATTTTCTCTGGAATGAAGAAACAAAAGGTTCGCGGTGGGTAACACATCAAATTTTTCGATACGCTTTTGGAGCTAGTCCGATCGCGAAGCTAGCAATCTTGGAAGTGATAGAAGCAACTGGTAATGTCTTCTTTTCAACTGCCGCACCAATTGCCCAAGAACTGCGAACAATTACCCAAAAGGAGTTGCTTTATTTTGGCTATTTTCACTTAGCAGTGGAAACAGGTCATACTACAGGGACGCCGGAAGCGGGTCAATTGATTAGCGACATACAACTGACAGAAGAGACTCGTCAAGAGGCTTTTAAAATAGTTGAGAAGTTGTTTGAAGTTTTCACAGAACTGACGGCTGAGCTTCTGGTTTATGCAAAAACGCATAGTTTTGAGCAACCTTTTGCCAAAACCAGCGATATTTTGCAACCTTTAAAAGCTGGGTAGCTTACCAGATGTAAAAGTTTTAACTCTTAGAACTAGGCAATCTTCTTCAGACAAAACTTACTTACAAGGAGACTCATCATGTCAGAAGTTAACAGCAATTCTTCAACTGCAATCACTGAGCTAGCACCGACTATGACCCACACTTGGACAGAGAATCTGGATATTGCTCACACTTGGACAGAGAATCTGGATATTGCTCACACTTGGACAGAGAATCTGGATATTGCTCACACTTGGACAGAGAATTTGGATATTGCTCACACTTGGACAGAGAATTTGGATATTTCCCACAGTTCTCACATACCTGAAGATGAGAAACTGGCAGTCGGATAAAACCTGTTGCAAAACAACTTCAGCCTCGCTTATTCCGAGGCTGAATTGTTAGAAATTTGTCTCGTCAATGCCCAAATTCACCATCTACTATCCCTATTTGATATGAGCCATTACGACGTTGTTATTGTGGGCGGCGGCCCCGCTGGTACCACTGCTGGGACTCTGCTCAAGAAATACAATCCCAATCTGAGCGTGCTCATACTAGAAAAAGAAAAATTCCCTCGCGAGCACGTTGGAGAAAGCCAACTACCTCAAATTAGCGATGTGCTTCAAGAAATGGGATGCTGGGATAAAGTAGAAGCCGCCGACTTCCCGATTAAGATTGGTGGAATCTATCGCTGGGGAACAGATCCACAGCCTTGGGATTTTAATTTCATTAAGCCTGAACAGTTTAAAGATGAACAGCGCCCTGCTAAATTTGAGGGACAGAGACGGCAAACTGCTTTCCAGGTCGATCGAGCAAAATATGACGAAATTTTGCTGCGCCACGCGGAAGAAATGGGATGCTTGGTAAGAGAAGAAACTGCGGTTGTTAAAGTAGATACAGAGGGCGATCGGATTACGGCTTTGCACGTGCGATCGCAAGAACAAATAACCGCCCGCTACTACATCGACGCATCCGGTCACATTGGGGTGCTGCGGCGAGCTTTGGGCGTCAAGACACACAGCCCGACGCGGCTGCAAAATATAGCTATCTGGGACTATTGGACAAACGCTGAATGGTCAGATAAAATTGGCGTTGGCGGCACCCGGATACAGGTAATGAGTTTGAGTCACGGGTGGCTTTGGTTCATTCCCTTGGGTCCAACTCGCACCAGTATCGGCTTCGTTTGCCCTGCGGAACATTATAAGTCACTGAAAAAGCGACCAGAGGATATCTATACCGAAGCCCTCAATAGCGAACCTCGCATCAACAAGTTAATCGCTAATGCTACCAGTACGGGAAAGATTGAAACTACAAAAGATTGGTCATTTTTGGCTGATAAAACAGTAGGAGAAAATTGGTTTTTGGTAGGTGAAACTGCTGGTTTTGCTGACCCGATTTTATCGGCGGGCATGACTTTAGCTCACACTGGCGCGCGTGAATTGGCTTACACAATTTTGGACTTAGAGCAGGAGAAACACGACGGCAACTGGCTGAAAACTCAGTATGACCAAAATCAACGGAGCCGAGTTGAACAGCATATTCGCTTCGCTGATTATTGGTACGCTGCTAACGGTCAATTCACTGATTTACAAGAACATTCAAGGGAAATTGCGCGGGATGCTGGTTTGAATTTAAGCCCGGAAAAAGCTTTCCGGTGGTTAGCTCAAGGTGGATTTACGAATGATATTTTGGGTCAAGCGGTGATTGCTGGATTTGATTTGGGTTGTATGAAACAGGTGATGCAGCGCTTTTCAAAGGAGGAGGTTCCTTGGCTACTTTCGGCGTACAATGTGTTTCAGTTAGACCTAGTGGAGGCTGATGTTGAATTTGTAGCTGTTTATAATGCTGGTGAAATTAACAGGATCAAGTGTTATGTTAAGAACGGTCAGCGGTTGCCTGTTACCGGTTTTTATGGTTTGCTCATTGACATTTTGAGCCGCACTCAGTACATTGAACAAATTTATCGGCAGCTTGTACAGGTTTTTGGGGAGCGTTTTTCTGTGCAACACGCTCGAGTAGCTCTTCATCAAGCCCTTGGTTGTTTGGAGGTGATGGTTGGTTCTGGTATTGTCAAGGCGATATTAAACCCGGAGTTGTCTAAGTTGAATATTTCCATACCTATGGAAGGTGAGTTAATTCACACTCACAGCGATGCGAATTAAGGCCCTAAGTAATTGAGCAATATTGAGGAGACGGCAATGCCGTTTCCTTACTACAAAACATCGATCGCACTCGCAATGGATGTAACCATCGCCGGATTAATTAATTAACAATATCGATGTGAAAATGCTAAAAGTCTGAAGCTGGAAAATTCCAACTTCAGACTTTTACTAACTCCCCGGGTAGGATTTGAACCTACGACCAATCGGTTAACAGCCGACCGCTCTGCCACTGAGCTACCGAGGATTGGGGGTTTTTGTTACCCACATTTACTAACAATAGCTGAACTTACTGGATTTGGCAAGGCCTTTGATAAACTTTTTTTTTGTCATACCGCAACAGGGTTTCAGCAGCTAATGCAGCCCCATTCTCAACTTGGCGAGGCGCTTCTGGGATTCTGGATCGAGGGAACTGGCTAGAAAACGACTGGAATTGTGTTTGCGGGATTTGTGCTGGCGCTCGCTGCGGCGGGCGGTGGATTCTACGTCAGCCGCTAGTTGTTCGGCGGACATCCATTCGGCACCATAGCCTACTACGGTCAATTGCTGCGCTCGGTCTGAGGTGGCGACAATCATGCGGCCTTTGCCTTTGACCGATCGCAACTCGTAACGCAAACTAGCACAAGATTTTTCAATATAAGTATCTGCTGTCTGACCGAAGTCAGTGTAGTGCACCGATAAATTTTTAGTAATAATTTCTTTAACGCTGGGAGTATCTCGATAGTGGGCATCAAACACCAGTCGAGCCTCAAAATCTTGAACAGCGCTGTAGTTAACTAAAACCTCTATTAACTCGCGGCGAGCTGTTTCGAGTTCGTCGCGATCGCGCTTCTCTCGGAGTCGAGGCCAAAGTCCAATTATGTTATAGCCGTCTACAAGTAAAACTGCTTGCGATACATAGGGTGACATGGTTCAAGGCTGAAGAGCTCCAGCACGTATAGGACATTATTTGCATTGTTCATCAAAGCTTTTGTTCAATAATATTACCTATTGATGTGTAATTGCTAGGTTACATCGCAATAATTAAACCCCCCAGAACCAGCTTTACCTGAGTTTTGGGGGGTTAGATTAACCTATAAATTTTCCGGCTTATTCGCCAGATTCCAGCGATACGGGCGATCGTAAAACTGTCGGCAGGGATATTTTCTCAACAGCAGGAGTACAACCGAGCCACTGCACCGACAACTCCGCAAACTGCTGCGGGGGGCCGCTCACGCAAAAACGAGTTGGCAGCGCAGTACCAGCATTCCGCAGCCCCAAAAGCTCCAACTCTCTGGCAGCAGCAGCCACCACCCGCACCGCAGGATCGATCGACGTCACCCCAGCAGGCAAAAGCGAGCGCAGCACAGGAGCCAACAGCGGATAATGAGTGCAGCCGTAAATCAGCGTATCGATGCGCTGCTGAATCAAAGGAGCCAAATATTCCCGAGCCACCTCACAAGTATAAGGGTCGTGAATCCGGTTTTGCTCCACCAGCGGCACAAAAGCCGGACAGCTAACCTGCCACACCAGGCAAGAATCGTCCATCTCCAAAATCGCATTTCGATAAGCATTGCTAGCAGCCGTAGCAGGAGTTGCGATGACCCCGATCCGCTTGCCTTGCTGCACCGCAGCCTGCGCCCCCGGCAGAATTACTCCCAGCACCGGGATATCAAATTCAGCCTGCACCATCTCCATCGCCAAAGCAGAACTGGTGTTGCAGGCCATAATGACCATTTTCACATCCTGTTCCACCAACCAGGCCATAATTTCGCGGACAAACTCCACAATTTCTGACGGCGTGCGAGTGCCGTAAGGCAGCCTCGCCGTATCTCCAAAATAAAGTATCGATTCGTTGGGCAATTGTCGGTACAACTGGGTCAAAACAGTCAAACCGCCCACGCCACTGTCAAAAATACCGATTCTTTGTTGTCCAGAGTCTGTTGTCATTTGTTAGTTGTCAGTTGTCAGTTGGCAGTTGTCACTTGTCACTGGGCACTGGTCAGTTGGCAGTGGTCAGTTGTCAGTTGCTACCAATAACAAATAACAAGTAACCAATTACCAATTACCACTCCCTCCGGCAATATATTATCTTTGTTGAAGATAAAGCAAAATACCGCGAGCGATCGAAGCCGCCATTTGACTGCGGTAAGCTGGGTCAGAAAGCCTAGCAGCATCCTCAGCACCCGTTACAAAACCCACCTCCAGCAAAACAGAAGGCATAGAAGTCTTCCTCAAAACATAAAATCTTGCCTGCCGCACCCGGCGGTCAGTCGCCCCCGTCCCCTGCAAAATACTGCCGTGAATCACCCGGGCCAAATCTTGTCCGTTCTCGAAATAATAAGTCTCAATCCCGCTAATATCCGGCCGACTCATATTAATCGCATTAGCGTGAATGCTCACAAACAAACTAGCATTCACCCGTTCTGCCAAGGAAACTCTGGGTTCCAGGTCGATTTCGCTGTCGTCAGTCCGAGTCATCACCGCCTGCACCCCCTGCTGTTCCAGCATCCTCGCCACCTGAAACGAGATATCCAAAACAATCTCCTTCTCCTGAATGCCCTGAATCCCGACTGCCCCGGGATCGCGGCCGCCGTGGCCGGGATCGATCGCTACCACGGCGCGGCGATTAGAAACTTGCGGCAAATCGCCCGTTCCGAAAGTCCTTCTCGGCAAAGGCTGGGGGCTGGGAGTGCGAGTCAAAGGCTGCTGCGCGCTAGCATTCGATCGCAACTGCAAAGACAGCAACTGCGGACTCGGCCTCGTCACCCTGCCTACCTCTACCCCCGATCGCGGCTGCACCCAGATCACCACAGTCTCCGCATCTTCTTGGCTGGCAGTAAACGATACAGGACTGTTGGCATCGAGCTGAGGAATTTGCCCCGCCAGAGAACTAGAAGCGATCCTGATCCAGTAAGCTCTCGACCCCTGGTCCCACCCGCTGGTATAGGAGACTTGGCGGTCAGTTCTCACCACCAGTTGCGTGCCGTTACTAGCTAAATCAATTGACTGAACTCTCGCTAAATTTCCTTGAGCTTGTCTTGCTGGAGGAGCTACAGTCAGGCTGCGGGAAACGGAGGGCTGTCTTACACTTGCAGGCAATAGCACAACCCCGCCCAAATTGCTCACAGACGCCCGCCACTGAGTATTAGGACTCTTCATCCGCAAAGTCACGCGGGTAACGGGCGGGTCTGTTGGCAGTTGCCGCACTTCAATCTTGTCAACCCCGTGCTTGCCGTTCGTTTGAGGCTGTTGGCTGCTCAGCCCCGGAGCTAAAGTAGCTCCTTCAATATCGAGGGTGGCGATGTCCCCGGCCCGACTTTGTTGAAAATTAATTTGGGGGCTGCCGCCCGCAGTGCCGACTAAAAAACCGTCCGCCGTCACCTGAACGTTCTGAACTACAGTCGCCTCGGCCGACTGGGCTTGGGATGCTGAAGGTTGAACCGATAACCTTTCTCCCCCAGGCTCTGAAATCGGGTTTCGATCTCCTCCCCGCACCGGCGTTGGCAAATCCACTGTCCACTCGCTCGCAGAAATCCCCCGGAATTTTACTTGCTCGGGGTCTAGAGTAAACCCGTCTCTGATCTCGACCACAATTCTGGTCGTATCGTTGTCAAACTGCCCTACCCGCACCGATTCGATCGCCCCTGAGAGCGGTTTGCTGACCGACGGACGGCCCAGACTCGTCCCCGGTAAATCAATCACCAACCGCGTCGGGTTGAAAATCAGTTGAGCCTTGGGTTGTACTCCCCCGTCTGTTGTAATGTAGAGCCGGTTCTCTGAAGCATCAAACCGCCAAGATTGCAGTCTAGCTGCTTCGGCGGCCCCGGCGAGCAAAAATACACTTAAGAAACTCGGTAGTAGCCAGTGGAATTTCACGACAGTTTTTTCCTCGTTTGCGTTACTGCCAAAAGCTGGTAGGGCGCTGCTTGTTCGATCGGCTTTCAGCATTTAGCCGCCAGCAGACCGGGGGCGATAGGCCGTCAGTTGTTGGCTAAATTGACTTTTTTATGCGTTAACAGGCTCCGAAATGCCAGGTTCTGGCATTTTTGAACTTTCCCGTATACTTGGGGGCGATCGGTTATAAGGTGACTGAAAGATTGCTGGTACAAGGGAAGGTATTTATTTTAGGAAGAAGAAACAAGGCGTCTCTTGAAGCTAGAAGGTACAAGTTAGAAGGTAGAATTTTACGGATCTTCCAGGGAGGGGTTTCATAGCTCTTTAATATTGGCGAAGCTCGTTACAGCAAGGGTTATCCGCTTTACATTTGCGTTTTATTTTAACTTTTCATAAAGCACCCCAACAACTTAACAACCTATCTCGGGAACAATCCGGATTTCCAAGATTAATTCGACTTTTGAGGGCAGCCAAAGTTAGTCCTATACCAACTGGCATATCTTTTTGGACAAGCCTTGTTGCTGAGACTTTGACTGTCAAGTACAACTACATAGCGCCCCTTCTCTCTTTTTTTCTTGAATTTTTAGAGTCAGGGATTTTCGGTGCTGCTTGAAACTTCGTTGGGCGATCGCGACTACGCCCGCCAAGGTGACACTATGATAGCTAGTCCATGCTGTCAGCAGTAACCGGAGAGTGTTGTGTCTTACTTGGGCGGGCAATGCTTTGTCATTAACACTCTTTTTGAGTGCACGATGGACAGCCAGAGCTTTGGTTGGTTGAGGGGGGAAAAAGTTTTGACGGTAGATATAGTTATCGCAGTTGTAAAGTTTTTTGGACAGCAAAAACAATAGATCGGCTTCTGGATAAAACCTGTCTTTTGGTTTGACGATCTGCCTTTCGACTAACTGCATGGCTTATATATATACTACCAGTTAGAGAAGATACACTATCTTGGCGATTGTGTCAATCTCTGAATTTATGAAAAAAGCGACCCTAAAATAAAGTAGATAAATGATCACACATAAAGACGGAAACTTGCTTTCCCACAGGATTTGCCTCAAGCAAAAAGGTTGTTGAGGTTAGTTCAAGCTTCCATGAGCGGCCCTACAGTCAATCTCAAATCTACTGACTCTCCAGTGAGGGAAGTTTTGTAATATAGCAACCATACCTGACAGTTAGGACGTTCTTAATTGCTCAAACATAAAAGGTCGATTGCAACTTCGGTATTCCTTCTTCCTTCAACATCTGCAATACCATACCACCGAGTGCGATCGGGTTCTAACCACTTTATTTTTGAGCGGGATAGATACTCGCAAGTTATTTTTGTCCGTTAGGAACGCACCGCCCCCTGTCTAATCAACATCGCTGCAATTCGCTCTCGCCCATAGGTGCAAAATTCCCGCTCATCCAGTTCAAAATTGCTTGATTTACTTGTTCCGGGCATTCATCCTGGGGACAGTGGCCCGCATTATCTAATTCAACTAGCTCTACATAATTGGGATTGCATTCGACAAATTGGTGGGGTCGGGCAAACCGAGGGGGAATCATCCGGTCTTGTTTGCCCCAAATTAACAGCATCGGGATTCTTAAATTTCGCATTACAGTCTTGACACTGGGGCAAAATTGTGAACTGCCTACAGCTTTAAATAAAGCGCAGAAGGCGCGGGCTGCTCCCCGATCGCCCGCAGGCCCTGCTAGAATTTCCACTAATTCGTCGGTAACAGCTTCGGGGTTGGAGTAGGCAAAGCCAACCCAGCGGCGGACAAAGGAAGGCTTGCGGGCAAAATAAAACAAAGGCCTGAGCAAGAGCGGGGAAACAAACAAACTTTCCACAGCTTCGATCGCCGGGAGCAGCCATCCAGGCACCGCCTCGGCTCGCACAGAGGGGTCTGGGAGGCTAATCATCACCGTGCCGGCCACCATGTCCGGGTGAGCCGTCGCTGCGGCCAAACAAATCAGCGAGCCGATCGAGTTTCCTGCCAAGACAACCGGCTCTCTGATAAAAGTCAGCCAAAAATCATAAACTTGATCGACCCACAAAGACACAGAGTAGTCGATCGGAGCTTTTTGCGAAGCGCCAAAGCCCAACAAATCCAAGGCGTAAACCGTTTGGTTTTCGGCGAGTTGGGCGAGATTTTGTCGCCAGTGACCGATCGAAGCTCCAAACCCGTGCAGTAAAATAATCGGCATTCCCGAGGCGCGCGGGGCAATTCCCCCGGCCGCAGAATCTTGAGATTCGATCGCGTCTTGATTTCGCCCCAAAGCCGGCCGCAAATAAGTGTAGCGAGTTTGCCAACCCCGCCACATCCAGTCTCGTTGAGTTCCCACCCGTTGGTGCCACAGCAGAGAATTTGCCAATTTTGCCTCAGATCGCAACATAAATTTACACTTGCTTATACCTATTCTACAAGGGAAATCCGGCGACTTGGGCGACTGGCCAGACCGGGCGAGATGGGGTAAAAAAGCCGTTTTACCTCATCATTAACCTTTTACCCTGAATTTTTGACCGTTTTGTCATCAATCGGGCAAGCGGGCGGGCGATCGTGTGTGAAGTTAAAATAAAACTAGACAGAAACTCAGCCAGACTGAGTAGAATAGCAAGTATTGTAAGAATTCATTTACGATCGTCCAAATATTCCCCAACGCTTTAGCGGAGGGGACACAGGGCGCGGTAGTACGTCCGCTAAGGGTAAAACCTTACAAAACAGTTCGATCGTCCAAGTGAAATATGGACTGTTCAAACCTGTAACTATCAAGAAGCTTCGCTATTAAACTACTGCTTGTAAAACCATTCATGCCTGTGATTGAAAGAAGACAAAATCGCAACCTACCCCAGATCAACGAAAACATTCGATACCCCAAAATCCGGGTGATCGATACCGACGGCGCGCAACTAGGGATCTTGACGCCCGCAGAAGCGCTGCGCCTGGCAGAGGAAAAAGAACTGGATCTCGTACTTGTCAGCGACAAAGCTGACCCGCCCGTATGCCGGGTCATGGACTATGGGAAGTACAAATTCGAGCAGGAAAAGAAAGCGCGAGAAGCAAAGCGGAAGCAGCACACTGCCGACGTGAAGGAAGTGAAGATGCGCTACAAAATTGAAGAACACGACTACCAAGTGCGCCTCAAACTAGCAGACCGCTTTATCAAATCTGGGGACAAAGTAAAAGCCACGATCATGTTCAGAGGTCGGGAAATCCAACACAGCAACCTAGCAGAGGACTTGCTTAAGCGCATGGCCACAGATTTGCAGGAAATAGCAGAAGTGCAGCAAGCCCCGAAAAAAGAAGGACGCAGTATGATGATGCTGCTGTCGCCGAAGAAAGTATAAATAGATAGTCATTAGTCATCAGTCAATAGTAATAGACTGGTGACAAGAGACTAATGACCCCGCCCAAAAACGGATAGAAGTTTCCGACTGCTGTCGTGGAGGGCCATAAATTTTAGACCCTAGTTCGCTCTTTCAGATTCGTCTGTGGAGTAAATCTAAAATCTAAAATCTAAAATCTAAAATCTAAAATTGACCGACTGGCGATCGCTCTCCTGGATGCCGGAACTCGGTGACACGCTACCACAAATCGGGATATCAACGCACGAGAAGCATGGAAAATTTTCAAATCAGCGCTTGGGCGGGAGCAGGACAAAAAGTGCTGCGCTCGCTCAACCTGCGATCGGAAGAAGTAGAGCGAACCGTACTGATGTTCCTCGTCTACACTCTAACCTCCGTCGGGCTGATCTGGCTGGAACTGAGCACGGTAGGTCTGTTCCTAGACGAGTACGGTGCCGACAAAATGCCTTATATCTACATAGCCAGCGCCTTTATCGGTTCGGGCCTGGGATTTGTCTACTCGTGGCTGCAAAAAATCCTCCCGCTAAGGCGCACGGTCGTAGTGGTTCTGGGAATGATGTCGGTACCGCTATTTTTGTTTCGATTCGGCATCGGCTACGAAAATACTAAGATAGCTGGAATAAGCATTGCTTTTATTACTATTTTTTTGATGTGGCTGTGGGTGGAAGCTTGCTATGTCCTGAACGACCTTAACACTTCCATCACTTCCAACCAACTGTTTAATATTAGAGAAATCAAGCGCACCTATCCCCTAGTCAGCAGCGGCTATCTAGTGGCTGGAGTAGTCAGCGGATTTTCTCTGCCTGTTTTGCTGCACGTAGTCGGACTAAAAAACGTTACCCTCATATCGGGGTTGATGGTGGCGACAGGCTCCCTGTTGCTGTACTACCTCACGGAAAAATACTATCAAGCATTTCCGGAAACAGCTCACTGGACAGATGACGATGAAGACGACGACCAACAAGAATTTACCGCTCGCAAAGTTACAGGCCCGCTGCAAAAATACGCCGTACCTCTAGTCAGTTTCTTCGTCCTCGCAGAAGTCCTCTATGTCCTGGTAGATTTCCAATTCTACAGCCAGCTAGAATACCAAAACCCGGGGGACGGAGCTAGCTGGATCGCTAGCTTCCTGGGCATTTACGAAGGCATACAAGGCCTATTTCAAGTGGCGACTCAGTGGTTCGCATCCAGTCGCTTGGTAGAAAGAATCGGTGTATTCGTGACGGCGGTGATTTTGCCCGCGGGTATCGCGATACTTGGGGTGCTGACCATAGGAGCATCCCTGGGCCAGCTAGTATCTGTGTTCATCGGACTGATATTGCTGAGATTTTTAGACGAACTGCTGCACTACACGCTGCTGGAAACCGTTAGCCCGGTTTTATTCCAACCGATTCCCGACAATATTCGATCGGGCATTCAAACTCTGGTCAACGGTGTGGGCGAACCTTTGTCCTGCGGAGTTACAGGAGTTGGCATCCTGATTATGCTGTGGGTGACAGACAAGATACTCCCCCGCCAAGACGAAAAGGCATTTCACGACCAGCAAAGCTTGATATTTATTGGCGCGATCGTGGTGTTGGCGCTAGTGTGGGTGTTTGTAGTGTGGCTGATCCGCTCTCAATACGTGGGTTTGTTGGTCAAAAGTGCGGAACGGGGGCGCTTGGGGGTCACAGACGTTGACCTCAAAGCTCTGAAGCGCGCAGTGGTGGAAACTCTACAAAAGCCGGGGGGCGAAGATGAAAAGCGCTCTTGCATAGAACTCCTGACGCAAATTGACCCCAAAAATGTCGGAGAAGTTCTGGCTCCCATCCTCGATTCGCTGTCCCCAGGTTTGCAGCGCCAGAGCTTGGAAACGATGCTGCAACACCCGAACCCCGCATATTTACAAGCTGTCCGCGCACTATCGCAGCAATCCTTGCCGCCGGAGGTGCTGGCCTTGGCTTTGCGCTACATCTGGCTGACGGAAGCTGAACCTAATATTGACAGCTTGCGGCCTTACTTGCAGCCGACCGTCGATCCGGTGGTGCGGGGTACGGCGGCTGCTTTAATTATGAGAAGGGGCGATCGCCAGCAAAAGGCAGAGGCTACTAACACGCTGCGCCAAATGCTGACGCACAAACAAGAGCGGGAACGTGTTATGGGGACGCGGGCTCTGGGAGAAGCTGATTATTTGCAAGGACTGCGCCTGCACATCCCCAATCTGTTGCAAGATGAATCTCTGCGAGTGCGCTGCGCTCTGTTAGACGTGATTTCGTCTACTCATTCGGAAGAATATTATCCTTCGCTGCTGCGCGGACTCGGTTACAAATCGACTCGGGAAGCAGCTTTGCAGGCTATAGTCAAACTTCACAACGACGCGATTCCTTTGCTGGTGTATTTGGCTGAGGACATCCACAAGTCGGATTTGGTCAGGTTGCAAGCTTGGACGGCTCTGGGTCAAATAGGGACTCCGGAGGCGATCGACATTTTGGTCAGCAATTTGATGACGGCTTGGGGAACTACCAGGCGCAACATCCTCCGCATCCTGTTGAAAATGCCTTCGGAAGCGGGGATAGAAGGCGCTCTAGACCGCATCGGCCGCAGCGGCTTGGAAACTCTCATCGAACAGGAGTTAATGTTTATCGGTCAAATTTATGCAGGTCTGGTAGATTTGTCTGGGGTAACAACCTACGGCAATTTCTCCGATCGGGATATCAACACCACCGGAGCACCTGGGAACGATACGGCTCAATTGTTGCAGCGGGCTCTGGCTGGGTTGGAAGCTGATGCTAAGGAGCGGTGTTTTTTGCTGATGAAGTTTCTTTATCCGCTTGACACAGTACAAGCCGCTGCTTTCAACCTCGCTTCCGGCCAACCTTCTTTGGTTGCTAGGGGATTGGAAATTCTCGACAATACTGTGGATATAGCTAGGAAGCGATCGCTGATCAATTTGTTGGATCAGCACTCGGAAAGAGAAAAATTGAGCAATCTCTCCGAATTGATGGTTTACAAACCTCTAGCCCCTAGCGATCGCTTGCGTCGCTTGCTAGAATTGCGCCACTTCCTTTCGGATTGGGCTTTGGCGTGCTGCTTTCACTTGGCGAGGGAAGCGCGCTGGAGCCTTACCGCTCAACAAACTCTTGTATGTCTGCAACACCCGACGGGTTTTGTCCGCGAAGCAGTGTTAGCCTATTTGAAAATAGCCTCGCCGCGGGCTTTGGTCGAATTGTTGCCGAGGCTGCAAAATGATCCCGATAATTTGGTATCCGCTCAAGTTGAAGAGATGATGGCCGAGTTGGGTGCTGGGGGAAAAAGGTAAAGAAGGAAGAAGGAAGAAGGAAGAAGGAAGAGGGAAGAGGGAAGAGGAAATAAAAAGAAACTATGCCCAATGCCCAATGCCCAATGCCCAATGCCCAATTCCTCTTCCTTTGTTTAAATTTAAATTAATCACTGCATCGCATTATGTTAACCAGCGTCGAACGCCTATTGTTTGTCAGGGAGGTTCCGATTTTTAAGGAACTGCGGGATGATTTTCTCGTGCGTCTAGCATCGGTAATGGATGAACTTTCGTTTCCTTCCAAGCACAGGATTTTTACGGAAGGACAAGAAGGTCGATCGCTCTATATTTTGGTATCGGGAACGGTGCGAGTGCATATAGGCGATCGGGATTTGGCACAGTTGAAAGCCGGGGCTTGTTTCGGGGAAATGTCGCTGTTTGATGCAGAACCTCGATCGGCTTCTATTTCTACTCTCGAACAATCCGAGTGTTTGATGCTGACTCAAATGCAGCTTTACGATGCGATTGATGAAACGCCGGGAATTGCTGTTAATATTATTCGCTTGCTGTCGCGCCGGATTCGCGAGTTGAATCAAAAGTTGAATGCTAAAGAGGCAGTTATGCCGCCTGCAGAGGCTGCGAGAGTTGCTGAAATTCGATGAAAGTTGGGAATTGGGAATTGGGAATTGGGCATTGGGCATTGGGCATTGGGCATTGGGCTTTTATAACATTGGGCCTTTATAGCATTGGGAATTGGGAATTGGGAATTGGGAATTGGGCATAGTTTCTTTTTATTCCCTCTTCCTTCTTCCTTCTTCCTTCTTCCTTCTGTTATAAAACAATTAAAAACCCGGTTTCTTCTTGAAGAAATCGGGTTTTTGAAATCGATAGTGAAGTGCGATTTGCTGTCTAAACTATTCGGAAAATAAAAGGGTAGCGGTAAGCTTGGTTAGGATTTTGCAAAACGTGGAGGATAGCCATTATTGTCAGTCCCCAGTGCAGAAGATAACCTATTGGCACTAGGATAAAGCCAGCAAGACCAAAAGTGACGACAGTTAACACCACAATCACGGTGCTGTACAGCCATACATTAAGGTGAAAATTGATCGCTTCTGTGGCATTTTCTTTGACAACGGGGTCATCTGATACTAACAATACAGCGATCGGCGCTCCGATCGAGAACACTAAGGTACTGAAAAAAATCGCCCCGTGGCACACCAGTGATAGCAGCTTCCGCTTGTCGGAGTCGTACATATTACTTTTCTTCCTTGACTTTAGTGATAATTTTACCTTTAATAGCCACTCTAGCACAGGCTATAATGGCGATCGGGTGATGATTCCCCTACCTAATTTGTAATGACAACTGAACTCGAAACTGAACTGCTAACTGCTGTTGAGCGCCGGCGCAACTTTGCTATTATCTCGCACCCCGACGCGGGGAAAACTACTTTGACAGAAAAGCTGCTGCTTTACGGAGGTGCAATTCACGAAGCAGGTTCTGTGAAAGCGCGGCGGGCTCAGCGACACGCTACTTCTGACTGGATGGCGATGGAACAGCAGCGGGGAATTTCTATTACTTCTACTGTTTTGCAGTTTGAGTATCAAAATTATCACATTAATCTGCTCGATACTCCGGGACACCAAGATTTTAGCGAAGATACTTATCGCACTCTGGCGGCGGCTGACAATGCAGTGATGCTTGAGGATGCTGCTAAGGGTTTGGAACCGCAAACTCGGAAGTTATTTGAAGTTTGTAAGCTGCGAAGTTTGCCTATTTTTACTTTCTTTAATAAGCTCGATCGCCCTAGCAGAGAACCTTTGGATTTGTTGGACGAAATTGAGAAAGAATTGGGGTTGCAGACTTATCCGGTAAATTGGCCGATAGGTACGGGCGATCGCTTTAAAGGTGTTTTCGATCGCAGAGGGCGCAAAATTCACTTATTCGAGCGGACTAAACACGGTTCTCGCGCTGCTGTCGATACCGTCATCGAATTGGGCGATCCGCGCATTGAAGATTTGTTGGAACAAGACCTTTACTATCAGCTCAAAGAAGAGTTAGAACTGCTTGATGAGTTGGGAACTGAACTCGATTTAGATTTAGTTCGGGCTGGAAAAATGACGCCTGTTTTCTTTGGCAGCGCGATGAGCAATTTTGGGGTGGAACTGTTTTTAGATGCGTTTTTAGATTACGCTATGAAGCCGATCGCCCGCAAGAGCAGCGCCGGAGATTTGCCCCCAACTTATGAAGATTTTACCGGGTTTGTGTTTAAATTGCAAGCGAATATGGACCCGAGACACCGCGATCGGGTGGCGTTTATTCGGGTTTGTACGGGCAAGTTTGAAAAGGACATGAACGTGACTCACGCTCGCAGCGGTAAAACTGTGCGTTTGTCAAGGCCTCAAAAGTTATTTGCTCAGGATCGCGAGTCGATCGAGGTTGCGTATCCGGGCGATGTGATCGGTTTGAACAATCCGGGGGTATTTGCGATCGGGGATACTATTTACACTGGGCAAAAACTTGAATACGAAGGGATTCCCTGTTTTTCTCCTGAACTTTTTGCTTTTTTGAGAAATCCCAATCCTTCTAAGTTTAAGCAGTTCCGCAAAGGCGTTTCGGAGTTGCAGGAAGAAGGCGCAGTGCAAATTATGTACTCGGTTGATGAGTCGAAACGCGAGCCAATTTTGGCTGCTGTGGGACAGTTGCAATTTGAAGTTGTGCAGTTCAGAATGCAGTCGGAATATAATGTGGAAACGACGATCGATATGTTGCCTTACAGTGTAGCTCGTTGGGTTGACGGCGGTTGGGAGGCGCTGGAAAAAGTTGGGCGGCTTTTTAATACGGTGACGGTGAAAGATACTTGGGGAAGGCCGGTTTTGCTGTTTAGAAATGAGTGGAATTGCCGCCAGGTGGAAGGGGAACATCCTGTGTTGAAGTTAAATGCGATCGCCCCTGTGGTTTCTGGTTTGGCTGTTAGCGAGGAGTGAGGGGGATAGTTGGTTTGTAGGGAAACGGCATTGTCGTTTCCTCCCAAAAATCGGGATTGTTATTAACAAAAAACCCTGATTACCACAGCCAAAGGACACAACAGTGTTGTGTCCCTACAAATGATATTTATTGTAGGATTTGTAGAGAAACGACACTGCCGCGTGCTCAATCCCGCGTGCTTAATCGAGTAAGGTGCGTCAAATATAAATCTTCAGCCCGATCGCCCAAAACCTCCCAATCCCGACCTTCAATCCCAAATCCCAAATCCCAAATCTAAAATCTAAAATCTAAAATCTAAAATCGATTGACGGCGGCCCCCGTCTGCGGCTACGCTTTGAAGTGAGAGGTTGCTTGCTTGTAGAGGAGGCAGCCCGCGTCGCCCAAAAATCTAGTTGCACTGCCCAAAGCTGCGCGAACAGCAATGGACAGCTAACCGCCAAACTGGGACTAGCAGTCTGGAGGCTAACGGAGTATCTTAACATCCTCTGTAGCCGCCCTGCTATGTGTTGAAATGCGGGGCGGCTGGGTTTTTGGGTTTTTCTAGAAAACCCAAAACCAGGAGAACATATTATGTCACAGGAATTCGTGCCTGACGACAACAGATCCGATCGCCCAAATGACGACTCAGCAGCAGTATGCGAACAGGAAGTGGTGCTGTTAACGCTTGTCGGTTCGCCCAAGGGTGTCAGGGAAACCATACTCACTTTGTACAGGCTGGGATTTGCAGAAGTGGGCGATTGGAGTCCCGTACAGCGTGCCGCTAATCCGAAGCAGGTGATGAGCGTGCTGATCCGTCGGAAGCGGGCTGACGGTACATCGCCGAGACAATCTGGGCGGTAAGCTGCAAGGTTAAATAGCTAAATTCGAGGGCGGGCCTTTAACGCTCAGCCCTGAGTCCGGCAGGGGTTGAAACCCCTGCCTCAAAGCAAAAGCCCCGTGGAATTCATTCCCTGGCGGCCTTTCGGTTTAAGTTAACTGGACACGTCCTCCTCCTTAATGCCGCGTCTTTACTCATTTCGATCGAGCTAAATGCTGAGACTATCCTTACCCAAATTATCGAGAAATTCTTGCAGCGAATCGCGCCAACTGCGAACCAGATCGCGATTAGGAGCAATGGCTAAAGAGCGATCGAACATTTCCAGCGCCTCTTGCCAATTCTTGAGTGCTTCCTGTCTCTCAGATAATTTTTCTTGCAAATCACCCAGACATCGCAGCGCATTCCCTTTGTTGTTGAGAGCAGCGATATAATCCGGTGCAATAAATAAAGCAGAATTATAGGCTGCGATCGCCTCACAGTAAGACTGTTTTGCCGTCTCAAATTCACTTAGCTTAGCTTGTAATCCACCCAGACTTTGCAGCGCATTCCCTTTGTTTTTGAGAGCATTGATATAATCCGGTGCAATAAGTAAAGCAGAATTACAGGAAGCGATCGCCTCACAGTAAGACTGTTTTGCCGCCTCAAATTCACTTAGCTTTGCTTGTAATTCACCCAGACGTAGTAGCGCAATCCCTTTGCTGTTGAGAGCATTGATATAATCCGGTGCAATAAGTAAAGCAGAATTACAGGAAGCGATCGCCTTCAAGTAAGACTGTTTTGCCACCTCAAATTCACTTAGGATTGCTTGCAAATTACCCAGACATAGTAGCGCAATCCCTTTGCTGTTGAGAGCACAGATATAATCCGGTGCAATAAGTAAAGCAGAATTAAAGGCAGCGATCGCCTCACAGTAAGACTGTTTTGCCGACTCAAATTCACTAAGCTCTGATTGCAAGTGACCAAGACGTAGCACCGCA
>NZ_SRRZ01000137.1 GCF_013179805.1 Microcoleus asticus IPMA8 | reverse complement strand
TTTCTTTTTCACCCTCATTCTCTCCTGGCGCGGTGGCTCTAGTTCTTCTTTGGCCACCGTTCTCATCTTTGGTTAGTCTAAACTACAGTAATTTAGTTATTAGTTATTAGTCATTAGTCATTAGTCATTAGTCATTAGTTATCAGTCATTAGTCATTAGTCATTAGTTATCAGTAGCAGACTAAAAGCTGAAGGTCGATCTAATTTGTAGCATTCAAAAAAGTCAATTTGGTGATTTGTGGCGCGGATCACTGACGTTTTAAAAAAAGGCGATTAGGGTCAGTATATATATTTGTTGTTTGGCGATCGCTTGGATATTTTATCATACAAGCGATCGCGGCTCGGTATTGTCGATCGATTTGTAAAATATCGGTCAAATCTAAGGCGATCGCTCCTTAGTTAAAAAAGCCGTTTCTGAAGCCAACACACCTAGTACCAGACTGCTGGATACTTTACCCACTTTGAAATTTCAAACCGAGTCCTATGCAACTAAAGCCTAACCTTAACCTATACTCATCGTTGGGGCATCTCCCCTGGCTGAAAAAAAGCTACACTGCCAAAATTATGGTGGTTGCATTTTTAGGCACGCACGTTCCTTTGCTAACCTTAATGGTCTGGTTTCTTACCTCAAACGCTTACTCTTTAGAGACATCAGTCCGGGTTCTGCTAATTGCTCTGCTGGCGACATTAGCGGGTACGGCAGCAACGCTTTATACACTACGCTACCTCCTGGTTCCGGTAATCTTAACCTCGGAGGCTCTACAAAACTACCTCGATACAAAAACATTGCCGAACTTACCCACAGAGTTTGCTGATGAAGTCGGTACGCTGATGGCAAATTCCTCACAAACGCTTTACAAACTAGATGAATTGATTGATTACATTACCCACTACGATAAACTGACTGGATTGCCAAATCGTGACTTATTCTGCGATCGCCTGAATCAAACCCGATCCCAAAATCACTCATCCCTGGTCGCAGTTCTGGTATTGGGTATCGATGATTTGACAGGGATGCGCCATGGGTTGGAGCCTGGGATATGGGACTTACTAATTAGAGCCGTTTCCCAACGGGTGGTAAACTGCATAGATCGGTCAGATCTCTTGGCGCGTTTGGGCGATGGTGAGTTTGCGATCGCTCGCAGCGAACTCCCCTCGCTGGAGAGTGTGGTCAAGCTATCCCAACTGCTGCTGAGTACGCTAGCAAAACCTTTCTCCATAGAGGGCCAACCGATCCACCTCACCGCCAGTCTTGGCATTACATTGAACCATTTAGAAAATACCAATTCTGCAGAGCAACTTCTTCAGCAAGCTCACTTCGCACTTCATCAGGCAAAGCAGCAAGGGCAGAGTCACTATCAGTTTTATTCACCCGAAATGAACGTTCAGTTACAGGAGCGACTGCTCCTAGAAAATAGCCTGCGCGGAGCGCTGGATCGTAACGAACTACTGGTTTACTATCAACCGCTGATCGACCTCGACAGCGGACAGGTGACAGCAACGGAGGCGCTGGTTCGCTGGCAGCATTCTACAGAGGGTTTAGTCTCTCCGGCAAAATTTATTCCGATCGCCGAAGCCAATGGCGAGATCGTGCCCATTGGTGAATGGGTCTTGCGAACGGCTTGCGCTCAAACCCGTCGCTGGCAACTGGCTGGGATGCCAGCGCTGCGGATTTCGGTGAATCTGTCGGCTCGACAATTTGAGCAGGCGAATCTGGTTGAGATGGTTCGCCAAATTTTGGCCCAGACCGAACTCGAAGCTGCGTATTTAGAACTGGAAGTGACTGAAACTGCCTTGATGACTGACATTGAGCGATCGGTCAAAACCTTATTGCAACTGCGAGAACTTGGCGTGTCCCTCGCCCTAGACGACTTTGGCACAGGTTATTCTTCCCTCAACTACCTGCAACGGTTTCCAGTTAATATGCTCAAGATCGATCGATCGTTTGTCCGAGATGTACTGTCTAATCCGAACAGCGCCACCATTACTGATGCCATCATTGCTCTGGCAAAAAGTCTGCGGTTAACGATCACCGCAGAAGGCATTGAAACCAAGGAGCAGCGTGACTACCTGCAAGCGCGAGGCTGCGATGAAGGTCAAGGGTTTTACTTCAGTCGCCCTGCTAACGCTGACACTATCGCCAAACTGCTAAACGAGTCGTTTCAGTCTGATGCAGCACCTATGGCTCTTGCCACCCACTTTTAAGCTGAACCATTAGCTTTCACTGGTAATGCGATCGTAAACTCAGTACCCATGCCTGCGGTTGAGTTGAATGCGATCGTACCGCCGTGTTTTTCCGTCCAGGACTTTATAACAACCAATCTCTCAAAACAGCCACCCCGACTATACTCTCAAAGTTAAACGTAAAGCGCTCTCGTTTTTAGATTCCTGACTTCTCCAAGAAGTCGGGAATCTGGGTATGGTGTTTTTTAGGCGTTGACAAAAACAGAAGATGCAAGCTGACTTTGACTTACACCCTGCACGATTCCCAAATAATTACTGCCCGACTTAATCGCCGTAGAAGCGACGCTTGCACCTCCATCCAACTGCAAACTCACAGCTTCAAAAGTCAAGTTGGCAAACCCGATACCGTCAGTCAAACCAATGTTATCCCCGATCGCAAAATCGGTAATCACATCCGCACTAATTAAAGTAGCCGAAGCAGGCAAACCTCCTGCTAAAATAAACGTATCATTTCCGCCACTGCCCGTCAGAATATCTTGACCGCGATCGCCCGCCAACAAATCGGATCCGTTACCGCCAATCAAGACATCATCTTCTTTGCCGCCGCGAATAGTATCGTTACCGTCCGATCCGATTAGCCGATCGTTATCGTTGTTGCCGCCGATAAAATCATTGCCAACACCGCCATCAATTGAATCGGATTCTTTGCCGCCCGATAAGCTGTCATTGCCGCCTGCGCCATTAATTGTATCCGCACCTTGCATTCCATTAATGCTATCAGCACCTTCTCCCCCGTTGATATTATCTTTGCCGGAAAGGGCAAAAATTGGCAATCCCGCAGCATTTGTCGGTATTTGACTATCGGCACTATCTGATAGGAAATAATTGCCGCCGCTGGCTGTATTTTTGGGTGCTGTCGTCGGGCTGCCGTCCCCTGTAGCATTGGGTATTGGCGAAATAATCGATACCAATGTGTTGGGAGTAGGTGTCGGTGTGGGTGTCGGTGTCGGAGTCGGTGCGGGATTGACACTACCGTCAAGAGAAGTCGCAAAAACTTGCGTCCAATAGTGATTCCAATTTTCTATGCCAGTATCGTCGGCTAAGAAATAGTAACCGATGCCAATTTCTTTGAGGTTCGGGTTAAGAATGTTAGCCCGGTGGCCGCTGCTGTTCATCCACGATGATACAACTTGTTCGGGTGTAGAAGAGCCCGCAGCGATGTTTTCTGCTGCCGCTGAAAATTTATAGCCCGTTGCAGTAACCCGACTTGCTAATGACGAACCATCTTTTCCGGTATGGGAAAAGAAATCTTGCAGTGCCATGTTTTGGCTGTGATTTTCCGCCGCATTTAGTAACTGAGTATTTAAGGTGAGCGGGGACAAACCTAATTTACTGCGTTCGATGTTGGTAAGTTCTAAAACTCTATAAATAAAGTTTTGATTGGTTGGAGTTGGTGCGACTTGAGAGGCCGATCGCTCTCCTGTTAAAATGTCCGAGGACTGAGAACCAGAATTTTGTAGTTGTTCAAGCATGGGGATGATAAACAGTTTTAAGAGTGGGTTTTGCTGGTAGATTGCTTGCCCTCTTAACGATAGTTTCCCCGATCGCTAGCTGGCTGGGTACACTTCAATAATTGTGTTAACCCCTGCCGCTGCTGTATTTATTTTAATTATAGCTGTTGTCAAAGTGCCGATGTCAAGATCCCGGCTGTGGTTGAGAAAGGGAAGAGTGCGATCGACTTTGAGGAGAGTTTCAAGGGAATTTGCGATCGCCCGTGGCATCAAGACAATTTTAGATTGGAGATTAGAGATTTTTCCTGATTAGTAAGGTTTGCGGTGCGCACCCAGCCCGCTGGCTAGCGGGCTAGAAACCCGGTTTCTACGAGTTTGGCGGACTGTCACGAGAAATATAGGAAGAAACCGGGTTTTTGAATTCTGTGTGCGATCGCGAACGGAGTTTTTAGTAGAATCCTCACAAAAAATTCTAAATTAATTCAAAATTCACACCTCAAAACTCACAACTTTAAAATATTCTCTTGTCCGACTTTAGCCTCCTGAGCAACTTGTTCAACCTCATCTTTGGCGAGAATTTCCAAAGCCGCCTCTGCTTCTGTACCGCCCAGCCGCCCGAGAGCTTGGGCGACTCTGTAACGGATTTGCCAATCTGCATTGGAAGCGTAGGGAAGCAGCAGCGGCAGCGCGCGTTTATCTCCCAATTCACCTAATGCGCTGATGCCAATGGTTTGGATCAATTCGTTTTCAGAAGTCAGGGCATTTTCTAACATCGGAAAGGCTTTCGGATCTCCCATTTCTCCCAAAGCCGCGACGATGCTGAGCTGCACCAGCCATTCAGATGTACTGCTGTAAACTTGCTGCAAATCTTCTAAAGCATCGGTTAATTTCAATGCGCCCAAAGCATCGGCTGCTGCTGCTTGCACGTCGGGTTCGGGGTCGTTGTTCAGGCTGTTTCGCAGTACCTCTAAAGCGTTCGGCAGATTCTGCGTGCCGAGGGTTGATATTTGGCTGACTGCTGCGTAGCGAACCCGGACGTTTTTATCGCCGATCGCAATTTGAATCAGTTTATAGGCTATCGCGGGATCTAGTTGCCGCAGTTGGTTGACTGCTCGCAGTCTTTCGCCAAAATCCTCGGAATTCAGCAATTGTTCGACAGACTCAGGGGTAATGCTCATCGGATTTTAGATTTTAGATTTTAGATTTTAGATTTGGTAATTGGTAATTGCCAAAAGCGAGCGAGATTGAAAGAGCGATCGACTCATTTTCTGATACAGCGCTGGAACTGCAAAAGTTAATTAAGATTCGGCCGCCATCGCTCGAATAATATCTCCCCTAGTGAGGATGCCGATTACTTTACCGGCAGTATCAAGCACCGGCAATCGGTGGATGCTGCGATCGTGCATCAGTTTTGCAGCTTCTTGGAGAGATTTGTCGGGCTCGATGGTAACTGGCTCTGTACTCATCGCTTCTCCTACTGTTTGTCCTAAAGCCTTGTGGAGCTCTCGCTCGTAACGAGATGGATTTTCCAAATAAATCACGCTGTCGAGCACCATGATGTAAGCGGGCGGAGTTACGCCGGTTTCCCGCCACATCAAGTCGGTTTCGGAGATGACTCCTACCAACAAGTCATTCTCATCTACGACGGGAAGACCGCTAATGCGTCGATCGGCTAAAATTTTAATCGCTTCGTTCAAGGGCATTTCGGGTCGCGCCAAAATCGGCTCGCGGCTCATTACATCGGCTACTGTTTTTGGCATGATTAGCGGTTGATTGAGTTGTTGCTCTAAATCGATCATATAGGGAAAGCGTGACACAGACTGAAGAAAGGCAGCTCTGCTGAAAGGATTGGTTTGAAGGTAGTAAACAACGAAAAATTTTGAATGCCAGAATTTTGCTGTTTTTTTCGATCGCACTATAAAATTTTGCCCTTTGCCTCCCTCCGGCGGGCGATCTGCCTGACAAGATTGTTAAGATATATTAAAGAGCCGATAAATCCTTACCAATGCCAGAATCTCCAGCCCGAGAACCAGACTCCCAACCAGAAGCTCGCTGTGTATTGGTTTGCCAGTATCAATCTTGCCTGAAAAACGGTTCAGCAGCAGTGCTAGCTGCTTTTGAAGCTCAACAAGTTGCAGGGGTAATAGTTGAGGCCAGTAGCTGTCAGGGACAGTGCAACACTGGCCCGACGGTGCGAGTTACCCCCGACGAAATTTGGTATTGTCGAGTTAAACCGAGTGATGTGCCCTTGATTGTGGAAGAACACCTCAAAGAGGGAAAACCTGTAGAGGCGCTGTTCAATCCGAGAATTCATGCGCGTTATTATTATTAGTATTGACTTGATTCGGTGAAACTTCCCAGCTCGGGCGCATCTAATTTGAATAGTTATTATTATGGGACTTGCACTTTGAAAATCAAAGGAATTGCGCTTAGTTTGTTAGTCCTAATTCTGGGGCGTCCGTCGGCGGCTGCGGCTCAAACGCAGACGGTTGCTGGGGATATTTGTCCTGGGGAATTGGGGGAACAAGTAGATGCGATCGCCAACCGTCCCGAATTTAGCCGATCGCGCTGGGGCATTTTAATTCAACCTCTATCTTCTACTACTACTCTCTACAGCCGCGACGCCCAAAAATATTTTATTCCAGCATCAAATGTCAAGCTGCTAACCACAGCCGCTGCTTTGCAGAAACTCGGTGCAGATTTTCGGATTAAGACATCGGTTTACAGCGGCGAAAATGGCAGTTTGTACGTTGCAGGCAGGGGAGATCCGAGCATTGCTGAGCCTCAGTTGAAATCCTTGGCGCAACAGTTGAAGCAGCGGGGAATCAGTCAAGTAAATGAGTTGATTGGCGATGACAGCTATTTTCAAGGCAGTGCAGTCAATCCGAATTGGGAATGGGAAGACGCGCAAGCTGGCTATGGTGCGCCAATTAACAGTTTAATTTTCAATCAAAACGCCATCGAACTTCTCTTGTCCCCGCAGGATCTCGGGCAACCTCTGAAAGTTACTTTTGCCGAACCTAAGCTGGCAAATCAGTGGCAAATTCAGAACAATTCAGTAACAGTCGCCCAAAATGAATCCGAGTTTATTGAAGTTGGCAGGGAGTTCGATCGACCTGCAATTCGAGTTAGCGGACAGTTGAAAGTTGGTGCAGAATCCGAACCAGCTTATGTCGCAGTTGTCAACCCCGCTAATAATTTTTTGCAGCATTTTCAGCAAGTCCTGGCGGCTGAGGGAATTCCTGTTAAACAGGCTTTCGTTGCATCTAATCCTCGCAATTTTAATCAAGAATTAGCTACCGTTGAATCGCCCCCGATAGCGGAATTGGTGAAAGAAACTAATCGAGAAAGCAACAATCTTTATGCAGAAGTTTTATTGAGGTTGCTGGGAAAAGTTACAGACAATATGCCCCGGCAGCAAACACTCACAGGCAAGATGCCTGTGCCACAAGAGGATACAGGGGAAATGGGTTTGAAGGAGTTAAAAACAGCTTTAACTCAATTAGGGGTAAATCCAAACAGCTACATATTAGCCGACGGTTCCGGCTTGTCTCGGCACAATTTAATTAGTCCAGAAGCCTTGGTGCAAACTTTGAGATTTATGGCCAATTCACCTGCTGCATCTATTTACCGCCAGTCACTGCCGATCGCGGGCGAGAACGGCACTTTGAAAAGTCGCTTAAATATTACACCAAACCGCGTAATTTTGCAAGCAAAAACAGGAACTTTGAGCGGAGTTTCGGCGCTGTCGGGATATATCGAAGTTCCGAATTACGAGCCGCTGGTGTTTAGCATTATCGTGAATCAATCTGACCTATCGGCTGCAAAAATGCGATCGGCAACTGACGAAATTGTGCTATTATTGAATCGCCTGCGCCGCTGTTAAAACAACAAATTTAAGGTGATAAAGTTAAGATTAGTAATTACACCTAAAAAACAGAACACCCAAAAACCCTACAAGTTTTAAGTTTAATTAGATTGCAGCGGCGGGACTCGAAAAGCAGCTACAATAAAAGCAGAAACATTAAAACCATTGGGCAGTTTCAGCCTGCTACCAGTCGGCGGGTTCTGTACTTCCCCAAAATAAGTCTAACTTTCCAACTATGAATTCTTTCGATTCCGAACAGCAACACATTTTTGTCGAAACCAACAACATCCGCCTGCACTGTGTTTCTCAAGGAGAAGGCGAGCTCGTTCTGCTCCTGCACGGGTTTCCAGAGTTTTGGTACTCTTGGCGCCATCAAATCCCTGCCTTAGCGCGTCATTTCAAGGTTGTGGTGCCGGATTTGCGGGGCTACAACGATTCCGACAAGCCGACAAGCGGCTATGATTTAGATACGCTGAGCGCCGATATTCGCGGTTTGATCGATCGGCTCGGCTATACAAAAGCTCATATTGTCGGTCACGATTGCGGAGGTGCGATCGCGTGGCACTTAGCTCAAAAATTCCCCGAAAAGCTCAACCGCTTGGCAATTTTGAACGCTCCGCACCCGCAGCGATTCGTGCAGGAAATGGCGAGCAATTTAGATCAAATCCGCCGCAGTTGGTACGTTTTGGCTTTTCAGGTTCCCGGCATTCCCGAATGGTTGATCCGGCAAAACTTGAAAGATTTTGTGAAAAATGTTTTTCAAGGACAAGCTGTTCGCAAAGGAGCTTTTAGCGCTGAAGAAACTAAGATTTATCAGACCGCTTTAGAAAAGCCGGGAGTGTTAGCGGCAGCGATGAATTATTACCAGCAGATGTTTCACCCGCAGCGGCTTTGGCATTGGGGACAGAAATTAGAACCTGTGACAGTGCCTACTTTGGTGCTTTGGGGAGAAGAAGATGCGTTTTTGAGCCACAAACTTGTAGAAGGTTTAGACCGATTAATTACGGCTCCGTTTAAGTTGAAATTAGTTCCTAACTGCGGTCACTGGATTCAGCAGGAAGCACCGCAAACGGTGAATCGAGAATTGCTGAGTTTTCTGAGAAATTCTTCTCCTTCTTTGGCTTTGGCATAGAAAAAAATTAACGCTTGCAAATAAGAACGGGCAAGATGCCCGTTCCACAAGAAGATTGAATTTTTGTGGAACGGGCATCTTGCCCGTTCTTGATATCTGACAAATTCAACTGTTTGTTAATCCCAGAGCAAATTTTCTTGGATCAGCAGTGCAATCATTGCAGTTCTGGAACAAACACCGAGTTTGATAAAAATCCGCCTCACGTAAGTAGCAACCGTCCAGTGACTGATATTTAAATTTTTGGCAATACATTTGTTTGGCAGGCCTTGGGCTACTAATTGGGCGATCGCTCTTTCCCGTGGACTCAGGCTAATTTCCGGTTTGTCACTTGTGCTTTGCATACTTTTGCAATGAGGTAACGAGTTAAAATCTAATCAATGAATGGTTGAATTCCGAGTTTTTCTCGAACTTCAGATAAAGGAGTTTCCCAATCAGATGCAACATCCCAGTCGATTAGCCGAGTGGCTAGTTTTCCGTGTTTTAAGCCTTTGATAATTTGTCCGATCGCGCATTTGCCGCCGATCAGTCCAACTAACACTAAAATCGCACAGGAAGGACGAAATACTTGAGCGCGAGTAAACGCTTGAAGTACAAATTCATCTTCTGTTGAAGCTGAAAGACCAGTCAGAACGTGCCAAACGTCGTGGTTTCGCTGAATCCAGTCTCCCGATGCGATCGGCTCAAAGCCTTGTTCGTCTAGAAACCGCGCCACTTCGCACCCTAATGTTCCTGCTGGCAGTTGGCGCAATTTTTCCAAGTCTATTTCAAAAGGTCGATCGCTCTCAATTTGAGGATTAATTGTTCGAGCCATCTTTAATATAACTTCTAATTGACCGTCAGCCATGATTGATTCTCCCTTCAACAATGATTTAAGTTTCGGGCAAATTAATTGGTGTTTGTCAAGTTCATTTTTGCGCTGAATCAAGACGACTTTTTTTACCTACTCAGCTTAGAAACCGTACTTTCTGTCACAGCAATTGGCTTTCAGGAGCTTTTACATTTCTTTACAAACAGCCTCAGAGGTAAAATCTGCCAGTTGTCAAAATCGGGCTAGTGTTAGTTACCGCAACTTGACCCGCCGGGAAGTAACCGTAAAATCCACAGTATTTAGCGGTGATTGGAACTCCCTTACTTACGTATATAAATTTATTCTGCTACTCATTATTGGAACCTGCAATGAGTCAGAAGTTGAACCGTGTAAACCAAGCGATGCGGGTGCTAGCAAGTGAAGAGAGTTGAAGGAACCTGAAGTAAGGTGAAGTTATGCAGAGTTGATGCCGGGGATGCTCCCCGCCCAGGGTCAAACGAGTGCGCAGTCGCTCAAATGAGTGTCACTCATTTGAGCGACTGGTGAAGTATTTACATACTAGGTATAATAAAGTATAAATTCATAAAAGGTATTGCCATGAAACGACTTAATATTTGGTTTTATGCAGGAGTTTTGTCATTAATTTGGTGCCGTGCTGCTAGCGCTACCACTTATGTTAATTCTAACGGTCAAACTACTTTAAACCTGTCAGAAAAAGGGAACAATCGCAGCAGTTTTTACTTGACCAAAGTAGGCAATCGGGAATTTTTGGGCAATATTAAAGTTACCCGTTCCGAAGGAGCAGCAGGCTCTTACTATTACAATGGGACTTTCAAAGACAGTGCGAGTGGCCCTGGCAAAAAAATTGTTTGTTCTGGAGATATTACCATTGTCACGCGTCAAGTTGGAAGCAGCAGCCAATTGGGAGCAGAAGTTACTTGGAAGGTGAAAGCAGGAGAAAATTGTCCTTCTGTGGGCAAGACAGTTAAAGTAAATTTAGTCGAAGCTTTACCGCGTGCTAATGCAAGTGGCGACTATACTTCTAGCAATGCTAATACTTGGTTGACTGAAACTGCTGGTTCTGGAACTTGGCCATTGTGGCGAATCACCTCACAGGATGGAAAACTCAACTGTCGCCAGACGCCAAATGGAGCAATTAAACAAGTTTACAGCGCGAACAAAGATAAAATTTTCGGTGAACTCAGGGGAACAAATGCAATTAAAATTGAGAAAGGTCAACCCTGGCTGCTGACAACAAATGGCTGTTACGTACGCGCTAATTCTCAATACATTCAGCCAATTTCTTTGCCACAATAAGTGACAAAAGTGATAAATAAACTGCTGCTCATCTCACAGCCCGACTTCTTAAAGAAAGAAGTGACGCTGCTTGCTGTTCTGTTGTTTTAAGTTGTTCTAATTAAAAATTGATTGGCGATTTAGTGGCCCAGCAGCATAGCTTCTTCTGCCAAATCTTTGCTTGCAATAACCTTCGGTTCCTTCAGGATAAAAACACAAAGGAAGCACACAATTACAGCAGCAATTCCGAGTACCTCAAAGAAGCTGCGGTTGCCTGCAACTGTTTGGGGCAGAAAGCTATAAAGGGTGGCGTAAATTACAGATCCGACACTGCCGTAAGCACCGATATTTCCGGCAATTTGACCAGTTACTTCTCGTTTAATTAAGGAGGCGATGCCAAAAGTTGCGCCTGCGGCGGCGAAGACAAAGAAGGCACATAACATGGTCACGATAATCACAATTGCTAAATGCCAGTTTGCCGTAATTTGGCTCATTATTAAATACCCCAATCCCACTCCGCCGGTCATCACTGTCAGCGTCCACTTGCGGCTGCCGATTTTATCAGAAATTAAGCCTCCGGCTGGACGGCTGACTAAGTTCATCAGCGGATAAGTAGCAGCTATCGGCCCGGCGATCGCATGATTTATATTGAATGTGTGTTCAAAAAATTCCGGTAACATGGAAACCACAGCGAGCTCTGAACCAAAGCTGACTGCATAAGCTAGTTCTAATACGAATACTTGACTGATTTGATAGCGATCTTGAGGTGGGTAATGTTTTTGACCGGTGACAACTTCTCGGTTAACTTCCCAGGCTTTGTAAGCCTGAATTAAATACAGTGCTGTCAAACTAATCCAAATAGCGTACATCACATTTGCAGTCAGAAAATTTGCTTTCTGCAAGCGCCACACAATCAAAGCTAAGGCACCAAATAGAGGAATATTGGTTATTGACAGTGCCCAAAAGCTTTTGGCGCTGGTGACTTCCATTGCGCCGTTGCGGGCAGGGCGCTGATAGACTTTGCCGGGAGGAGTGTCTTGAACGTTGCAGTAAAAAATGACTCCGAAAACTGCTGTGGCAATCCCAGTAAGGGCGATCGCCAGCCGCCAATTTGTGTGTCCGACTGAGAGAAAAGCTGTTCCTGCCGCGATCGCCGGTAACGCTGCTTCTGCGGCAAAAGAGCCAAAGTTGCCCCAGCCGCCGTAGATACCTTGAGCGAAGCCGATATCTTTTGGGGGAAACCATTCGGCAACTAAGCGAATGCCAACCACGAATCCAGCGCCGACAATTCCCATTGCCAAACGGCTCAAAACCAACTGATTGAAGTTTTGGGCAAAGGCGAATGCCAGTGTAGGAAATGCTGCATACACCAGGAGTGAAGAGAAGGTGATGCGAGGCCCGAAGCGATCGAGCAACATCCCGATAATAATACGTGCAGGAATTGCGAAAGCTAGGTTGCACAGACTGATGATTCTGGCTTGCCCAACTGTCAGTCCCAAATCGTGCTGCACCGTTGTGCTGAAAGGTGCGTAGTTGAACCAAACTACGAAAGTTAAGAAAAAAGCAAACCAACTGAGATTCAGAATCCGAAAAGGCCCTCTGAACGATAAAAGCCCTTGAAGCATATATAACTTGTCCTAATAAATAATACAGATTATTAATTTCGAGTTGACTTTCTAACTGTTTGGGGTAACGTTTTTTTACGATCGCGCTTTTATGTTGCGTTCCAATTCAAGTGGATGTCCAGAGGAAAAATTGTATACAAAGTTACTGTTTGTGATCAAAACCCCAACTGGCGCATCGAATTAATGCAGATCGTGCATTTATACCTAATTTTAGTAATAAATACTTATTGCGTTAAAATAGAAAAAACAGTATATTTGAATACAGAAATTAAATTTATTTTAATAACAGGTAAGTAAAAATGCTTGTACGCTTAACCGAAAAAGAAACTCAGCAAGCCGATCGCCACTCAACCAGTGCCACGAACAACGGATTAAAGGTTAAATCAAAACTTTTTAGTTTTCTGACAGTATGTGTAGCAGTGGCTGGAAGCTTGGGAACTGCTTCTGGGGCGATCGCCCAGGAAGCTCAACCGCAAGTAAAAGCGCAGGCGATCGAGCAATCCAATCAGCAGCCAGTCAACAGCACGACAAGTCAACCCGCTGCTGTGGCTCAAATCGATGCTGCGAGGCAAGAAGAAATTGCCCAGATGTTGTTGGGATTTATCTATTTTGTTTTGCCAGTGGGTGTGGGCTTAACTATTTTTCTGCACGACAAATATGCTCAGAAGCGCTCTGCGACTCTCAACCAGCAGATAGAAGTTTTAGAGATTTCCTTCAACCAAACTCCTCAACATTAAACGTGAAATACTCTTATTTTAGATCCCCGATTTCATCGATGAAGTCGGGGATCTTTGTCTTCTCTCAAATGCTTTACCCTGCATCTTAAAAAAACAGAATAAACATATCCCCGACTTCTTTAAAAAGTCGGGGATATAACTGCTATGGGATTTATTGACTAAAAGATTTAGATTTCTTCCAGATCCTCTACATCTTCTACATTATCTAGATCTTCTACATTGTCTAGATCTTCTACATCCTCATCATCATTGTCAACAGGGGCGACAGAATTAGCAGAAACCACAGCACCAGTCTCAAGTTTCTTTTTAACTAGCTCCTCAATTTCATTTTTGAAGTCGGTATTTTTCTCCATGTGTTGGATCACTTTGTCTCGTCCTTGAGCTATGTTCTCGCCGTTATAGCTATACCAAGAACCTTTTTTCATAATTACTCCCATTTCGTCGGCCAAGTCAGTCAGACAGCCTAAAGTAGAAATGCCTTTGCCAAATACAATGTCAAATTCGGCAATGCGGAAAGGCGGAGCAACTTTATTTTTAGCAACTTTAACTTTCGTGCGGTTGCCGTACTCTTCTGTGCCTTTTTTCAAGGTTTGAATCCGGCGGATGTCGAGCCGCACGCTGGCGTAAAATTTGAGAGCGTTACCGCCGGTTGTTGTTTCGGGGTTGCCGTAAGTGACGCCGATTTTTTGCCGCAGTTGGTTGAGGAAAATGACGGTACAGCCGGATTTGCCGATGTTGCCCGTGATTTTCCGCAAAGCTTGACTCATCAATCGGGCTTGCAAACCCATGTGAGAGTCGCCCATGTCGCCTTCAATTTCGGCGCGGGGGACGAGGGCGGCTACGGAGTCAATGACTACGATATCGACGGCGACGGAACGCACGAGTTGATCGACAATTTCTAGGCCCATTTCGCCGGTATCCGGCTGGGAAACTAATAGATTTTCAATATCGACGCCTAAAGCTGAGGCGTAGGTGGGATCGAGCGCGTGTTCGGCATCGACGAAGGCTGCGATACCGCCGGATTTTTGGACTTCGGCGATCGCGTGGAGAGCTAGAGTGGTTTTACCGGAACTTTCCGGGCCGTAAATTTCAATGACTCGGCCTTTTGGCAAACCGCCGCCCAAAGCAATGTCCAGTGTCAGGGCTCCGGTGGAAATGGTTTCTACCCTCATGCGAGTGGAGTCTCCCAATCGGACGATCGCCCCTTTGCCAAAACTGCGCTCGATTTGGGAGAGTACGGAAGTTAAAGCTTTTTGCTTTTCTGAGTTTTCAGTGGAAGTTTTTATAGACGTTTCTTTGCTTTTTGCCATTTGCGGTAAGCGGGTAGACCCCTTGCGGAGCTTGTTGATTAACTGTACAACACGTATGTTAGCAGTTATTTTTAGGGTCGGGAGGTTCTGCGGGGATTTGGTTTAAGATTCTTGATTTTGGGGGTGATTCAGCCTGAGCCCGCTTTCACAAGGCTCGGATCTAGAAGGTATTCGGCATCCGGCAGAGGGTAGAATTATTGTCTGTCGGGGTATGTACTGGGTATCGATCGCTCTCGGAGTGAGGTTTAAGATGGTCTACAGTGCCAAATTCCGTGAAGCGTAGCTATCCCGCAGGGAATCGCCACAATTAGGACAAGCATGGGATCTACAACACATCAAGACACATCTGTTAATACCAAAAATTCCCGCTGGCTGATGAGCTTATTGGCGATCGGCATTTTACTAGGTATCGGATTTCGGTTCTTCGAGATCGATCGCAAACTTTACTGGCACGACGAAGCTTACACATCAATCCGCGCTGCTGGTTTCACCCGCCAAGAAATCGACGACAAACTATTCCAAAACCGGATTGTTCCCGCACCAGAATTGCAAAAATATCAGCGGATTAAACCGGGAAGTACAGAAGCAGATACAATTCGTTCTTTAGCACTAGAAGACCCGCAGCATCCGCCTTTATACTTTCTCATGGCTCGTTGGTGGATGCAGCAATTTGGCAGTTCTCTAACAGCATCCCGCACTTTGCCAGCACTATTGAGTTTGCTGTCGCTGCCTTTGATGTACGCTTTAGCTCAGGAACTTTTTGCCTCGAATTTGGCGGCGTTATTAGCAACAGCACTTTTGGCTTTATCTCCCTTTGACATACTGTTTGCTCAGACAGCAAGGCAGTACAGTTTGCTGACAGCCACAGTTATTGGCAGCAGTTGGCTGCTGCTGAGAGCTGTGCGGTTGCAGGGTTGGCAAAACTGGGCGTGTTACTCGCTGGCGATCGCCATTGGTTTCTACACTCACCCTTTCTTCAGTTTAACACTCATCGGACACGGAGTTTTTATAATTGCTTACTGGTTGTTTGTCAAAAAAAGAGAATTGGAAGGTCACGTAACTAATTCCCTATTTTTTCTAGCAGTAATAGCAGCTTTAATATTGTATTTTCCGTGGATTTACGTGCTGGCAACCAACCTGGAACGAGCATCAGCTACGACAGATTGGACGCGAGTATCTCCTGGTTTGCTGTATCTTGTCAAATTGTGGGCGCTCAGCTTTACAGCATTATTTTTTGACTTCGACTTAGGCTTTGATAATATCTGGACTTATGTGCTGAGATTGCCATTTTTGCTGTTAATGGCCGCAGCGATTTACAAAATCTGCCGCTGGACTAGCAGTTCAACTTGGTTGTTTATTTTAACATCAATTTTTGTACCTTTTTCGATCCTGGCGTTACCGGATATAATCTTAGGCGGCAAACGTTCCGCCGTCAGTCGCTATCTGATTTCCTGCTTTCCGGGAGTGCAGCTAGCAGTTGCTTACTTGCTTGCAAGTAACGTGAAAACTCAGGAGCGGTTTTGGCAAGTTATTTTAGCCTTGGTATTTACAGCAAGTATAGCATCCTGTACGGTCAGCGCTTTTTCTGATACTTGGTGGAGCAAAGACTTGAGTTATTTTAATGCTGAAGTTGCGAAAATTATTAACAAAGAGGCGATAGCTAACCGATCGATTAAAGATACAATTGTAATTAGCGATCGCGGTAACGATTTTACGAACATGGGAGATTTGCTTTCTCTGAGTTATTTGCTTGACAAAGACGTGCGGCTGATGCTGCTGAGCCAGTCGCCAGATATGGAGATGCTGAACAAATATTCGGCTCCCCTGGTATTCCGCCCTTCGGAAAAATTGCGATCGGCACTCAAGCAAAATCAACGCCGCTTAGAGCCAATATTGGAGTATGCCAGACTTTTTCGAGTGCGGCGAGCTTTTTAGAGCAGCTTGACAGAAATGAACGCTCGTCCCCGGTAGGGTACGTCAGCCGATTTTAGATTGTAGATTTTAGATTTTAGATTTATTCCACAGATGAATCTGGGAGATTAAACTTTGGTCTAAAATTTTTGGATTTTCACGACAGGAGTAAGTGGCACGGTATCCGTTTTTGGGCGGGGTCATAAAAAACTGTTTGAGTTGCCTCAAATATTTCGACTGACACACCTTAAATCACTATTGGGGCATTTTTGTCAAAATTCCCGCTAAAGTTCGTCAGAAAAAAACTGTGTGAGTTGTCTCAGGTATTTGGGCGGACGCATTTGACATAATCAGCAATAATTATTTGAATACTTAGGATAAAACGCAATGCAAGAGTTAAATAATTCATCTTCCGAATCCGCACAGCAATTTCGCAATCTTCAGACAGAATTACGCGAACGTTGGGGAGCGATCGAAGACTTCGACAGCGGAGATTGTGACATTATCGTAATTCCTTCTCTCAGCTTAGATCAGCAAGAAATGCTGAAAATTGAGGGGGCTTACCACTACGAAGAGCGGCATTTATTTTCATTGATTCGCCTGCGAAATCCCCGCACGCGCTTAATTTACATTACCTCCGAGCCTTTGCACCCGATGATTGTGGATTATTACCTGCAATTGTTGCCGGGAATTCCGTTTTCTCACGCGCGCGATCGGCTTTTGCTGTTCTGTGCTTACGATGCTTCTGCCAAATCCCTCACCCAGAAAATTTTAGATCGTCCCCGCTTGATGGAGCGCATTCGTCAAGCAGTGCGACCGACAAAATCTTATATGGTTTGTTACAACTCGACGCCCTTAGAACGGGAGTTATCTGTTAAATTGGGGATTCCTTTGTGGGCCAGCGATCCCGATCTGTTATACTGGGGAACAAAAAGCGGTAGCAGGCAAATTTTTAAAGAATGTGGCGTGCCTTGTCCTGACGGTTCCGAGTTGGTTTGGAATGCGGAAGAGTTAGCGGAAGCTGCGGCTCAACTTTGGGAAAGGCAGCCGCATTTGCAGCGGATGGTAATTAAGTTAAATGAAGGTTTTTCGGGGGAAGGGAATGCAATTTTAGATCTGAAGCCCCTCGCAGGTAAAGCACCTACAGAAAGAGCGAAGGCAATTGGCGACAGCTTCCATAATTTACGCTTTCAATCCACAGGCGAAACCTGGGAAAATTTTAGCAGTCGCATTCCCGAATTAGGGGCAATTGCCGAAGCATTTATCGAAGGAGAAAAAAAGTTCTCGCCCAGCGTTCAAGGCAGAATAGTCCCCAGCGGCGAAGTAGAAATTCTCTCAACCCACGACCAAATTTTAGGAGGCCCAGACGGTCAAATTTTCTTAGGCTGCCGATTTCCGGCGGACGAATCTTATCGAATAGCGTTGCAGGAATTGGGATGGAAAGTAGGGCAAAACTTAGCTAAAAAAGGTGCTTTAGAGAGATTTGGAGTGGATTTCCTCGCGGTAAAGCAATCCGATGGGAAATGGGATCTTCAAGCGATAGAAATTAACTTACGGAAAGGAGGCACAACTCATCCTTTTATGGCTTTGAAGCTGTTAACAAACGGTCGGTACGAGCGTACTACGGGATTGTTTTACAGTCAGCAGGGCCGTCCTAAATATTATGTTGCTTCCGACAATTTGAAAAAAGAGCGTTATCGGGGATTGTTGCCGAACGATTTGATGGATATTATTGCTGACAATCAACTGCACTTTGACACTGGTACTGAGACGGGCAGTGTGTTTCATTTAATGGGCTGTTTGTCGGAGTTTGGCAAATTGGGATTGACGAGTATCGGCAACTCGCAGCAAGAGGCAGAGGAGATGTACAACAAAGTTGTGAAAGTGCTCGATCGCGAAACCTCATACTAAATCTCATTTAACCATTAATTATTTGGTCGTGGGAAATGGCTAATAGGTAATTGGTACTTTAAACTGACAACCGCAGATTTTAATCTGCGGGTTGCGGGTTGTAGCTAATTTTTAGCGGGATAAATGGGCGTGGGATCGATCGAACCTGTGCGGTTGAGCGGCCAAAAACGGACGATCGCCCTACCGATAATATTTTGTCTCGGTACAAAGCCCCAATAATGGCTGTCACAGCTTGCGTTGCGGTTGTCGCCGAGCACCAAGTAAGAATTTGGAGCTACAACTACAGGCCCGTAGGGATACTGTGGAATTTCTTCAATATATTTTTCCTGTAGCGGCTGCTTGTTAATAAAAACTTTTCCCTGTTTAACTTCCACAGTGTCTCCTGGAAGTCCGATCACTCGCTTGATATAGGCATCTTTGATCGGCGGCGGCTGTCCCGTGCACAAACTAGCTGGATCTGGAGGCATAAACACTATAATATCTCCTCGCTGGGGCTCTTGGAATCGATAGCTCACCTTATCTATAATTAATCGATCGTTAATTTGTAAGGTTGGAAGCATCGAGCCGGTGGGAATGTAGCGAGCTTCGGCAACCAGGGTGCGGATGCCAAAGGCCAAAAATGCTGCTAAGCCGATCGTCTTAATTCCTTCTATCCAAGGATTTTCGGTGTCTTGCGGAGGTTTTTCGTCGGCTGACTTGTCTAGACGAGTCATAAGTATTAAGTGACTGGGCTGGATACAAATTATAAACTTAATTCGGAGTTTTTTCAGGAAATCTACAAAATCTTCGCCGGCGGGGTGGGTTTTTGCATTGGCCCTGCAGACGAGTGCAAAACCTCTATTTGTGTTGAAATATTTTTTTTAGGAGCAGGCTAGGAGTGCCGCCTCCTAAAAAAAAATATTTGTTGCTTCACAGGCATCTGCCTGTTACCTCAAACGCGCCCGGTAAGAAACCCCGTTTCTTACATAGATATATCGTCCTCAACCTGTTATTTTCCGTATAAACCGAGTTTCTGAGCGCAACTCGCATTCATATTTCTTACTATTGACAGAACTCTTTTGAGGATAAAATTTTTCCAGGCTGACACACACCTGGTAGAGTCGATAGGGGAATTTCTACCCCTACCTCTCCTTCAAAACGGAACGTGAAACTTTCGCTTCATTCCGCTCCTTGATCTCTTCACC
>NZ_SRRZ01000136.1 GCF_013179805.1 Microcoleus asticus IPMA8 | reverse complement strand
TATGATTCAGGATGTCGCTCATGTTTCTGTCTCAAAAAAGCTTTACGATCTTCTTGTACCACAAAATGTTACTATTTTGGAGATGTCTATTATAAGCTTCGTCAGTAGCTTGATATTTTCCAATTTTGTTGATATTAGGAAACAAGGTATCTGCCCAACTTTCTGGGATTTCACAGCCATTCTTAAGCCAACAAGATACAATTGCTTCAACGATATCAGCCTTGTTTTCTTCAGGAAAGTAATGTTTAATTCGGTTTAGCTGCTAATGCTATTCCATAAGCCATATAGACGTATCGCTGATGGGATATTGCATGATTAGGCATTCCAAAGGCTTTCATTACTTCTACAAAAGCTTCTTCTACATTGCACTTTCCACCTCGTTCGTATAAATCGTCATATTTTCTGTCCCAAACCGTCTGAAGTGTTTGCTGTAATTGCTTTGCAATAGTTGAGTTGCTGGGCAATTTAAAATCGGTGTAGTGACCTCGATCAAACTCGATCATTGACTTTCCCTCCTTATGTATTTTATTTAAGCGTAAACCCAGAGCCTGCAAATGTTAAGCTTCAGATATACTGCCCCATTTCAAATTAACTGCAAACTGCGATCGGAAACCTCTAATTCAGCCCATTTTAATCGTTCTTGAATAGACATCCCCTGCAACTTTTTACTCATTTCATATAAATCAACTTGCGGATAACTCCCCTTAAATAGCGGAATCAAAGACTCCACAACAGCAGCAATTCCTTGCGGTGGCACTGCATTGCCAATCTGCCGCCGCACTTCAGTCGTAGAACCTTCAAAAACAAAATCATCGGGAAATGTTTGCAATCTTGCCCTTTCACGATTTGTCAAAGAACGCGGTTCTAAATAATGATAACCCCAAGTCCCGCCACCTCCACCCGCAATAATTGTCGATGATGGTTTATCTGGATGAATTCGCCGATAAACGTGACTGATCATTCCTTTGACATAGTAGGGACTATCCTTGGGAATATCGGAAAAATTCCCTCCCGGTTTAATTCGATTTAAAATTTCAACGGTGCGGGTCTGAATTTTATGATGTTTGTTATTCTCAAGAACTGCTTCCACATTTTTGAGTGCTTCGCCCGCAGTTCGATAAGGTTTTTTGCGATTTTGACCGTATTCTGGCTGAGGATGCACAAAGTTAAATCCTGTATCCATCCGAATGCCAACTAATAACACTCTTTGGCGAAATTGGGGAACTCCGTAATCAGCAAAGTTGTAGAGTTTAGGTTTAACTAAGTAGCCTGGTGCAATACTTTCAAAGTCGGAAATTATTTGTTTTATTGCTTGATAATTATTGGCACTTAATAAGCCTTTGACATTTTCTGCTACAAAAGCTTTGGGCTTTTTTGTGTTTACAAAATCGAGAAAGTATGTATATAAATTGCCTCTGGTTCCTTCAAGTCCGGGCCGCTTCCAAATCAGGGAGAAATCTTGACAGGGGAACCCTCCTATACATATTTCAGCTTCGGGAACTTGTGCAATGTCTATATTTTCTATGCTGTCGTTAACGATGACATCGGCGATGTTTCTGCTGAATGTTTTGCAGGCGTATGGATTGGAGTCGATCGCCCAAACTACCTCAAATCCGGCTTGGTGGAATGGCAAATCCATGCCGCCACAACCAGAAAATAAGGATATGAGTCGCGGTTTTTTTGTCCAGGCGATCGGCTGGAGACGTTCGATTAACATAGGAGTACAACGTTAGCCAAGGGCGGGCTGGATGCCGGCACCACAAGAGTGTCATCATACCAAAACACGATCGAATTCGACTCATCAATTGATATTTCACTCTTCGTCATCTAATTCGATCCCAGCTTGACGCAGTTTTTCGGCCAATTTTTCAGCGCGGAGTCGTTCGCGATCGCCCCGCTGGCGTTCTTGTTCTACTCGTTCTTCCGACCAAAGCAACAACTCGCCTTCAGCATTCCACCACCTCAACCAACAGCCTGTCCTTCCTTCGTGCGTTCCTTCCCACATTCCTAAAAACAAGTTTAATCCCGGTATCCAATAACGTCCGTTTTCATCAGGTTTTTGCAAGTTGTAACGCTCTGATTCTAAAGCGTAAACTTCTAAATGAGCTGTTTTGGCTCGAAATATGACGTATCTGGGTACTTTGATTACTTGCTCGTAAAAAAACCACTTTCCCACCCGCGAGGTAAATTCAACCGAGTATTCTTCTCCATAGGTTTCTGAAAGAAATTCCATCACGATTTGGGGGATGGTTCCTTCTGTGTGTGGCGTGTAACTGCGGCGTACTTGCGAGACATTTTTTGGATTGACGGGTTTCACGTACATCCAATCTGGCGCTTTGCAGATAATGCGCTGTTCGTCGCTGCTTGAACCTGGGAAACTTATGCCGGCACACAAGGCAAAGTTGGAAACAATTAAGGCATCCTGCATTAATTCGGGAAATGCTGTTAGCGGCTGGCGCAAAGCTGCGGCTAATAATGGTTGGCTTTCGTCTTCCACTGGATCGTCTGGTAGTTGAAAATCTTCTGGTAGTAGCGGCCAGGTGATTGTGAGTTTTGTTTCTGGGTTTTTAGTTGCTACAGACATAGCTTATCAGAGGTTAAATGTTTTAATGTTTAAATTATATCTTTTGGTTTTTGGGATTCATGTTAATGGCTTAATGACGAGGCAAAGCCTCTGGATATGCGTTACCGGGCAGAGCCTGGTAACGAGAGGATTGGAATTCAAAGTCCCCCTTTTTAAGGGGGATTTAGGGAAATCTAGAGTGTGCTAAAACCAAGAGTTCTAAGGGTTGTTAATCTTCTGCTGTAGTTCGCTGGTCATGGCTAGTAGTTCAGATTGGGCGATCGCACTTTGTTCACCACTCGCCAACCACTTCAATTGTACCGTCTCGTTTTCAGCTTCCGCATCTCCCAAAACTAAACACGCAACTGCACCGCTTCTGTCGGCTCTTTTAAACTGTTTCCCGAAAGCACTAGCGCTCAAATCTATCTCTACACTAAACCCGGCACTTCGCAATTTTTGAGCTAACAATACCGATTGCTGTTCTGCTTTTTCGCCCCTGGATACCAAATAAAAATCTAACTTCGGCGCGGGCAAAGGTTGCAACTTTTGCAGCAGTATAATCAACCTTTCGATACCCATTGCCCAACCGACTGCCGCCGTATCTGGGCCGCCCAATTCCTTTACTAAACCGTCGTAGCGACCGCCTCCGCAAACTGTTGCTTGCGCTCCCAAATCGTCGGAGATAATTTCAAATGCGGTGTAGGTATAGTAATCTAAACCGCGCACTAATCTGGGATTTAACTGATAGCTAATTCCTAAATTTGTGAGCATAAGCTGCACTTGCTCGAAGTGCGATCGCGATTCCTCTCCCAAATAGTCCAAAATACTCGGCGCACCAGCTACAATTTCTTGAGTTCGTTCATTTTTACTATCCAAAATCCGCAGAGGATTGCGAGTCAAGCGGTCTTGGGAATCGGCATCTAATTCGGATTTGTGCGGTGTAAAATAATCGATTAATGCTTGCCGATAATTTTGTCTGTCTTCCTTGTTTCCGACAGAGTTAATATCGAGTCGCAAATTTTTTAAACCGATAGTTTGCAGGATATCGCAGGCGATCGCAATTACCTCCACATCCGCACGAGGATCGGCAGTTCCCAAAACTTCTACGCCAATTTGGTGAAATTGCCGCATCCGTCCCTGCTGAGGACGTTCGTAGCGAAACATCGGCCCCGCGTACCAAAGACGCTGCAATCCACCTTGAGCTTCTAAACTATTTTGAATAAAAGCTCGCACTACTCCGGCGGTGCCTTCTGGACGCAAAGTAATCGATCGATCGCCCTTATCTTTAAAAGTGTACATTTCTTTGCCCACGACATCGGTCGCTTCCCCAATGCCGCGTTCAAATAAAGATGTTTGTTCAAATATCGGCGTCCGAATTTCCCGATAAGCCGCTTTTTTCAAAATTGTTCTAGCCACTTCTTCGACATTTTGCCAATATCGAATTTCATCAGGCAAAATATCCCGCGTTCCCGTTAAAGTTTTAATTGCACTCATTTTGTTAGTCATTGGTCATTAATCATTGGTCATTAATCATTGGTCATTGGTCATTAATCATTAATCATTTGTCATTGGTATGAAAGTAACTCGTATGAAAGTTGTTAGCAAATAGCCTTTTCACTAAGCCGCTCATAACTTCTGTATTCGTTAGGTCTGTGTCCTTAACTCTTAGCTAATGACTAATAACTGCTGACTAATGACTAATGACTTAATAATTCCCAAGCTCCGTAACGATCGCCATAATAAGCCAAAATGCGATCGACCCGCTCGCGACCTGCCAAATCGAACCCTTCAGGATACTGTATCCACAAACCCCCAATTTGGCTGTCGCCGTAATTAAACCGCTGCGACTGCTGCGGAATTAAACCGGTTTGCACCCCTTCAACTTGACGCAAATGGGCCGCCACTTCGCGATACACCGCCAGCGGCAATCCAGGGCATTGAATTTGATAGCGGAGTTGTTTTTCTTGTGCCGTTTGCATCATTTCTTTGCCTGTCCCCAACCAGAACCCCTACTTAAGATACTTCTTTATCGAGCGGCCCCGGTAGAGGGCAGCAATTAATATTGTCCAAACATACCTTCCCCCACTGCAACGCCCAACGTACCAGCGTAACTCGATTGTCGGCGCGCGTCTTGTTCAAGATATTGCTAATGTGGTTGTCAACTGTACGCTTGCTAATCTCTAACTTTTCCGCTATTTTCTCATTAGTCAATCCCGCCGCTACTAACTCTACCACTTGCAATTCTCTGTCCGACAGGGTGACAGGGGTCCCAGAGACGATCCCGCTCATAAATTTTTCCTATGTCTGCATATTTACCTATCTATAATTCTAGAGGATGAGGGATGAAGTATGAAGAGAAAATTAAATTTACTGTGCTACTCTTTTGGGCCCCAAGCACCAACTCTCTTGTAGAATCGGAAAAAGTGCAAACCCAGTGCCGCCACAGCAAGACGCGCAGCCACAGCCACTTGCACTGCAGGCGAGCCGGGTGGCAGATGCTCCCTTTACCTGGGCGCATCTGACATCCGGGCAGCAAAACCCGCAGATGTTTGCACGTAAAACTAATAATAGGCCCGCACTAAACTTCACCCTTAAGGGAGTAACTGCCAGTATCAGTAGGTCTGATATTATAGGAGCAGCGATTAAAAAATAGCTGGCAATTTTTCTGGGATGGGTTAAAAATAATTATTGACCTGTCTACTGCTGGTCTAAAATCTAAAATCTAACATCTAAAATTCATATGACTTATCCTCGCGTTCTGTGTCTGGGTGAAATTTTATTTGATTGTTTAGCAGACAAACCAGGAGTATCTCTCGAAGAGGTAGAATCTTGGACTGCATATCCCGGTGGTGCTCCTGCTAATGTTGCCTGTGCTTTGGTTAAATTGGGGACTGCGGCGGGATTTATCGGTGCTGTAGGTGGGGATGAATTGGGGAATTCCCTAGTGGAGGTATTGCAAGAAGTAGGGGTTGATACCGCTGGAGTGCAGCGGCATCCGAGTGCGCCGACGCGGCAAGTTTATGTCTTGCGGAATCAAGCGGGCGATCGAAATTTTGCCGGTTTTGGCGAATTCAATACTGCGGATTTTGCCGACACCCGCCTCCTCGCTGCACAATTACCTGAGGTGCTGTTTGAAAATGCCGAATATTTAGTGCTAGGCACTTTAGAATTAGCTTATCCTGAAAGTCGAGACGCGATCGCCCGAGCGATCGAACTAGCGGAACAGTACGATGTTAAAATTATACTTGACATCAATTGGCGTCCCGTGTTTTGGCCAAATCCAGACGAAGCAAAAGCGCACATTAGAAAAATCTTAAAAAAAGTTGATTTTGTCAAGTTATCTGAGGAAGAAGCCGAATGGTTGTTTGCAACTACTGATGCTGGAGCTATTACCTACCGCCTCGATTCCGTAGAAGGCGTTTTGGTTACAGCGGGCGAGAAAGGTTGCGCCTATTGTCTCTCGGAAAATGAAGGAAAAATCCCCGCCTTTACAGTAGATGTTGAGGATACAACAGGTGCCGGCGACGCGTTTCTGGCTGGTTTTGTCAGCCAATTGTGCAAGGTGGGAATTAAGAGTTTAGCCACTCCAGAAATAACAAAAAAAATTGTAACTTATGCGAGCGCGGTAGGTGCGATGACAGCGATGAAACCCGGGGCAATTAGAGCTCAACCAACTGCCGCTGAAGTAGAAGCTTTCTTGTATTTGTACAAACATTAGCACGCCAAACCTCTCCCCCGGAAACGGAGAGGGGGCTATATTTGGTTCAGAAACCCGGTTGCTCAAAAAAAATAACTCTTATACTAAACCCGCGTTAAAAACCCTCGATAAGACTCGGCGTTTGAACTCCCTACTATACAAACTCTCGTCCTAGCTAAGAGGAACTAAAAAATAAACAGGTATTTAAGCCTGATTTGGTATTATAGGTTTTATTGTGGACAATTAACCGCACATCAGATGATTTCTAATTTGGCGCACGATTATGTCTAGCGGCTGCGAAGCATCTATGATAATTGCATCTTGTGGTTCTTCGAGAGTGTCTAACTGACTTAACAACAAGTCTGCTTTCATGTAGTGATTTTCGCGACTTGTTAACCGGGCTGACAATAACTCAAAAGAACCTTTCAGATAAACTATTTTCATCCGCTGTGGGTCGCGGCAGAGAATTTCGCGGTAAGATGCTTTTAAAGCAGAACAAGCCAACACGACATTTTTATTTTCTAACAGCCACCTGTCTATTGCAGCTTGCAATTTTAATAGCCAAGGAAGGCGATCGGCATCTTCTAAAGGAATGCCCCGACTCATTTTATCGATATTAGCTGATGGGTGAAAATCGTCGGCATCGCTGAAATCCCAATTGAGAGATTGCGCCAGCAACTTGCCTACAGTAGTTTTGCCAGAACCGGAGACTCCCATCACGATCGTAATCATGGCACCTATTTACCGAAATACTTGCAATTTGATCGAGTTGTGCGATAGACAAACCGGGTTTCTTAAGTTGCCGGATGAATTCTACCACCCTAAAAAATTCAATAAACCCGGTTTATTTTTGATTCTAGATCAAATTTCTTCCAGAGTCGGTTTAATGAAATTATAAGCCAAAACGCCGATAATTCCACCAATCACTGGGAATATAATAAACGCCCACAACTGTTGGATGGCCCATCCGCCTTGAAAAAGTGCCACACCGATACTTCTAGCTGGGTTAACCGAAGTATTGGTTACCGGAATTCCGACTAAGTGAATCAACACCAGCATCAAGCCGATCGGAATTCCGCCCAAACCGACGGGATATTTGGGATGGGTAGTACCCATGATTGTAAATAACAGAAAAGCAGTTAGTACAATTTCCGTCAAAGCTGCTGCTAAAAGTCCGTAACCAGTGGGAGAATGTTCTCCAAAACCGTTAGATGCAAATCCCGAAGCCGCCGCATCAAAACCCGGTTTTCCTGATGCTATCATGTACAAAACAAGACCGCCTAAAATTCCCCCTACAATCTGGCCTCCTATATAATAAGGAAGCAAAACAGCATCGATCAGTTTGGCAACTACTAAACCGACGCTTACCGCCGGATTAATGTGGCAGCCAGAGATAGGGCCGATCGTATAAACCATAATTAAGAGAGACAGGCCAAAGGCGATCGACACTCCCAAAAAGCCGATTTTGTCTCCAGCTAAAACCGCACTGCCACATCCACCTAATACCAACACAAAAGTACCAAAAGCTTCAGCAACCCCAATCTTTATTTTTTTGTTCATACTCACAATTCTCTGAAGTTTATGTTCGGTCAATTTCACAACCCGACCAATTATAACTCTAAAAATTAGAGTTCCAATTTCTTTCATGCAGCGTAACAATTCTAATGGAAAGCATTAGCAATGTGTAGCTCTACTTTTCATAAATTGTATGGGCTTAACTGAGAATGCGGAATTTGAAATCGATAAATTAGCTCAAACATACTCCATTCGAGGAAAAATGTCAACATTTAGCCAATTATTTGTATAAATTGTGCAATCTTCTGTATTCAATTCACAATAATTAACTTGACTTCTTGCCTAATTATGCGATCGTAATTTTACTTATTGTTGCTGATTATCCGATCGCACTCGCAGCTAAAACATCACTGCTAACCGGCTGGTACATCGGGCCTTTGAAGGGGCGAAAGTCTCGCCAATCGGCGGTCGTCTTGCACAGCAAGCGGAACTGTAGCGGCGTTGGGTGTTGATTGAGGCGATCGACTTCTACGCGAACCAATTCTGGATGCTGCGAGATAATTTGAAAAATATCCCCGCAAAGATAGCGCGGACATTGGTGCAATAAGCAATAAGAAGGTAATCGCCATGAAGACAATGGAAAAATCTATGAATGGAGAGGAGTTCAAGAAATTTGTGCAAGAACAACTGGTTCCAAAATTATGGAAAGGAGCGGTATTAGTCATGGATAATTTGAAGGTACATAAGGTAGAGGGGGTAGAAGAAATGATCGAAGCAGTAGGAGCAAGTGTGGTGTATTTATCACGCCAACTCACCGGAATTTAACCCGATCGAACATTTATGGTGGGAATTAAAGGCATGGCTCAGGAGATTTGTACCTCGAAGTGTACAGATTGTGGAAAAACTCTTGGAATTGGGAGTGAAATTATGTTCAAGTAAGCAAATCGAAAATTATTTTGCTCACTGGCGTTACTGTACCTCTTAGTCACGCAAAGCGCTGTAATATCCCCCCTCTACCCAACCAAAGAGGAAACTACAGTACACAACGTATTAAATTTAAGTCCCGTCACCCTACTTAATGTTTTATTACATACTTGTGATTTTCCCCGCCGACCTACTTAGAGAGTTAATCTGACAAACAGTTGGGGTGCGAAATGTGGGTTAAAACAACCCGGTTTCTCGCCCTCGAGGTTCAAGTCCTGGTAAAATTATTTGTAATGCTGCCATAAAAGTGATATGCATACCCAGCTACGTTCAGCGCAAAGGTGCGCTGACTCTAAATTCTGGCAATTCAGTTGAGGCCAGCAGCCCCGAGGAAACTGGTTGCGGCGGCTTAGATGCTGTAACCCCAAGCACAAGGAACGAAACTGCCATCAACCCGCCGTACAAGGCAGTCGATCGCTTGCGAGTTCCCAGTCCCACCCATTGAGGATTTAGCAGACCCAGACAAAAAGCCGGCGTTGAAAACATGAAAGTTAAGACAAACAAGCTGGACATCAGGCACCTCCGACTCGCGAACTGCAGCGCTCAATTACTTGTCTCTCCTATTAACATCTCAAAAAATCCGCTTAAAAAAGTTACAATTTAGGATTTATCACTTTGGACTTATTGCCTTTTATCAAGCAATAATAAAACTGGTTAAATCTCTTACTTTAGGTAGTTGAAAAAAAATAATAGGTTTTTACAGAACCAGAAAATTCAGCTTAAAATAGACACTAAATTTCTCCATCAAAATATGAAAGTCCGCTTTAACGTAGTCCGCCAAAATCAAAACGAGGCTCCCCGGGTTCACACTTACACCCTAGACGTGGAAGAGAGCAATACCATCCTTGACTGCCTCAACAGCATCAAGTGGGAACACGACGGCACTTTAGCTTTCCGCAAAAATTGCCGCAATACAATTTGCGGCAGTTGTTCTATGCGAATTAACGGTCGATCGGCATTAGCTTGCAAAGAAAATGTGGCCAGCGAACTCGCAAGACTTGACAAAATAGCCCAGTCCAGTTCAGCAGAAAAGCCTATCGACTTTATCCCAGAAATCACCGTCGCCCCAATGGGAAATATGCCGGTAATTAAAGATTTGGTTGTTGACATGACCAGTTTTTGGGACAACCTAGAAGCAGTTGAACCCTATGTCAGCACCGCCTCGCGAGCAATTCCCGAACGGGAATTTCTGCAAACTCCAGAAGAGCGATCGAAACTCGACCAAACCGGCAACTGCATCCTCTGCGGCGCGTGCTATTCTGAGTGCAACGCCCGCGAAGTCAACCCGGAATTTGTCGGCCCCCACGCCCTCGCCAAAGCTTACCGCACGATCGCCGACTCCCGCGACAGCGAAACCGAAAATCGGCTCGAAAAATACAATGAAGGCACCGCAGGCGTCTGGGGATGCACCCGCTGTTACTACTGCAACTCGGTTTGTCCGATGGAAGTTGCGCCGATGGATCAAATTGGTAAGATTAAACAAGAGATTCTCGATCGCAAAGACGACCAAGCCAGTCGATCGATCCGCCACCGCAAAGTCTTAATCGATCTCGTCAAAGAAGGCGGCTGGATAGACGAGCGCAAATTTGGCATCGAAGTAGTAGGAAACTACTTCCGCGATGTTAAAGGTTTGCTGAGTCTGGGCCCGTTGGGTTTGAGAATGATCGCTCGCGGCAAGTTCCCACTGTTTTTTGAGCCTTCAGAAGGTACTGAAACCGTGCGAAATCTGATCGAATCGGTTCAAAGTTTAGAAAACTCAGCAGATTAGCGATCGGTTGTCATTTTCCTGGTAAATTACAAGTTGTGCGATCGCAAACCTTCCCAAAAGTCATTACTCAAAACTCAAAACTCAAAACTTTTAAATGACTGCTAAAACTCCTCCATCCCCAAAACCGACAACCCCAAATACCCCAAAACAACCAGAACCAGCCTTTGGCTGGAATGCCTACGCCGAACAAATCAACGGACGATTTGCGATGGTGGGATTCGTGGGACTTTTGCTGCTAGAATTCTTCACCCGCCAGGATTTTTTTACCTGGCTGGGTCTGCGTTAAATTGAGCGGTATATCAGGCACTAAAAATGCTCTAAAACCGGGTTTTTTACCGCTCATAGAGATGCCACAAAGTATTTTGGTAAAAAACTCGATTTCAGGGCACCGATGCGTAAATCATATTCATTTAGCAGCCGCCAACACGGTTAGGACGTTCTTAATTCCTGAAACTAATTCGGTCGATTTCTTCTTCCTTCTCTCCTAAATAACTAAAACCTTCTTCCTTCTTACTTTTCCTATAAAAAAGCAGGTAAAAAAGTAGATAATTATCCATTTTTTACCTGCATTCCTGCTTATAAAAAGAGGAAATCAAGTTAAGCTAGTGCAAATTTAACCTGTACTTTTAAGCTTGGTTTCCAGTCGCCTATCGAGAAATTATTCACATAGATAATGGATAGGGATTTCGTTCAAACTAATTTCCAGTTGTTTCGCGGACGGTCAAACTGTACTTGCCTCTACCTTTTGGAGGCGGCTCGTAAGCATTGACAATGACGCGGTAGCGACCGCTCGCAGACAAGGTAACACTAAGCTCAGAATTGGAATTTTGCTGCGTCACATCATCATTTTCTGCAAGTAGCTCGCCCTGGGAGTTGAAAATAGCGAGATAAGTATCAAACTCGGTACTTTCTACGGTAACAACCACTTTCTGACCCTGAGTGCCTTCAAAGGTATACTCATCGTACAAACTGCTGTCCGAGGGCAGTACAGATGACTTAGCAGGGGTGAGTTCTCCGTTTTGCTCTAAAATAACCTTAGATGAACCCGGATCGGGACTCGGCAAAGGTTGTACAGTTGGACTCTGAGTTGGCGAACTCTGCGGTGATGGCGACGGGTTGGGGCTTGCTTGAGCTAAAACAGCCTTACCAGCAGGGTTCGCATCAGGTGAATTTTGAGGAAATTCTGCTGAAATGATGGTAGAACTGCTGTTAGCAACTCCACCTGAATTTGAAACTGGCGAAGAGAGAGTCGGCTTGCCAGAAAAAGTAGCTACCAGAGCAATTGGCGCGATCGCCCAAAATCTAACTTGACGCATGAATTACCTCGATTTGCAAAGAAGAAAGGAGGAAGAAGGAACAAGGAAGGAAGAAGAAGGAAGAAGAAGGAAGAAAAATAATTCGACCACTTACCAATTCCCCATTACCAATTCCCCATTACCAATTCCCCATTACCCATTTTCAACGGACAGTTAGAGTGTAACGACCCCGGCCCGAAGCATCATAAGCATTGACAATTACGCGATAGCGACCCGTAGCGGGCAAAGTAACACTCAGAAACGCATTTTTAGTCGAATCGCTCGCATCGTCATTTTCTGCCACTAATCGGCCGTTAGGGCCAAAGATAGCCACATAGGGATCGAAATCTGTACTTTCTAGGGAAATGGCTACAGACTGACCCGATCGACCTTCAAAAGTATACTCGCGATACAGACTGTTGTCAGACGGCAATACCGGACCGCCTGCCACTAAAGCAGCTTCTTCTTGCAAAATTGCCCGAGAAGTGCCGGTAGAAGCACTCGCTTTCAGTTCTAACGTATAAGCCCCCGACTGCCTAGCTTCGTAGGAATTGGCCACTAACGTGTAAGTGCCGTCTGCTGGCAGCCTAACTGTAATTCTGGCGTCTTTACTGCCTGCTCCGTCATCGTCTTGAGCGATTTCGCGCTGGTTGGGTCCGAGCAATATTAAATAAGGGTCAATCTCTTGACTTTTCATTTCTATTGTGATTTGCTGACCCGCTTTTCCTTCAAACGAGTAGAGGTCAAAAAAGCTGTTGTCGGTGGGCAGAACGCTAGACTGGTTGGTGAGTTTGCCACTGACGGCGGGCCCGTTTAAGGCGAGTTTTTCAGGTGATTTGTTGCCAAAGGGCGATCGGGTTTGAGCCACGCGGGGAGCTCGCCCTTCTCGTACCGCTGTCAGGAAAGCGGGTACTTTGTCTGCTGAAATTGCAAAACCGATACCGATACTGCCACCGCCCCGACCGCGAGTAAAAATAGAAGTATTGACGCCGATTAATTGTCCTGAACTGTTGAGCAGCGGCCCTCCAGAATTGCCGGGATTGATGGCGGCGTCGGTTTGAATTAAGCCCCGATCGAGGTCGATGCGGCTGACAATTCCGACTGTAAAAGTACCTTGAAATTGACCGAATGGATTGCCGATCGCAAATGCTTGTTGCCCGACTTTCACCGAACCGGGACGGGCTAAAGGAATGGTGGGCAAATTGTTTTGACCGCGAATCTTAACCACGGCTAAGTCTAGACCTTCTTCGCCGAATCCGACGACATCGGCCACAAGCTTTCTGCCGTCTGACAGAATTATATTCACGGTACCGCCAGCCGAAACAACGTGGGCGTTCGTTAACACCATGCCGTCAGGGCTGATAATTGTACCGCTACCGTTAGATTTACCGGTATCGACGCTAACAACCGCAGGGCTGGCTTTTTCGTAGACGCGAATATTGGTTTGTTCATCGACATTTTGGGCGATCGCACCCTGGGAATGCACCGAGTTAAATTCCGTTAAATCTGTTGATTGCCGTACAGGGGATGTCGTAACAACCGCACTGGCGCTGGCTGTTACCCCAACCGTTAAAATTCCCGATACTGCTAAACTTAGAAGTGTGAAATTCATGGCGATCGATTTTAGTATTTAGCGATCGGTAGCTAGGAATTAGGTTTTGTTGCTAACTGCTAACTACCCTCTGTAATTATTTTAGGACTTGCACAACGGTAGTGACATTCCTCACGCCGGTTCTCCAATTCGGGAATCTGAATCAGCAGCAAGATACTTGAAATTAGCTTTCCGCACCTCAGCCTCCTCATCACCGTAAAAAAATGACAGCAAAGCAAAACGCTGACCGCTAATCACGGAAGTCGCTTCATGCAGCAAAGAACACGAAAAAATAATCGCCGTGCCCGAATCGCCTTTATAACCGTGCGGCGCGTACTCTGGAAACCGTAAAAATCCCCCCGTGTACTCTCCCACATTCAAGTTTAGCGTCATCGCAAACCTGCGGTGCAGCGTAGCTTTGCTAGTGTTGTCGCGGTGCGGCAGAAAATAACCGCCACTCTGGGCATCGTAACAACCTATCAAATACCGTTCAAACCTGGTAATTGTAAACTGAAAAGCTTTCTCTATTTCCGGCCGCACCCGGCGCAAAATAATCGCATTCAATTCTCGCCGGAAATCCTCGTCTTTAATAAAGAAATCTCGGCGCTTTTTGAAAGTGTCGTCGTGCAGGCCAACGGTTTTTCCCTCTATTTGCCTCATAAAGCCCGAGGGACTGCCACCATTAGCTTTGTACATATCGATCAAAGTACGGCAAAACTTTTTGTCCAAAACGTTAGGAATTACTAACACCGGGGCGTGGCGAGTGGCGGCTCGGGCTTCCTCAATTGGGGGCAAAGTTTTGAAAAAATCTAATACTTGCTGGGCGTGTTGGTGCGGTTCGCCCATCGGCAATATATTAATTATCTGAAGGTTTTCGTTGATAACAAAAGTTTGGGGTGCATAGTGAACTCCGCCAACTCCATTTTGTTCAACATCTTGGGAAACACCGTACTGCTGGCTGACTGTTTTATCCAAGTCCCAGAAAAAGAGGAATGACGGAGCAATAGTTGTTGGTCTGTTTTGTTCTTTGTCTGCTGGGTCAACGCTCACTCCGAACCGCGCTACTTGCAAGCTTTGGAATTCCTCCGATCGCTCTTGAAAGCTTTTGAGCATAACTTGAATTTGTTCAAAAGCTGCGCTGCCAAAGAAAAACAGCACGACTCGCCGGCCGCCAACTGTCGAGAAATTAAATAAGGGGTTATTTGTAGAAGGAATGGAAAACCAGGGAGCCGGATCTCCTATTTCGAGTAAAGGCATCTTGCTGATTTTAGATTGAGGATTTTATATTTAGATTATTATGCTGTCGATTAGTTCCACTGGTTCGGTATGTTAAAAGGTTTTTTTAGAAAAAAATTAGCTTTTATCTGTGTATATCTGCGTTTGTCTGCGGTTTCACACTCCCTATTTACAGTTTTTTTAATAAGTCTAATATCTGATAATAAGTAGATGGGTATCAATAAACGCAACTTAGAGTTCTGCGGTGTCCCAAGCCGGAGCTGGGGGATAAATGTTTAGTTTCACCCACCTACTTATGTTTGCCTATTTGTCGAAATTGGGGGAATTATCCGGTTGGTCTTCCGGGTATTCTACAGGTCGATACTCCACGTAGTCTGACGGCGGTGCTTCCACGTCGCGGTTGCTGGGGCGAGACCTGGATGCTTCCGCAGGACGGGGTTTTTTGGTTCTCGGCGGCGTATCGGAACTGCGGTTTTCCGAAGCTGGGGGGCGACTGCTGCGGCTGCGGGTCGGTCTTTCTTCGGGGTTGTCTGAAACGTCCCAGTTGTCAGACTCTTGGGCAGGCGAGGCTTCTGCTTCTGGGCGAGAGGGACGTTTGCGCGATGCTCGTCGATCGGACGACTCGGGCTTGGAGGTGTTAACGCTGCCGTTGCGATTCGAGGGACGGCGGCGGGGTTCGTCGTCGTAGGCTTCCCGGGAGGAACGGTAGTCTTGGCTGCCTCTGATCCGGGGACGCTGCGGATAGTCTTCCTCTGGTTCTAGCTGCTCGATGTCGGAATCGTAGCTGTCGTAACCGTAGGCGTTGCTGACAGGTCGCTCTTCATCTACGTATTGAGCGCGACTTTTGGCTTGGGCGGTGGTTGCTCCCCGTAGCTTAATGCTTTCTGCTGCAAAAAATATGGCCGAACCCGTGAGTAGAAATTGACCGAAGGCCAGAATTGGGTCAAGCCGCCATCCTTGAAATAACAGAATACCGCCGCACAGCAGGCCGACTGCTGCAAAAAAAATATCGTGGTCTCGGGCTAGTTTGGGACGCCACGATCGCAGAAAGTACAGTCCTGCCCCTGCTACTGCTAGGATGATCCCTAACAGGCTGCTCCAGTTCAATCCTAAATTGACCATTAGCCTATCTCCTATGTCTTTCCTATGTTAGCGAGTTAGATTTTACATCTATCATTAAGTCTGTTATCCCGACTGTGCTTTCTGGGGCAGCGTCCGGTCAGGGTTTCAGCTTAGGAACTGAGTATAATAATGAGTTTAACGGGAAAAAACCTCAGCTTGGCAGTCAACCGAAGGTTTTGCCTTCACAGTTGCTGGTAGCCGAGGTTTCTCAGATCTCGAAAAGGCCCGACGTGCAGGCGAAAATTGACTTTTACGCCTGACTTGAAGCCCCCCAGACTTTTTAGGTGCGCTTGATTTTGTCTTTTTGGCTGATGAAGATCAGGGCGACCGTTGCTGGAATCACTACCACAGCCACGCCGACCAGCAGGCTGTACAAAAAGTTCGCGAGAGAAGGAGTCATAGATTCAAAGCCTTTGTTACAACAATTTGATTTTTATTAATTTTATACTTTCGATCGCACCTGTGAAACGGTTAAAATTATGAACGGCTGACTTAACAAAACTTAAGATTTCGAGATAAGACCCATGACTGGTATTACCGTTGCAAGTTGGATTCTGGGCTCTGTCCTAGTGCTGATGACTTTGCTCTTTATTTTTCGGATCGTTCTGACTTGGTATCCCGAGGTGAACCTGAGTAAGTTGCCGTTGAGTCTGATTGCTTGGCCGACGGAACCTTTTTTAGCCGTAACTAGAAAGATTGTACCGCCGATCGGCGGGGTGGACATTACGCCGATTATTTGGGTCGGTATCTGTAGCTTGCTGCGAGAAATGATTCTCGGTCAGCAAGGACTCCTGACGATGATGATGTAAAAGTTGGCGGTTGACTGTTGACTGTTGACTGTTGACTGAAAGCAGTCTGGGTAAAAACCCCCGGATCGATCCGTGGGGTTGCTTTCTTCAATCCAAAATCCAAAATCCAAAATCTAAAATCCAAAACCGATTGACTAATGACTGTTTTGGTTCATGAACTGTTCGACGAAATTGGTGTAAACCTCGCCGTTGAGAAATTCAGGGCTATCGAGGATTTTTTGGTGGAAGCCCAGGGTGGTGGGGACGCCGGTGATGGCGCATTCCCGCAGGGCGCGTTTCATGCGCCGGATCGCTGAAGGTCGATCGCGCCCCCAGACTATCAATTTACCGATTAAAGAATCGTAGTAAGCGGGTATTTCGTAATCGGTGTAAACGTGAGAGTCCATCCGCACGCCGGGGCCGCCGGGAGGCAAATAACCGCTGATTCTGCCGGGGTGAGGTCGGAAATTGCGATCGGGATCTTCGGCATTGATGCGACACTCGATGGCGTGGCCGTTGAGAACTACTTGGTTTTGCTTGATTTGCAGTTTTTCTCCTTGGGCGATCCGAATTTGTTCGGCTATCAAGTCGAGGCCTGTAATCATCTCGGTGACGGGATGTTCTACTTGGATGCGAGTGTTCATTTCCATGAAGTAGAACTTGCCGGATTTGTCAAGCAGAAATTCGACTGTGCCGGCACCTGTGTAGTTGATGGATTTGGCGGCGGCGACGGCGGCGTGACCCATTTGATCTCGCAGTTTCTGGGTGAGGGCTGGGCTGGGGGCTTCTTCGAGGAGTTTTTGATGTCGGCGCTGAATGGAACAATCTCTCTCGCCGAGGTGGATGACGTTACCGTAGTTGTCGGCGAGGATTTGGATTTCGATGTGCCGGGGTTTTTCGATGAATTTTTCGAGGTAAAGTCCGGGATTGCCGAAGGCTGCATCGGCTTCGCCTTGGGCTGCGGAGAATAGTTTGGGGAGTTCGGATGCTTCTCTCACTAACCTCATCCCCCGGCCACCACCGCCGGCTGTGGCTTTGATCATCACAGGATAGCCGATGTCGCGGGCGATCGACAAAGCTTCGTGTTCGTCGGCCAGCAATCCGTCGCTACCGGGAACTGTGGGGACTTTCACCCGCTGCATAGTTTCTTTAGCGGTGGATTTGTCGCCCATCGCCCGCATCGCGGCAGGAGAAGGGCCGATGAAGGTAATTTGATGGTCGGCGCAGATTTCAGCAAATCGGGCATTTTCCGAGAGGAATCCGTAGCCCGGGTGAATGGCTGCGGCGTTGCGCGTCAGGGCAGCCGCGATGATGTTGGGGATGTTTAAATAGCTTTTGCTGCTGGTGGGGGGGCCGATGCAAACGGCTTCGTCTGCCAACTGGACGTGCAAGGCGTGTTTATCTACGGTGGAGTGAACGGCGACCGTGGCAATCCCCATTTCCTCGCAGGTGCGCAGTATGCGGAGAGCTATTTCTCCCCGATTAGCGATTAAAATTTTCGAGAACCCCATCTTCGCTGCTTAATTCACTCAATATTCTGTACAATAATGCCTTTCGGTATGTTCTGGATAATGGTTTTGCAGAAATTGTTCATAAAAGTTTATTTTACATTTGGCTGGTAGTGGTGCTATGATTGTAAATCGGCGGTGCAAAAGGGCAAGTCACAAGTTAAATGTCAGGAACCTCAACCTGTGAATCTTTAACTCGTAACGCAAAAAATCCCAGAGATTGCCAGAAAGAGCGGATGTGGCGGAATTGGTATACGCGCACGCTTGAGGTGCGTGTGGCAATATGTCCTTGCGAGTTCGAGTCTCGCCATCCGCATTGAATGTATAAAACAACTGTTGACAGTTTTGGCTGTTGGCAGTTGTTTTATATTGAGTGGTTTTTGGAGAAAGTCGATCGAGTTTTAGATCGGATTCTCGAAAACTCGATCGAACTAAGCATTCTTTAACTGTCGATCGACAATTGTGTTTGAATTGGAACGCTGGTTTCATTGACGCACAGCGCATTTACGAAAACAATTCTATGTGTGACTGCGGGCATTAAGCGATGCAGTGCATTCAAGTAAGATTCGGCATCGGGGCGACGACTAAAACGGGCGACTGTTAACCGCTGACAGTTTGGGAGTTGGCGAATTATACACCAAGGTTTAAGTCGATCGCGATAAGTGAGTTCTTTTGGTATCATAGGAAAATCCTTTCCACGAAAGTGGATGGTTAGAGAGGCGATTGCCCTTGATTTATCAGGTCTGAGGGCGATCGTCTTTGTGATTACAAATATTAAACGATAGATACTTATCGTTTGTCAAGTAGAATGGGGTTAGTTAGGTTCCGAATCCGAGAGTTGGCTGACGAAAAAGGATGGACGCTAAAGGATGTTGCCGATCGATCCGAGGTTCCGTACAGCACAGTCAGGCACTATGCTCGATCGGAAGGACTAGCAACGGTTGATATCACATCCATTCAAAAGATAGCTCGCACCCTCGATGTTTTGATTGAGGAGTTGATGGAAGTTGTTAAAGAATGAACCGATGAAATTATATTAGCAAACGGAAGTTAGATCGATGACATCCTACGCCTTAAACTTACCCGTTCAGTTACAGCAAGAAGCTGAAAAATTGGCAACACTCCAAGGCATTTCCTTCGATCAGTTTATCCTCTGGGCTGTAGCCGAAAAAGTCGCTACCCTCAGCCAGCGGAAGGACGATCCGGCTTTTCCTGAAATCACCTATGTGCGCGGCGCTAGCGGCGAACTCGTTCCCGTTTTGCGCGGCACTCGGTTGCGGGTGCAAACAGTAGTCATCGCAGCGCAGAAATGGGGTTTTTCTCCAAACCAAATTGCCACTGAGTATGACTTAAGTGAAGCTGAAGTGAACGCTGTTCTCGCTTTTTATGCGGCTCACTATCAAGAAATAGACGCATCTATTGCCGCTGAGCAAATTATCGAAGCTGGTAATGTCTAAACCACTATTTCATCTAGATGCCGATACCTCTATTAAAGCTTTGCAAGCCGCCCTTTTATCTCGCAGTCACGATGTCACTCGGACACCGACTGAGTGGATGGCTTTAGGCTTTAGGGGTGCATCTCACTTTTGCGAATGTGTCAAAAAAGAGTTAAAATGAAAAAGCTAGTAAAATCGTCAAATAAAGATGAGGTAAAGAAAATGA
>NZ_SRRZ01000135.1 GCF_013179805.1 Microcoleus asticus IPMA8 | reverse complement strand
ATTTCAATTGTTTGCTAAATATAATCTTTTCAATTTTCCTAACTTGAAAAGATTTGATGCCTTTTCACAATTCATTTAGGATTGCTATATAAATCAGCACTACCACCCAGTAGTAAGCCACGGCAACGTGTTGAGCGATGAAGCGATCGATCCAGAGGCGATCGCCCCTCAGTGATTCCATAATTAACAAATGATGCAATTCGTTCCAGGTTTCAGCAAAGTGAACTTTCAACAAATCAGCTTTGCGCCAGTAACCCAGCGTCTCGTAAAGATGCAGCACTGATAGATAGGAAAAGTAAGGCACGCGGGCGATGGTTTCCAGCATATAAAACCGAGGGTAGGAACGATTTCCGTAGACGACATCTACAAGGAAAACAAAAAAACCAACTATCAATCGAATCAAAACTTTCATGGTGCATTCCTCAAAAATTGAATACATTACCAGGGGTTCAGATCCCCGAATTCTCTGAGAAGTTGGGGTTCTGACTTGTACCTACTTACGCCAGTAGTTGTTGGCAGCAGCGACTGTGGCAAATTCTATAGCGACAACGTGACCAACTGCAATCAGCATCATGGCATCATTGCCATAAACCTCTCGTAACTGTTTGCGCTTTTCTTCATCAGGCTGAGTCATTTTGATAATCAGCCGTGCCATTTTGACTGCCAGTTGCCGTCCCTCTTCAGGGGTTTCTGTCAAAAGCGAGTTATTGGGAACTAATGTAACTTCGGGTGGTGTTACAACAGATGGATTGTTGGGAGGCATTATATTATCCATGTCAAAATCTCATGAGTTAGTGTCTTTTTTAGAACAGCAGCATTGGTTATCCAAGACCTCCCTAAGTTGATCTGCTTCGATCGTACAATGGCATTTCAACGGCTTCTATGAGCTAGCTCAAACTTGAATCAACTCGCCGATAGTTTTCGGTTACTTCTCTAAAGATATCTCCTGGCAAATCCGCTCTAGCTTTTCTGGATTCCGCACACTGTAAATAGACTGAATACAGCCATCCACAATCTCAAACGTCATCACACTGTGAATGCGGCCATCCAGATATTGGATCATGCCGAGTTGTCCGTTGATATCGGCTAAGTGAGAGACAGAATTAAGCAGCCATTTGCGACGAATGGCTAACAGCATCCGAGCCACCTTTACTGCTCCATGTATCGGCTTGAGGGCTGCAACCACCTTGCCGCCGCCATCTGAACAAAACGTCACATCCTTCGCCAGCAGCAGCAACAAATCTTGCAAATCCCCCTTGGTGGAGGCATCTAAAAATTGGGCTGTAATCTGCTTTTGTTGAGGCCGAGAAACTGGGAAACGAGGACGTTGGTCGGCAAGATGCTGCTTCGCCCGTCGCAGGATTTGGCGACAGTTGGTGGGACTCTTGCCGATCATCTGACCGATTTCGTCATAGTCATACTCGAAGACATCGCGGAGTAGAAATACTGCCCGTTCGATCGGAGATAAACGCTCCATTACAGTTAAAAATGCGATCGAGAGCGAGTCTGCTAATTCCATTAGATCGGTTGAATTTTCGGATTGTTGCGTTAACATCGGTTCTGGTAGCCAGGTACCGACGTATTGTTCTCGTTGGACACGCGCCGATCGCAAATGATCGATGCAGAGACGAGTAGTAATAGTTGTCAGATAAGTCTTTGCCGATCGCACCGTGGAGCTCGCCGTCTGTTGCCAGCGCAGGAAGGTTTCTTGTACCATATCTTCGGCATCTGTGACAGTTCCCAGCATTCGGTAGGCGATCGAGAACAGCAACGGACGATGGTGGTTAAAGTCATCCAGAGAACTCATAAAGCCCCCTGCTCTTGTTGCTGAATAGTTCTCAATGCCCAGAAGCCAATTCCCGAGCCTAATCCATCCACAATTAATATCAGGATAGCTGTGACTTGGAACACCAAACCCCAGCCTTCAAAGGCAACTTGAGACACATGATCGGGACCGATCGCGATGAAATGATTGTAAAGCCCAAACAGGAGCGATCCAGCCATTGAACTGAGTAAGAGCCAGCTACCAATGCGATAGAACTGTGTCCAAAGCAAAACGGCTGCAATGATGGGAATTAGAAAAATCACCGTACCCACAAACAAACTCTGAAGCAGAGAGAGGGGAATTGGGATTTCCAAATGCGCTAAACCATGCAGTCCGTTTGCGATCGCATGGATGACCGCGATCGTTGTTCCATATTGAGCAATCTTCATTTTATTTCTCCCTGATTAGAAAGCTTTCTAGACAACTCCTAGTGTTAGCCCGATCGAGATTAAATTGTCAGTTGGCCCTCTTCAACGGCAGTTTTAACAAGCCATTCCAACGATCGCGGTTGAAAATTTAGTTCGCGTTTTGCCTTACCATTGGAAACACCTCGTAACTGGGTGCCATAGTAGACAGCATCTCCACCACTGATTCGCAGAGCATCCTCAACTGATACCTGCGGTGGCGGTGGAGCATTGAGCCACTGGGCATAAGCAGGAAGCCACACGCGCACCTCTAAGGGTCGATCGTCCGCAATCAAGTAAATACCGGGATTTCCTCGATCGACTGCCGCCACCGTCGCGAAGGCCGCATCCTCAATGTGAACCCAAGACCATACACCTTCGCCATTTCCGACGATCGGGAATTGTTGCTGCCGCACCTGTTCGGCAACGTCTCCATCGGTTGCGTACCAAGTGCCGGGCCCGTAGAAAAAGCCGTAACGCAGGACAATTCCTTCTAGATTGGGGTTCCCTAGCAAGCGATGTTCAATCTCCTTCAGGGTGAGGGTTCCATCTGCAACTGCGGGCGAAGCATCTAAGGCTAGGGGTGTTTCTTCATCGGCCAATCCTGTACCGGGAATCGCCCAAAAGGCGATCGACTGCCGGATGTAACGACGCACACCAGCCGCTTGCGCTGCCGCTAGGACATTTGCACCTCCTTCGAGACGGATGCGATCGTTCAGTGCTGCTGCCGCCTGCATTGTCTCAGGTGTGTAGGTTTTAGGCAGAGAGGTGAGTTGTTCGATTACAACTTCCGGTTGAGCGCGAATCACAGCAGCTTTGACAGCATCTGCATCGAAGACATCTGCGATCGCAGGTTCCACACCTTGTTCAGCTAAAATCCGTGCTTTTTCTGGAGTGCGGGTCAACGCCACTACATCATGTCCTGCGCTGTGCAATTGGGCGAGTAGCGGACGACCGATCGCTCCCGTTGCACCTGCAACAAAAATTCTCATCTAGGAACCTCCTGTTGAAGCCTTTGAGGTATTTATAGATAAGACGAATCCCCAACGATAAATGCTATTATTTCGGTGGCTGGGAATAAGCGCTGCATACTGCGCGCGGGCTACCAGCCGCCCAGCTTCGCCCTACCGGTTGCAACCTACTTAAAGCCCTATCAGGGATTGAAACTCAGTAGTGAAATATTAGGACGACCCCTAGGGTTCGTGTTGCAACCTACTTAAAGCCCTATCAGGGATTAGCAAACGCTATATATGGTGTTGAGGTGCAGCTGCATCAACACCATATATAGCGTTTACAACTTTAATATTTCACAGTGAGCGGCAGACTTTTCACGCCCAAGTTTGCAATCGACGCCATTCGATCGCAAAACCACCGCCAGCCTTCCTGATTTTTTAGAACTACGCACCCAGCGCTGCCGGGGTGGTTAGCGTCAAAGTGCAGCCCTAGCTCGGCTCTCGTTCCATGCTCTGACACTACCGGATCGGGCGTGATGTGGAAAAAATCGCCTTCTACGCCGCGAGTTTCGAGGTAATAAGGCTCGCTTGGGATTTCATATTCCCCAGCGGGGATAGGCCCTTTACCGCGCACCCATTCGTCGCCGGGTCGCTGCCAGTCCGCGCAGCCTGAAGTTGCCACGTAGTCGATCGCCTCGCCGCTGGGATAAATCAACTGCAAATTGCCGTAAATTAGCTCTGGAGATTGAGCTAAATTCATCGTAAAAATTAATTCGTGCATATATCTAATTTGTTGCGAAGTCTCGTAATTAAAAGTTGAAGGTAATCTAGTGAGTGCTGCCCCGACACTTTTTCTCTAAAGCCGACTGAAATCATCGCTTCTATGTGTCCGTATTCGCGATTTAGAGATTGAATACAGTCGAGCAATTCGGAGCGAGTGACTTCCGTTTTATTCAATAATTGAATTGCGTTAAATGCTGGCATTGTGCGACGACTGCTTGGGCGGAGAAACTAACAATCCCACTAATCCGGTAACAATTGGAGCCAGCACAGGTACTAAAGGTATAGGGTTCTTGTCTTGCACTACTAACACTATAGAAGCAGCACTAAGCATCAAGATAGAGACACCTAAACAGGCAACAGTAAAGCGGTAAGAGTATTTGTCCATTCAGTTAAAATCTGTGCGCGGGGGTTTGTTCTCTTCCGGGAAAGATTGAGAGCGACGCATTTCTAAAACTCTTTTGATGTCGCGAACATCGGTTTTGAGTTCCCCAATTTCTACTAAGTTGTGATTAATATTCTGTTTTGTTTTTTGCTCAAATTTATGTCCGTCGGCAATTTCTTCTCTAATGTCGGTAATAATGTCTTGAATGCGTTCTATTTTTGCGTCAATTCTCGATTCTGCTCGCAGTGTAGCAAAAGAGAAACCTCCAGCAGCAGCAGCTCCACCACCACCAATTATTAAAATGATAATTTCAAGTAATTCTTTGGTGGTCATGATTTAACGCATTTAACCTACTCGCGAAAATATTCTTCCAGTTTATATTCATGACGCTTAACCTGCTTGAGTCCAAACTCGGTTGACTTTTACAAACTGTCTATCTTTGATTCGATAGAATTTAATTGTTGGCTGAGTGCTGCTATAGCAGTCAACTCGGTTGTTGATACATTTCCTTGATATTCCCAAACAACTAATTTAATTTGCCTGTGCCAGCGATGACATAAAAATGCGATCGCAAAGTCTGCAACTCCAATATCGAGAAAAGGTACTATCTGCGTGCGCCCTAAAATTATTCGCCGACTCGAAGCATAACTGGTAGGGCTGCCGCCGACAGTTAGAGGCAAAGATATGCTTTGACTCAAATAACCAGCGCTGAACCATCCCGGCTTGGCCAGCGGATTACTTGCATAAACCGCCAATAACGATTTATGCAGAATAATTGGGCATTTTTGTTCGGGAATGCGAATGTAACTGTCAGTTTCTACGTCCGACCCTAACGTTTGAGCAGAAACGTCGAGTTCCCAAACAGGCGTCCACAAATTGGGGTCGTTGAGATTGACAATTAAACTCACAAAAAAAGACCTATTTTTTCCAAATTCTCTTCAACCTCGTCCGCATATTGGTCGATGTCGATTTCTGTAGTTTCCGCTAAGTCAAGAAAATCTCCCCCGGATATACGCCCCTCCAAGAATAATTTTGAGTGCTGGCTAATTTGTTTGGATAAATTCCACCGATACTCAATTTCTTCTTGAGAGGAGTCCAAATCAACGACTATTTGCAATGCCGATTTGATTCGACCGATAGCTTCAAAAGTCATTTTAATTTTTAGAATGCTGGAGCAACAGCGTCGCCGGTAAAGCCTGGTTGGCTTCTTTCCGATCGGTAAAGCTCCGGCTCGAAAGAAAGTCGCTTTTTCCCCGCATAAGTCGCGGCTCCAACCGCTAACTTGATCGCGTTTTCAGCATCTTTATAGTCGATATCCGCGATGGTTGTTTGAGTAGATGCAGGATCTTTAGCATCCGTTTGAACCGTTGAACTGCCTCTACCAAAAGGAACAGAGCCGCTGCGGCCCCCTTTGTAATTTCGGGGACGACCTGTAAAAGCAGACGTTCCTGCCGTGTTTGCAACGGCGTTTTGAGGAATTAGGGTTATTCGTGCGATTGCCGGATAAAAACCCGCAGGTGCGTCAGTTACAGTCGGCGTATTGGTTAAATTAAGCCCAAAAATACCATCTAAGTTAGCAATTCCTAGCGTGCCCAGCAAACCCAGGGCGCCGCGGGTCATGGAAGTTCGGACAAAATTACCGCTCGCTCCAGGACTCAGACCAAACGGCACAATCCCTACAGCCCTCCGTTCTTTGTACACCGCTGGGGCTTTTCTTGGCTGCGAGTGAACTCTGTCACCTTTTAAGTAAAGAGCGTAGAGGTCTATTTCAGCCGCCGTCAAAGTTTTTTTAGTGAATCGTCTACCGCGTCGTGCCATTTTCGTTCGCTCTCCCTTTTTTTTTAGACTAGCGAATCCTAAAAGCCTTGTCCAGAGGCTTTTTTAAGCGTTTTTACCGACGGAACCTAATAGGTTTTGGCAAAGTTAGCAGGCGTAGTATTAAGAATTGTTAAGCATTGTAGATGATTCTATTGCCCTTTACTAGCGGAATCGGCGATCGCAACTTTGGCAAGTACAAAATTGCGCTATCAAACACAACGGTAGAGTTAGGTCTGTGAGTTTCGGCTTCCCATTCTTTGCCTAAGAGTTGGAAGTTTGGAGGGTCTTGGGGAAAAGCAAGTTCCGGGACATCGTTCGCCGAGTGTTTGAAGCCGGTAGGGTCAGGGGTAAAATCAAAAATTCTCAGCAATTTCTCGAAAAGTTCTTTGCCTTGTCGGGGAGTTCGCACCAAAGCGTATCCTTCCAACCCTTGAAGCCTCGCTATTTGTCCGGAGTATGAGAGGCACTCGCGCCCCTTTTGCCACCGGTACAACTCCGGCGAAGCAAATTCGTCTCGAATCTTGGTCGCCCACCGCCGAACATCGCTATTGCTGATAAGTTCGGCTAAGCCGCGCTGCACAATTTCTAAATCGTCAGAATATCCCGCGCAGCGGATTGTCTTTTCGCCCCTGACTCGACTTCTCGGCTCTCCTGTAGGTTTTCGTCTTACGCTGCTGCTTAATTCAACAAAATTTAGCACGATGGCCGGCCACCCTTTTAATAATGGCTTGCTATTTTTACCTGAAATATTAATGCCGCCGTTGCCATTGCTTTGCCATTCGTACTGGACGATTTGATTGATTATTTGCAAATCAGTTCCGCTAAAAATTACAGAATCAGATTCGCTGTTTCGGTCGCGCCAGTATTCTATGGTTTTATATTTTGGTTTTTTGTCGGTCAATCGGGGCAACCACTCTCGGTAACGCGGGCGAGATTCTGTTACGCGCCAAGGAGATACACCCGATAATTGGTAATTGGTTTCTATTCTTTCCGACAACAGCGGAAAGCCTTTTTCCCACCCTTCCCACCATTCCTCGAAGTCGATTTTTTCGCGCTCCAATAAATCGTAAAGCGCCAGAAATAACGCACCGTTGGCAGCAAGGTCTTCTTCTCTACCCGATAGCGTGTAGATTTCCTGGTCTTTTTTCTTGTTAGGTTTAACCTGAATCACCCTGTACGGCCACTTGCTAGCAGTAGGGGTAATTGCTTCTCTAAGCCTGTCTTCCCAAGTCATAACGCTTCACCTATCCAAACGCGGTTGACAGTACAAAAACTCCCTCTTGGCAGCTTTCGAGAAATTCTTCCCACAATTCCTCAAAAAATTCTTGTATATTTTTGTCTGAAATCGTTTGAATAACAGCCTTAACGCCGCTGTTGATGCTCCAAGGTTTAGCATCAGGCGCCCCCCATTTGTCGAGCCAACTCGCTACAGTTTCCCCGACAAAAGGAATTTTCTTAATTCCTGGTGACAAACTTTTTAAGAACTTTCTGGCGTTCTTAAAAATCTGCACAAAAGCAGCCGTTGAACCTACTCGAATCGTCGCGTTAATTAAATTTCTAATTTGCGGTAAAGCTTCCTCGTAAAGTTCTTCGTTTACTTCTTTGATAGCGGCCAATTTAGACGGGTTTACCCGGACAATGCTCGCTCCTGGAGCGATACCGCAAAGAGCTGTTCCCAGCAGCGAACCCAAAGAACTGCCCGCAACGCTCCAAAGTTGAGCTTGAGCGGCTGCAATTCTTTTGTCCAAAGCTTCGTCGGTTTGATTCCAGTTGAAATTGATCAGCTGCATCGCTTTGCCAGCGCACCACCTCATAACAGCGCCGACAGTTACACCCGCTATCAGGCGCGACACCAACGCGCCGGGGTGTCCCAGCAGGTAAAGTCCCCGACTGCCGACCGCCTGACCTACCGCCACAGCTCCGGCGCGCAAGCTGCCCAAAACTCCTAGCGATCGGCAAGCTGTAATAAGCGAACTCAAAGATTGATAGGCGCCAACAACGGCGCGCCCGCCCAAATAAATAAAAACGCCGCCTAGCGTTACGCCCGCAGATGCCCCCACCGGATCGGCTGCGTACCAGTCGCCAAGCTTTACGTCTCCGATTTGAATGTTGCCGATAACATCCCCGATAAATGCTGTAGCAGAGTTGAAAAAATCGCCTAGTTTGTCCGTCCAGGATTTTTCGGCAGTCCCGTTAAAATAATCCGAAGTTGTTTGTCCGTCTCGTATTTGCATGATTAATCCGCTTTTGGGTCTTTAGTGTCGATTTCTCGAATAGTTGGGTTTTGTGTTGCCGGTCGCCCGTAAGGCTCCAGAGAATTAGATTCTGGGAATCTCAAAGATTCGCTCTCTAAGTTGTCGGTGTACCCTTTTTCAGCGCTAGATATCCAGTTGTCTAAGTCGCCGATTCCCAAGCCTTCTCTGATGTCTCGCTTCATTAAAAATGAAGCGAGTTTTTGAGCGATACCTGCTGCATCTACTACCCGATCGAGAGCGCTTTCGGTAGCCACCTCTGTTACGGCTGCCGCGCTTGCAGAGCTGTGTTTGAGAATTTCTATCAACGCTTCTTTAAGGGTTTTTGGATCTTTCTTCGCATCTACCGACCCAAACTTGACTGTATTGACCTCTAATTCTGAATTTTGTAAAAGTTTTCCCGAAAGTTCCTCTATTTCTGATTCTGTATTCTTGGTGGGAAAGTTAGTTTTTGCTTGCCCAAAACCGTACTTGATCCACCATTGTTCAATCACCGAACGATCTTGCCCTGCGAACGGGTCGAACGGAATCGGAATTTTGCTAACCTCTTCTGTTATGTCAAAGCCCAAATATTCGGTTATAGCTTCTAAGTATTTAGTGCTCTTGGCAATCATTTGAAATGCCATTATGTCTAAATACGTTCGGCGAAGGTCGTAGTTCGATCCCATATCCCCGTCCCCTTCTACATCTAGAATTTGTTGGAGAATGACTCGCAGCATATCTGCTTGAGAGTGAATATCCGTTGTTATCGGCTTGTCATCTTTTATTGCCGGGTTTGCTGCCTTGATTGTTATTTTTTGAGGCCAGTAACCCATATCCTTGTCACTTTTGCGAATCATGTATTCGCAAAGATGTATCAAGTTCCCCACTCGTAATTGCCCTTTGCCATTGGGATATATCCATCTGGCAGGAATAGAACTGTCTTTCAATTCAGCTATTGGCAGAATTCGCTCTAGCCTGTTTATCGCTTCGACTGTGTAGCGGACGGCATCGGTTAAGCTGCGAACTTCTAAGCGCTTCTCTTTGATAATTCCGTCATCTGTATTCAGCCAGAAATCATTTGGATCGGGATACGCGAAGTCGGGGTTTTTTCCAGACAGCCACGACAAAAGATTACCTTCAGATTGGCGCAGTTTGCCTTCAGAATCTTTGAGAAATTCTCTTGTACCGAGTACGCGCTCTAATCGCTCTGACTGAGCACCTATTACAAGCAAAAGTTCTGCAAGGTTTTTTACAGTAATTTTCTCGTTTTTCTTGGCTTGCACATCCAGCCAGGTTTTGGGAACCTCAAAAGGGAAAGCCATTTTATCCCCTTGAAAAGTTTCGCCCTTGCTTTTGACGCCGGCTAACTGTTCGAGCGGTTCCATCCCCGCTATCGGGCTAACGCCTAAGTGTTTATGAATGCGGCGAAGCATTCGCACGCTATCTCTGCAACAATCGTCCATGTTCTCCTTCCTCGGTGGTGGGTTTGGGAAAGGGGAAGGAGAAAGAGAAGGAGAAGGAGAAGTCAAAGGAGTAGGAGAATTGTCAGGTGAGTAACATATTCCATCACTAATTGTGAATTTATTAATTCCAATTTGAGTGTCACTCCAAAAATTAAATCCTCCTGTTTGCGAATCCCAAGGCTTATTCATAACATTGGTGATATATGCGTATATCTCAGATTCTTTTCCTTCTATACACCAGGCAGTTTCGCCCCTACCCTCGTAATAAGCATTTGCTATATTAATTTGATAGCCTGGAGGTCTAAAAAATCTACCCGAGAATTGTGCGGGCCTGTCAGTGTAATCGATAGTATATTGAATGCTTGTTCGCTGCCCTGTAGTAGGATTAAAGTTCCATTGAGTAGCTTTTGTGGATTCAGTATAGGTAGGATATTGTTTGCTGAAATCGGCTTTTACCGTGGTTGTTAATTCTAGTTCTGACCAATTGGCAGTAAAGCCTACAAATCCTCGCCTTGTATACCGTTGTAGATTTAAAATTATTCGACAAAAATTGTTACTGCCAATAGGTAGAGTAACGGGGTCATTGATGCCTTCCCCAGGCGTCGGTGTTGGCGTCGGTGTTGGCTGTTTCGGCGGAAAACCCAAACCCAAACTAATTTCAATCGGAGTAAACGGAATTTGCAAAGAAATTCCAACGCCTACAGAGCCATCTTTCGCGACAGAAACTTCAGCGCCGACACCCGCAACCTCGCCGCCGATCGCAATTTGCTCTATCTCTCCTGTACTCGTATTTATAGTGACGCCGCCGCTAATACCTAAAATCCCGCCGGGAATTTCCGCACCAGTTGCGATAGAAATTGTGCTTTTTGTAGGATCTTCAAAATTTGGGTTGCCGCTGATGTCGAGCCGGATCGGGCTTAACTCGACGCTGACGCCGCCGGTGACGGTCATGCCGCCGATGTTCGCCACTTCTTCAGTAATGCCTATGCCGCCAGAACTTATTGACGGCGTAGTTTTTCGGCCCATATCAATGCCGCTATCTTTGCCGAGGTCGATCGCGCTTGACCCCCTGGTAGCGCTCGGCGACAGCGAAGACTTAGAGCTCACCCTAGACATAGCTAGCCTCTAACCCGCATATCCGCGAGCTGCCGCCATCTGCGATCGCCCAAAGCTCTCCGGTCAGCGTCTGCTCGGTCAAGTTGCCGCCGCCGTTAGGGGCTAGATAAATCCCCGTGCCGATCGCAACGCTGGAATTTCCGGCAATCCAAATCGGTACGTTCCCGGTGTTCGTGGCGTACAGGATCGCCCGGTTTGCGTTGGCAGTTCGGAAGCGCGTCGGAGCTCCGGTGGGGATATCGATTCCGTAAGGTAATCCCGCGCCGATCGCCCTTACTTGCGGTTTAGCAATCAAATCAATGTTAAATCGATAATCGCCTTCAAAATTGATATAATCGCCGCTGCCTAGTACGCCGTGCCCGTAGTTGTAAATAGAAATACCCAACCGATCGTCGGGGCTTAACAGTTTTAATTGATTGATAGTTAAATAGGGTATTACAAAAGGAATTGTCGTCTCCCTCCCCTTATTTTGCAATCTGGCTGTAGCCAAAATAGACCACGCGCCGCTCCCTTTCTTGGCGTGAAATCTTAACCCTACAAATGGATAATCTTCCTCGACCGCAAGCATCGCAGCGATTTTTTCTGCTGCGTTCATCTCGGGAAATATTTCTGGGTAAGGCGCTTGTTGGTAAGAAGGCAGATAAATTGCGCCGCTCAAAGCTTCGAGATAAAAGCTTTTTCCCAAGTAGTAAGAAGTTGACAAAGTATCGTATTCCGCGAAGGCCTCCGCGCAATTTAAAATTTCAATAATTCCCGTGCCGTCGGTCGCGGTAATACTGCGGCGAAAAGTTTTAGTATTTTCAAGTTGATTTTCGGCCATTAATTTAGAAACACCTTTCCTTCGATTACGCTGCCGCCGCCGGGCAAGCTGATTACTTCGATTGGGAATTCGAGCAAAGCGCTAAAAGTGGCGTTGCTTCCCCCGCTTGCTGCCAATGTGTGGGTGCATCTGGTGATCACGGTTTTATCGGGATTGGGGTATAGCCTTTTGGCGGGGTCGAGTTCAAGCAGCTTAAGGGCTACTACCCCTTCCATTGCTGCTTGCGCCAAGTTTGGAGCGCTGCTGTCGCCGCCAGTGCCGCTGGCAAATGTGGAGCCAGTCAAATAATGGCTTGCGGTGTAAGTTGTAACCCCCCCCGCGGCGTTAGCTGCCACCACATTTAAGAGCAAGTCAATGCTTGCAGTTTTTGTCGATAAATTTGCGGTAATTGTGATCCGATCGGTTCTCTCGGCAACTCTTGTCAGGTTGTTTTCTTCTTCTTCAAGGCGAGCTAATATTCCATATACGTACCGCTCCTTGCTTGCAGCACCTTGCGGACTGGCGTGAGAGGTTCCCGTCACAGAAGCACCAGCACCAGAAGCGTGATCCGCCATAACAATTTAAAATATAATCTTACTTTTCAAGTTTAAGTAACAAATTGTTTCTCAAAGTTGAGGTAACAAAAGCTTAAGAAGTTGCTGAAATAGATAAAACAACAACCTTCGCCACTTTTAAAACAACGTGACAGCAAAGGTTGTGCGCGCTACGATAGAAACAACAGCCGAAGGGTTGTTCTTATTGCAGTATTTGTACGGAATCGACAACTGTGAAAATCGCAGGAATTGGGCAAGCCACGCCTTTAACTCAAATAACTTTTAACCAAATCAGCAACCAATTCACGGCGGATGTCTATAAACTTTTTTTAGGAATCTCTTGGTACACTGGGGAGAGGCCGGGAGCTATTTTAAAAATAGATGTTAGCCACATCTACCAAAACGCAGCGACGCGCCAACCGCGTGACACAGTGCTTTATCCTGCGCGCAACCGCAAGGACAGGCAAACTCGCGAGCTGACTATACACCGCGCGCTCAAATTAATACTTGCTGCTTACCAGCCGCCGGAAACAGGATTTTTGTTTCCCTCTTTATATAGGGCCGACAAGCATTTGAGCCAACAGGCAGTAGACAAAGCTTTTAGACGTGCGGTCAAAAAAGCAGGTTTAGAATACCAAGGCTTCAGTCTGTACTCGGCGCGTCGCGGTTTTATTACTCATTTGAACGAGCAAGGATGCAGCCTAAAAGTAATCCAAAAAGCGACAGGACACAGAAGTATCTCTTCATTAATGCGGTATGTTGAAGTTTCAGATTTACAAGTGAAAAACGCAATTGATAATTTTTAAAGACTAAAATTATGACTTTATTTAATCCCAGCCAGGTACAAGCACAGCAACAAACAACCAAGTTTCCTAGCGGAAGCAGCATAACAGAATTTGCACTGACAGCGACACCGACGACTGTTTTGCCCGATCGCGGTACCGCTCAAAACAGGCGCGGTTTGATGGTTTTCAACGACGGCACTGCTAACGCGCTGGTTTCTATCGGGACAACTATTTCAGCCACTAATTTTACTGCCGAATTGTTGCCGGGGGGATATTTTGAAGACTCCCCCGCAGCCCCGTGGCAAGGGCCTGTTTTGATGAGAAGCACAAACAGCCCTACGAGCATAAACGTCACCGAGCTAGTAATTATCTGATGCCTCCTCTTAGCAATCCGATTACCGAGCCGCAAATTCCCCAACCGATTGCCCGCGATGCCGAAGTAACGGCGGCAATTAACGCGCATTTGGCGGCGAGCGACCCCCACGCTCAGTATTTATTGCAATCCGAAGGCGACGCTCGGTACGAATACCGGGCGGGGCTTGCTTCTAAATCGATTGCAGGGCCGTTAAACTACCCTGCCAATACTTGGTCGTCGCTGGGGACTTTTCCTGGATTCCCTTTTGGCGTGCAGGGGTCGCCTTCAGCGATAGTGGTCGGCATCAGTTTCAATGTTGATGTTGTTTCACCTTGGCAGCAAAGCGTGTGCGCGGGTCTTTTGGGGCCTTGTTGGTGGCAGCCTGCGAGCGTAGCGGATCAAGGGGTAAGGGTTCCGTTGGAAGTTCACAATTTATCTGGATTTTTTATCAATCTTCGGGCGGGTCGGTTCAGTCAAGACTTGCGCGACCTTCAAATCAATCCAGAAAGCGCGATTTTAATTCCCAGTACGGGACGTGTAGAGATTAGCTTAAAAAGGTTTTTTTAACGCCGCCAGAACTCCGAAGGGTAGCGGCAATTTCGGCGGGGGGGATTCCGGCCGCCAGGAGCGATCGCACTTCTTGCACTTTTGCCTGCGCGATCGGCGAGTCGGTATTGCCTCCCCGGATGTGCACTTGTCTTACCTTGCCGCCGTCCTTGTAAGACAGTCGGTAATACTCGCCGCTTCTGGCTGTTCCCCTGGGCTTGTAAGTAGAGATTGCATTGAGTGTGAAAGAGTCATCACCGAGCGGGTCTGTTGATTCTCCAACGGCGACCTCTGCGGGGGTTGGAGAATCAATCTCGCGGGGTGGCAAATTTGATTCTCCAACCGCGTCAAGCTGAGCGATTGCATTGGTTTCACAGGTTGGGAGAATTGATTCTGTAACCGCAGGCTCAACAGGGGTTACAGAATCATTTTTGTCAGTGGGGGGAAGGGCAAGCTTGACTTCGGAAGGGTAGAGATAATCCCACTGACTCGCGAAGGGATTCCAGAATTGCAGCCCCCCATCTGTCGGATCGACGGCGTGGATTTTATAGATATGACCGCATTTGACGTGTTTTGCGATCGCGGGTGTCTTACGGATTTTTACCCAGTCACCAGGCTTGTAAAAACTTCCTGTTTCTGCAATTTCAAAAAGCGATAACTGGCTAACCATCGCCGCTAACTCCTTCTACTCTCAGCAAGCCTTGGAATATGCAGTTAAATTTCTCTTGGAAATAATGGAGTTCGTAGGGCTGCAACTCCATCCGCTGCGAGCGGTGGCCGTTGAGTTCGCGAAAGTCAATCCCGCGAGCTAAATTCTCGCGGCAAACCTTGCAGTATTCCCGCAGCAGCCCGGTGAATTCAATGTAGGCGTGGCAATCGGTAGCGGTGGCCAGCATATAGAATTGATTCGCCGCGGCTTCCATCCGATCGAGACTTTCTTCTGGTGTTAAGGTCATAAGTTTCTTATTTCCAAGCTATTCAATCGCTCGACAATTTTTCTGTGGCTGTCAGTCAGTCTGTGAACTTCGATCGCCTGTTCGGTGACAAACTCCATCAGCGCGGCAAGATGTTCTTCGATGTCGTACACTTCATCATTTTTTAGCTTGATGTGGACTTCGCCCGATTCTGGATTTTGTACGATTTTCATAGACTGAAACTCTCTGGCGGGAATGTCTCAGCAGGGAATTCTTCAGTAGGGAAATTTTGCAGCCGATCGCCTTTGATGACCGATTCGACTAGCGCCTCGTTGGTTGGATACTTGCCAACCCAAGTTTGGTAATCCCGCGTCGGATGCTCTGCAATTTCCCACATCTCGCCGCCGATGTTCCTGATGAACAATTTCACGCACCGGCCCGCCACGTAATCAAGGTCTAGAATGCCGTCCTCCAGGTCGATATCTCCGAGTTTTATATCCAGTTCCTTTAAGGCTTCAAGATAACCTAGCCCGAGAGGTCGCGAGTATCGAATTGCGTTCACTGCGATTTGTATAACTTCTTGCTCGGTCGCTTTGAATTGAAAAGTCATTTTTTTACTGTCTAGTGTTTGTCTAGCAAGCCGATCGCACTTCACGACGATCGGCAAATTCCTACATATCGAGTTCAAACCCTTCGCTCTCCAGATTCCGCTGGAGCTGGTACATCATCGCAGCACCGGCGGCCAAAGTTTTGGGGTCGATATCTTCATCGCCCGCCACAACTTCCGCTCTCTTGTAACCGGTGCAGCGGCAGCCGAGGTTTTGCAGAAATCTCTCGCAGAATTCCTCGCACTGCTGCCAGGGTTCTTCCTCTGTTCCGTCTGGCACTAGGATGTCGTCTTCTGGGTTCCAGCCGCGTTCGAGCACTTTGTAAATTTCGGAGGTTTCGCTGAACAGGTTTTGAATTTGGCGGGCGGTTTGGATCGCAATCTCGGTAAAAATATCCCCCCCGATGGCCGGGTTCCGACACGCCAATTGAATGTGGCTGATGATGGCGAGCGCTGCGATGGGCGGAAGCTCTACAGTTGCCGGGGGGAAGTCTTGCATTCGGTTCAATTCATCGGCGTATTTATCGAAGTCGAGGGGAGTTTTCATTGTGTCTACTGTTTGTCTACTGTTTGTCTACAAAACGTCTAGCAGCCGATCGCACTTCACGACGATCGGCATTGTCTTACTGTCTTACTGTCCGCTCACAGCTTCCTTGAACTGCTTGCCTGCTGAAAATGCAGGAACTACAGTCGCCGGAATTTCCATCTTGTCCCCAGTTTTGGGATTGCGACCCTCACGAGCTTTGCGCTCCCTCGCTTCCCAAGAGCCGAATCCGACGATCGTTACTTTCTCGCGGTCGGCGACTGCCTGAGTGATGATATCGGTTAAAGCGTCCAGCAGTGCATTAGCCACTTTTTTGGTGGTGTCGGCCTTCGTTGCCAGCAAGTCCACCAGTTCTCCTTTGTTCATGAGTGCGATCGCCCTTTGGTCATTAGTTATTAGTCATTAGTAACGCAAAACCAGCCCCCGACATGGAAGCTGGCTTCTGTTGCGATTATTCTGCAGGGGCTTCCCCGCCGTTCTGGTTGGATGATTCTGCTTGTTGTTGCAGTAGCGCCTGCTGCTGTTGCTGCATCAATTGCTGTTGCTGCTGCTGTAACTCTTTGAGTTTGACTAGATTGTCGAGCTTTTGCTTGTACTCTTCAGCTTCCGACCGATACCAGACGATGCACTCCTGACTCTTGACCAACTGCTTTTTAGCATCGTCGATTAGCTGGTCAATAACTCCCCCAAAGGGGTCGAAATCTCCAATTCCCTGCGAGCTATTTTCTCTATCAAGTTCGAGGAGCTGAGTCCCAAGCCTTGTGCCAGCTCCTGCAAGAGCTGTGCTCCTGTAGGTGTCAGAGTGAAAACTTTGTCCACCCTCCTCTCCCCGTATTCCCGATGTTGTGCTTTCTTGACCTTGCCCATGCTGCTCTTGATTCATAACGACTTCCTTAAAATATTACCAAAATCACCTAGGTCATGTTGACATAATTGCCTAGGTGATTTTATGATATACCAAGATAACCTAGGTTATCAAGATTTCAGAGCATACCCAGAATCAATCGGGCGGGAGTGCAGACCCGCCCTTTCCCCTAACCTATGTACAGCTTAGAAAACCTTCAACAGAAGAATCTCAAGGAACTCAAGGAAATCGGTCAGCAGATGAACGCGCTCCCGGAGGGCGACAGACGATGCCGCCAAAACTGGATTGATGCCATCGCCGGAGTGCAGCCCCCGCTGCAACTGCTGGAAGCTTCCACCGCAGAGGTCGAACCGGTTCAGGAGGCGATCGAAATTCAAGCCCAGGAGCCGATCGCCGAATCCCCTCCTGAAGCGCTCGAATGTCCGAGTTGTGGCGCTGTTCGCGGATTATTCACAACCAAGGATTACTACGATAGACCTGTAATTCGCTGCCTGCATTGCGACTACGGCAGATTCAAAAACTACCCCGGCGCAATTCAAATTCCCGTTCGAGAAACGATCGCACAATTGGCTGAAAACTTCCCCGGTGTCAAATTCGATCGAGCAGCCAGCACAGCGCTCCGAGCTAGCGTTTTCGAGTTTGTCCCAGAAATGCCAGACCCCGGCCGTTTTAATAATGGAATTTACTTTTATCAGGTACTGGCTGATTATTACGATCGTTATCCGTGCGGCCGATACCGCGACGGCAAATACAAAGTCAACACCAAGATTTTCCTCGGTCTTCATTTCAAAGCTTCCCCCGCGGAGGTCAAACCGATTGCCGAGGCGATCGAAGTTGAAGCCCAGGAGCTGATCGCACAAACAGAAAAAACAACACCGGGGGAAACTGATGGAAATACGGCAGAGACAGATGGAAGTACAACCGCCACACTTGTACGATTGTGTGCTGATTTACATAACCAATGCCTGGATACCGCCGAACTACATGGAGGTAGCGGCGGCACTGAAAGCAGCAATTCCCAACACAAAGAAGGCGATCGAGTATTGGCGCTGGCAGGGAATAGTGAAAGAGATAAAGGGCGAGCTTTACGCAGTCAGCCAGATGAACTAGCGACCACATTCAACGAAGAACAGCCGCCCAACCGAGGCGAGGGCAAGGGGCGGCTGGAAAGTCAGTCAAAATTGAGCCAAAGTGCGATCGGCTTTTGTGCTTCCCCGGTGACTTTCTCCCCTAAGTTTCTCGCGACCTACCCGCCCTACTTCGGCGAAGTTCACTACAAAGCAGAAGCCACCGGGCAACTCAACTTGCTCGAACCGAAAACAGACGGCGAGCCGCCAGACTTTGATGATTTTGCAAACATCGATGCGTTTAACGAGGCGATGGCTCGCTGGGATGCCGAAAATCCCGAATCGCTTGCTGCGTCTATGGATTCGATGTGCGAGTGGGCACCGTGTCCGCACGAATGGTACGAGCCAGAAACCGAAAATCTGCCATTAAAAGCTTCATCCATGATGGAACTGTCACCGTCGGCGATTGAAAGTTCCAGCACTTTTTCTATCCCAACTTTTGACGCTTGGTGCGATCGCCCGAACCGACAAAACGACAGCGACGAACCGCCCGACACAGGGAATTTTGCCCGACGGCCGGGGCCCAAACCGCCGAAATTTCCACCAAGGGCGATCGGGCAAACACAGACTGACCGGGCATCCCGAAACTATCCCGAAACTATCCCGAAACTATTTAACAGTATCGCCGCTGGTAGCAGTCAGCCAGGGCGATCGCCTCCGGGGGGTGATGTTATGTAAAAACCATTTGCTGCGTACAGCATTGATTTCATCACCCTTCTGAATCAGAGTTACGCGATCGCCACTCCAACCCGGCGATCGCTTCTTCCCTCCTTCGCTGTTATGAAAGCCCATTGGTATCGCTCCTGTACAACGGATACGAACCTGACAACACCGTCAAACTAACGGGTGAATTAGTTGGTGACTCTTATGTAGTTTTTGAAATGTGGGGGTCGCTCACTTTCAAAGACGGACACTTCTTTGCATCAATTCATAGAAATGATAACGGAGAGTTTGTTTGGAGGATCGACGACAGAACAGGTCGTGTAACTACCTTTATGGATGCCTGGGAATTGATGCCAGCCGTCATCAAAAACCCCGATCATTGGGACGAGTCAGACATGATTTATCACGATTAACAGCTGCCAACAATGGAAACAATCGAAAACCAAATTGATTGGTACGCACAACCAAAAGAATGCTTTTTTGACTACAAGGGTAACGACTGTCCTGCGTGGGCTTTAGGTCAAATCCGTCTGCCTTTAGCCCCCCGTACATATCTGTTTATTTTAGTTGGAGATTTTGCCTGCGAACTTCACTGGTTTTCTTCCGATAAAGTCTCATTCAATCCCCGCATTCCTTGGAGCGATTCGCACAGAGAACGCGCTTACTCTTTACTAACTACTGACAAATGGAAATCACTGCCAATTTATACTCCGAATTCCAGCCGCTCCTAGACTTTGAAGAAGAAACCCTTGGAGCCGTCCCTTATAACGATTTAGCCGATTTAACCCGCGAGATTAAACTGTCATTCTTGGATTTTGTAAGACAGGGTGTCATGCTTGCTGTCATACGCCGCAACCGCTTGTACAAGCGGCAATTTAAGGACTTTGCCGAATACTGCAAACTTGCCCTCGGACGTTCGCCGATTTACTGCAAGCGGATTATTGAGGCCGCGCAAACCACGATCGAACTGATAAAAGCCGGGTTTAAAATCTTGCCTACATCGGTAAGCCAAGCGCTGCCGCTGGTGAAATTTACCAAACCCGACGGCGCGGGCAACCGCGAGCTAGAAAACAAATGGCAAT
>NZ_SRRZ01000134.1 GCF_013179805.1 Microcoleus asticus IPMA8 | reverse complement strand
TTTCTGCCCCTGAAGTTTTTAAAATAATTTGGTTGAGGCTACCGAACAATTCATCAAGCTGAATTTTACTGGATAAAGCTTGAGCAGCTTGTACAATAGAGGCGAAATCAAGGGCCTCGGAAATACTCGTGCTGCTGGTGCTGGAAGTCTGCGAAGAGTGGGTAATGGTTGCTAGCGTCTCTAGAGGATTAAAGCGAAGTTTGGGCTGATTCAGAATGGGATGAAGTAATTGCGGAAACCTTTTTTCTAAGTCTTGAACCTTGGCGAGTGCACCCCAACGGGCATAACAGTAATATGCCTCCTGCATATAGCTGGCGGCGACTTTTTCTTTGCCCCATTCCCAGTAGAACTTGGCAGCTAATTCGTTGGCTAACGCTTCTTCTTGGAGATATTCGTTTTCTTTGGCTCCTTTAACTGCAAGGTCGTAGCACTCAATTGCCTCTTTGTATCGATCGAGAACGCGGTAACGTTCGGCTTCCACCAGTTGCCACTTGTGCAAGTGATTCATCGGGGCATGAGAGGCCCATTGCTGTAACTTACCTTGATTTTCTTGCACTTGATGCAGTCGATCGTCCGACTGTGCAGTTGATTCAGGCTGTATGGCAAGCACCGTTAGAGAATCGTAGAAGTAAAAGACAGGTTCGAGAATTGTTCCCATACATCTTGTCAGGTGTTGTCTGGCTCGATCCGCATCCTTTTGTGCCTTAACAATGTCTCCCAGCCAGAAGTTCAATACGAATCTGTGGTGGTAAAAGATACACAACCGAAACATATCGTTGGATGCTTGCACCTGAGAAACCAATTCTTCCTCATAAGAATCTTTGCGTAAAGGAACCTCATCCTCCGAGCGCCCCAGAAGGATCAGAGCTGTTTCCCAGTAAATTAAATAATGCTTGGCTGTAGTGATGATGTTGAGGTCGCGCAAATGCTGGTGGTAGGCGCGAATTTGGGGTTCGAGTTCGTTGAGCGGTTTCCCTGACCACAAGGAATTCAAGGAAAACATTTGTACAGTGTAGACAATGAATTCCAGATCGCCCGTTTCCAATCCCGCTTGATAGCCATCCTGAAAAATCGGTAGCGTTTCTCTCACATGAGCGACGCAGTGATGAACGTATCCCGCAAATACATTAAAAGTTGCAGCTCGGATATTTTTAGCCTCTGGCTCTGATGCCAGGCGATAAGCTAATTGCCCAAACTGCTGCACCTGTGTTATCTCTTGCCACAGCATATTGAGTAGGAATGCGTAGCTAACATAGCTAATGGGAGAAAAGAGACTATTACCAAATTGAATTGAAAGCTTGACCTGTAGTGCAACTACTAAGGGATAAAGCGGCGAACCTGTCAGGTAACACGAAGGCAGAATGCTATCAGCAATCTGCATAATGGCAAGCTTTTGAGCATCCCTCATCTTCGGCAGATGAATCAACTCCTCAATCGAGCGATCGCCGAGTGATGCGTTGATTTCCTGTCTCGCCTGCTGAATATCCTCGGTCGTTGGGCTATCAGGCAGGCTGACTTCTAGCAATTGAAGGACAGATTTACCTGTCGAGAGTGCCGCTAAAAATTCATTGCGGGAGTTCAATGACTGAATTTTTATTTGATAGATTTGCATCCGATCTAAGGGAGTTTTAGCATGGTGCAGCGTCGCTTCAATCCTTCGCTCCATTCCCTCAAAATCACCACACAACCAGGCAATCTCGGCAGCTAATTCGTGCAGGGATAACGTCATTTCATATTGTCGCTGCCAAGCTTCAAATCCTAATAATGTCAGTCCGACTGTGGCATACTCGCGTGCGGCTTGATAAGCGGTGGCGGCTCTGGCTTTGCGGCAAGCTGTGAGGTTGAGTTTGCCTAAGTCGTCTCGTTCGGTTTGTTCAACAACAAGTGTGGTTCCATAATTTAACTGATTGACTAATTCAAAAATGCGTTCTTCTCTGGCTTCTGCTGAAATTTGTTGCAGGAGTAATTGCCCGATTTGATAATGAGCGATCGCGCGTTCTGCTTCCGGAATCAAAGAATAGGCCGCTTGTTGGACGCGATCGTGCAAGAATCTATAGGAAACTGTTTGAGAAGTCGCTTCAGAAATCGCCTGTTCTGCGCCTACATAAAATTTATAAACTTCACTTTGGGGAATAATCAGTTCTTCCTGTAAAGCTTTCCACAATGCGGTTGCGGTTTCCGCCTCCGAACTCTCTGAAACAATTGCCAATGTTGCCAGCTCGAACTGGTTGCCAATGCAAGCGGCTAATTTTAAAACTGACTGAGTTGTTGCTGGCATTTTTTGCAACTGCTGCGCCATAAATAGCACCACATCATCAGTGAGCGCTGCCTCTCTCACTTTGCTAATATCGCACTGCCAATGTCCTAATTGGATATCAAAACTAATCAATTTATCCTGATGCAATGCTTTGAGAAACTGCGTCGCAAAAAATGGGTTTCCTTGAGTTTTTTGATAGACCAATTCTGTCAGCGGTTGTGCCAAATTAGGATAACAAACTAGCATATCCGCTACCAATTGATTCAAACTGATTTGGCCCAGCGGTGCTAATGTAATAGTGTTGAGTGTGGTTTCTGCCTTCCTCACTTCATCGAGGGTCAACATCAGGGGATGGCCTGGTGATACTTCATTATCCCTATAGGCTCCCAGCAGCAAAAGAAAACCCAATTGCGACTCATTGACGAGCAATTGCATTAACTTCAGCGATGCCGAATCCGCCCATTGTAAGTCATCCAAAAATATCACCAAGGGATGCTCTTTTGTGGTGAAGACAGCAATGAATTTGTGGAAGAGCAAATTAAAGAGATTTTGAGCAGCTATCCCTGATAATTCTGGGGCTGGAGGTTGCGATCCAATAATTCGTTCGAGTTCGGGAATGACTTCAATAATGACTTGTCCGTTGTCACCGAGCGCTTCGAGAATTTGAGTTTTCCATTCTTTGACTTTGGCATCACTTTCACTGAGTAATTGTGCCATAAAATCGCGAAATGCCTGGACAAATGCCGAGAAGGGAATATTGCGGTTAAATTGGTCGAATTTGCCTTTGATGAAATAGCCGCGCTGCCGGACGATCGGTTTATGTACCTCGTTGACTACAGCCGTTTTTCCAATCCCGGAAAACCCAGCGACCAGCATTAATTCTGATGTGCCATTTGCCACGCGATCGAAGGCATTCAACAGGGTTTGTACTTCGGTTTCTCGACCATAAAGCTTTTCAGGAATCAGGAAGCGATCGCATACATCCCGCGTTCCCAACTCAAAACTTTCAATGTTTCCAGTTTCTTGGTGCTGCTGCCAACACCTTTCTAAGTCATGTTTCAATCCCAAGGCACTTTGATAGCGCTTTTCGGCATTCTTTGCCATCAGCTTCATCACCATATCTGAAAGCACCTGCGGAATTTCTTTGCTGTTTATTGAAGGAGGTTGTTTGGCAATATGGCAGTGAATCAACTCCATCGGGTCGTCGCATTCAAATGGCAGTTTTCCTGTCAGCAGTTCGTAAAAGGTGGCCCCCAGAGAATAAAAGTCGGTGCGGTAGTCGATGCCTCGGTTCATTCTTCCGGTTTGTTCGGGAGAAATATAGGCTAGGGTTCCTTCTAAAACGTTGGGATTGTGAATTTCTTGAGTTTCTCTCGGCAGTAGGGAGGCGATGCTAAAGTCAATCAGTTTGACTTGTTTAGTTTCCGGATGTATTAGCACGTTCGCTGGCTTAATATCTTTGTGGATAACTCGATGCCGATACAGTTCATTGAGAATGTCAGTTATTTGAATGGCAATTTCTAAGATTTCTGCCAGAGTCAGCGAGCGCTCTTGGGCGTAGTCGCGCAGAGAAATGCCGCCAAAATCCTCCATTACTATAGCATAGCTGTGGCGATAGGACTCCAAATTGTAGGGTTCAACGACTCCAGGCAGACGTAGGTTTTTGGCGATCGTATATTGGTTGCGGAATTGCAGCAGTTCGCTGAAGCTGGGATAGTCTCGATTTAATAGTTTAATCACAACCGGAAGCCGATCTGTTTCTCGAATGGCTCGATAAACTAGGGTTCTCGAACCGCAGTATAATTGCTCACCCAGATGATATCCTGAAATTGTGTTTGTCAAATCCACTGCTGCACTCATCTGGATTACTCCTTCTCAGACATTGACTATTGTAACTAATTATACATTTTATTTGTCGGGTCTGAGGAAAATAGAACTACGAGATCCCCAACAGACCGACTCTACCGCTCTTATTTTTTATTTTTAAAAAATTATCTATCAAGATAGTCTTATCCTTTCACTGGCAACAAAATTGTAAACTCCGTTCCTTCTCCCAATACAGAATTTACCTCGATTGTACCGCCGTGTTTCTCAACCACAATTTGACGAGCGATCGCCAATCCCAAACCTGTCCCTTTCCCCACTGCTTTCGTAGTAAATAAGTGATCGAATATTTTTTGTTTGACTGATTCATTCATCCCCCAACCGTTATCAGCAATAATAATTTTCACGCGGTTATCAACTAAGGAGGTTTGAATGGTAATGCGGTTGGGATTAGCCTTGATTTCTGCAAAACTTCGACCAGTATTTGATTCATCCAACGCATCGATCGCATTGGCGAGAATGTTAATAAATACCTGGTTAAGTTGTCCGGGGAAACATTCAATCGCCGGAATATTGCCGTAGTCTGTCACTACTTCAATGGCAGGCCGCTCATCCGAAGCTTTCAATCGATATTTAAGAATTAAAATCGTGCTATCGATGCCCTCGTGGATGTTAAAAGCAACTTTGTAGTCTTTGTCAGCTCTAGAAAACGTGCGGAGCGTCGTGCTGATACCTTTGATGCGATCGCAGCCCAATTGCATGGAATCCATCATTTTGGGCAAGTCTTCGATGATATAGTCTAAATCAATCTCGACTGCATGATCGGCAATGTTGGCAGCAGATGTTTTGCTGCGATACAAATCTAGATGTTCTGTTAAGTCTTGAACGGTGGATTTGGCTTCATATAAATTGCCGGAAATAAAGCCTATGGGGTTATTAATCTCATGGGCAACGCCAGCAACTAAGTTTCCCAATGCTGACATCTTTTCGCTTTGAATCATTTGCAATTGGGTTTGCTGCAAGTCATGTAAGGCTTGTTCTAATTCTTGAGATTTTTGGATAATGCCGGCTTCGGCACGTTTGCGATCGCTAATATCCAACAATAATCCATCCCAAACCACAGTTCCATCCGCGTGTTGTTCAACTCGAGCTTCAGCGTGAATCCATTTGACAATCCCTGATGGTGTAATAATTCGTCCTGACCACTCCAAAGGAGTCAATGTTTGTATTGAGTCGAGAAGCGACTGCTCGTAACTGGCAGCATCATTTGGATGTACCATCTCCGTGAAAAAGTGCACATTGGCGATCGCCTGTTCTGGCGTGGTTTCCAACAAGTCGTAACACTCAGCACTGATGTAGGTCAGATATCTGCTTCGATCGAGAGTCCAGCAGGCTTGATAAACAACACCAGGAACATTATCTACAAGTTTCTCAAAGCGAGAGTTACTCTCACTCAATTTAGCGAATGACTGCTCTAGCTGTTGGGCATAGGTTTGTGACTGCTCGTAAAGTCGGGCATTTTCCAGGGAAATTGCCGCTTGAGCGCATAACAGATTGAGCAGTTCGACGCGATCGCTAGTAAAAGCTCCAGTGACTAAGTTATTTTCTAGATATAAAATGCCGATTAACTTGCCTTGATGCAAAATCGGGCTGCACAAAATACTCTTAGGTTTGTGTTGCTGAATGTAAGAGTCATTAATTAATTGCGGATACACGGTGGCATTAAAAATCACCGCCGGTTTTAAGCTGCGTTTGACAGTATTAATTAAGCCAATTGGTACATTCTGTGACTCTTCAACAGGCTGTGGATTAGTCAGCATTGAAGAAAAATCAACTTTAGCATTCTCATTGTTATCTAAGCTTAGCCTTGCTAATGCTAGAATCAGTAAATTATTTGACTCCTTCAGCATTAATACACACTTATCGGCTCCCGCATTTTCAATAACGATATGCAGCAACGATGAAAGCAGTTTTTCCAATTCGATTTCGCCAGAAAGAGTTTGAGAAGCTTTCAGAATGGCAGCTAAATCTAAAGCCACAGAGATATTGCTACTGCTGGAAGTAGCGGAACTGGTGGATGAGACACTCCACAATCTAAAAATAGTTTCATTCGTGGAGAAGGTAGAACGGGTTTGCTGTAATATGGGAGCAAGCAGTTGGGGATAGCGTTTTTCTAAGTCAATAATTTTGGCGGTCGCTCCCCAACGAGCGTAGCAATAGTAGGCTTCCTGCATATAAGCTGCGGCAACTTTTTCTTTGTTCCAGTCGAGGTAGAATTTTGCTGCTAGCTCATTGCTGAGTGCTTCTACTTGGATATAGCCGTTGGTTTTGGCTCCAGCAATAGCGCGATCGTAAGACTCAGCCACTTGCCAAGTTTGACTAAAATTTCTAGCTTTTTCTGCTTCTACTAGCTCATATTGATGTAAAAAATTTTCAGGGGCATGATTAACCCAAATTTTTCTGAGCTGCTGGTTAGCATCTACTATTTTCAAGCATTCAATTTGTTGACTTTCCTCCAATTCCGGATATTGAGCTAGCAAAGAAAGTGAATAGTAAAAGTTATGTTCGCTGACAGCAAGTAATCCCGGTGCATTGGCAAGATAAGAGCCTGCTAGTTTCAGGTAATTAATTGCTGCTTCATATTTACCGATCGAGTACGAAAACAAACCTCTAAGGACAGACAAAAGAAAGAGAGGAGTAAAACTTTTATTGGCAATCAGGTCAGACTCTAATTGTTCAGACTCTTGAAAATATTCAGGCAATTCAAATTTACTAAAGTCATTTTCCTGCAAGTTCAAAATAGTCAGGCGACCGATCTGAAGAATCGTTGTCGCATATTGATGCTGGAGTTGGGTGAGGATTTGTAAATAATCATCAACTTTCTTCTCTAGTTCTGGCAAATGCACCCCCAGAAACAACAGACTCACGCAATAATGAATAATTGAATATCCCCCATTCTCTATATCTCCAGTTTCTAAGCCACTAGAAAATCCCTGCACGCCAATTGCTAAATCTATATTCTCTCGCGCAGGTTTTTTCCAGTGTCGGATGCAGTTGCCAAATATGTTCAAAACCTTCGCACTGCATAGTTGAGCACCGACTTCTTCTAATATATCTACTGACATCTGACCCAATTGATAGCCCTGCTCGATATCTTCCATTGTCGCACAAAGGAGCATCCCATAAAGAGAATAACCATAAGGTGAATACTTGGAATTACCGTAGCGAATCGAGAGATGAAGAAAGGTGTTAATAATTTCGATTAGTAATTGGGGTCGTTGCACGTAACCTGGACCAGTTAAGGCCATCAAGACTTCCATTGCTGCTTCTTTATATGGATCGGTCATCAGAGGAAGATTGATTAACTTCTCAACTTGAAGTTCCTGCTTTTGGGGTGGATTTGGTTCTAAATTGACGTTCAGTTCTTGCAAACAGAATAGCCCAACATCAAACACTTCATTATACATACATTGTACATTATACAACTGTAATTGAATGCGATATACGGGTACGCGGTCTAAGATTGAAGCTGATTTTTTGAGGGTAATATCAATCAATTCTTCCGCTTGCTTGTAGTTGCCATTGAGATATTCAGCTTCCGAAATACTTGTATAGAGATGATGTGTCAGTGCGTAGTTAGTTTCCCAACTCTCACTCGATAACAGCGTCTTACCTGTATTTAAATACTTGAGTGCTGCTTCATAAGCAGTAGCAACTTTGGCTTTTTCACCTGCCTTTAAGTTTAGTCGAGCAATCAATTCCCGTTCAGATTCTTCTTGCAGTAACTTCACCCCATAATTAATCTGATTGAGGATGGTAAAAATATTCTCTTCGAGATTTTCAGAGGCGGTATTTTCTAATAAGAGACGACCAATTTTTAAGTGAGTCATCTGCTTTTGCTGTTCGGGAATCAAACAGTATGCTGCTTGCTGAATCCGATCGTGTAAAAACTTATAGTAACATTGTTGGGTGTTGGGGGTTGAATGTTGAGTGTCGAGTTCTAAGTTTTGATAAAACTTGTAGATTTCGCTCTGGGGTAAAATTAGTCCTTCTTGCAAGGCTTTCCACAACACTGTCGCTGTTTCTATTTCCGATTGTTCGGAAACAATTGCTAGTGTTGCTAAATCAAACTGGTTGCCAATGCAAGCGGCTAGCTTTAAAATGTTTTGCGTTGCGGTCGGTAACTTTTGTAGCTGTACTGCCATGAATTCCACTACATCATCGGTGAGTGCTAGCGATCGCACCTGCGCTACATCACACTGCCAGGAACTTATCTCCCAGTCAAATGTAATCAGCCCATCCTCATACAACGCCTTCAAAAACTGCGTCGTAAAAAACGGATTGCCCTTGGCTTTTTGATAGACTAACTCTGTTAAAGGCAGTGCCAGTTCGATCGCACAACTAAAAGTGTCTGCAATCATAAGATTCACGTCAGATTGACTTAACGGAGTCAGCGCGATCGTGTTGACAATTGCCTTTGTTTTTTCGATTTCCTCCAACGCCAGCATCAGCGGATGGGCTGGAAAAACTTCGTTATCGCGGTAAGCACCAATAATGAATAGATAGCCCCCCTCTGCTTGACTCATCAACAACTTCATCAAACTGAGGGATGCTGAATCTGCCCACTGTAAATCGTCCAAAAACATCACCAGTGGATGCTCTGGCGTGGCAAAAACTTTAATGAATTTTACAAACAGTAGATTGAAGCGATTCTGTGCCGCACTAGCAGCAAGTTCGATCGCAGATGGTTGTTTGCCAATAATTTCTTCTAGTTCGGGAATTACATCGATCAAGACTTGCCCATTTTCACCCAAAGCAGACAAAATTTTGGCTTTCCACTGTTCTAACTGAGCATCGCTTTCACTCAGCAGTTGCCCCATCAGATCGCGGAATGCTTGTACTAATCCCGAAAACGGGATATTGCGTTGAAACTGATCGTATTTGCCTTTGATGAAGTAGCCTTTCGAGCGCACGATGGGCTTATGCACTTCATTGACAATTGCTGTTTTGCCAATCCCCGAAAAGCCAGTTACTAGCATTAGCTCAGATGCGCCATTGGCGACTCGTCCAAATGCTTGGAGTAGGGTTTCTATTTCCGCTTCTCGTCCATAAAGTTTGTCGGGGATGAGAAAGCGATCGCACAGATCCCGTCGCCCAATTTCAAAGTATTCAATCTGACCGCTTTCTTGAATTTGAGTTAAACAATTTTCTAAATCATATTTTAGTCCTAATGCACTTTGATATCTATTTTCAGCATTTTTGGCAATCAACTTATTAACAATTTCTGAGAGAATAGGAGGAATTCTTGAATTAATTTCATGAACTAATGGCGATGCTTTGGCAATATGACAATGGACGATTTCCATTGGATCGTTGGAGTCAAAAGGTAATTCTCCGGTGAGTAATTCGTAGAAAGTGATTCCTAAAGAATAAAAGTCAGTCCGATAGTCAATTCCCCGATTCATTCGACCTGTTTGTTCTGGAGAAATATAAGCCAGTGTCCCTTCTAACACATTGGGATTGAGTAGTGTTTGTGTTTCTCTGGGTAGCAATGATGAGATACTAAAGTCAATTAATTTGATTTCTTTCGTTTCCGGATTGATGAGAATATTACTGGGTTTGATGTCTTTATGAATGATGCGCTCGCGATACAGTATATCTAAGGTATTGCAGAGGGCGATCGCGATTTGTAAAAACTCCCTCAAAGAGAGTCGATTTTTTTCTTTCAGTGCCCATTCTTGAAGAGAAATCCCACCAAAATCTTCCATGACTAACACATAGCCCTTTTGGTAGACTTCTAGGCTATAAGTTTGAATAATCAGAGGTGAATTAAGATTTTTAGCAATCGTGTATTGATTGCGAAACTGTACCAGTTCGCTAAAGGTGGGATAGTTGTTTTTTAGGAGTTTAACGATCGCAGGTAATTGGTCTGATGTACGGATAGCTCGATATACTAAAGTCCGACTTCCTGAATAAACGGTTTCAAGAATTTGATAGTTAGGAATTTGAACGGTTGTGGTAGAGTTGGTGTTTGGGAGAGAGTTATTCATGGCCGTTTTTATTGGAAAATTGATTGGTGAGTCATGGGTTAAATGACTCTGGATGCTAGGTAAAATTAACGGGTTTATTCTGCCTTGATAGGTAAAGTGATGATAAATTCAGTTCCTTCTTCTAGTATCGAGTGAACGTGGATGGAACCGCCATGTTTTTCTGTAACGATTTGTTGAGCGATCGCCAATCCTAACCCCGTGCCTTTCCCTACAGCTTTTGTTGTAAATAATTGGTCAAAAATCTTTTGTTTGACTGATTCACTCATCCCTTGACCATTATCAGCAATGGTGATTTTTACCTCTTGATTGTCCGCGGAGGTTATAATTTTAATCCGATTAGGGTTAGCCTTGATTTGGGTAAAAGTCCGCCCAATATTTGACTCATCTAAGGCATCGATCGCATTGGCCATAATGTTCATAAACACCTGGTTTAGCTGTCCGGGGAAGCATTCGATCTCGGGAATATTGCCGTAGTCTTTCACTACAACGATTGCGGGTCGCCGATCGTTGGCTTTCAATCGATATTTGAGAATTAAGATTGTGCTGTCGAGACCTGAGTGGATATTAAAAGGAACTTTGTAGTCTTTGTCAGCGCGAGAAAAGGTGCGGAGTGAAGTGCTGATATCTTTGATGCGATCGCAGCCCAATTGCATCGAGTCAATGATGTTGGGTAAATCTTCGATGATATAGTCTAAATCGATATCTTCGGCATGGTCGGCAATCTCTGTTTCTAGGGCGCGCTCGCGATAGAGATTGAGATGCTCCATTAAGTCTTTAACTGTGGATTTAGCTTCATTCAAATTGCCGTAAATAAAGCCGACAGGGTTATTAATTTCATGAGCAACGCCAGCAACTAAGTTACCCAAAGCCGACATCTTTTCGCTTTGAATCATTTGCAATTGAGTTTGCTGCAAATCATGCAAGGCTTGCTCTAGCTGTTGAGCAGAGGTTTGTGACTGCTGATAAAGTCGGGCATTTTCTAGGGAGATAGCAGCTTGAGCGCAAAGTAGGTTGAGGAGTTCGACGCGATCGCTTGTAAATGCCCCCGGCGCTAAATTATTTTCTAGATATAAAATGCCCAGCAATTTCCCTTGATGCAAAATCGGGCTGCACAAGATACTCTGAGGCTGCTGACGAATAATATAAGGGTCATTGGCCAAAGTCGGATCGATCGTGGCATCAAACAGCACAACAGTCTGCTTGTTGTGCTTGACTTTGTAAATCAGCCTCAGAGGAATGTCGTGGCTATCATCAACCAGAATGTGCTGGAATACGACTGGCTTTGACCCCTCAGTAATTGACCCTTCGATCAGTAGACGATCGTCTTGCAAGAGCATGAACCAACATTTATCAGCCCCCGCATTTTCGATGACAATAGAAAGCAACGATGAAAGCAGTTTTTCAAATTCAATTTCGCCGGAGATAGTTTGAGAAGCTTTAAGAATGGCAGCTAAATCTAGAGTTTCAGAGGCACTGCTACTGTGGGAAGTCGGGTAATTGGTAGAAGTAACACTCCCCAATGTGAAGATAGTTTCGTTAGCTGACAGGGGAGAACGGGTTTGCTGGAGAATGGGAGCAAGCAGTTGGGGATAGCGTTTTTCAAGGTCAGCAACTTTGGCTTTCGCACCCCAACGCGCGTAGCAGTAATATGCTTCTTGCATATATGCTTGGGCGAGTTTTTCTTTCCCCCCATTGAGGTAAAATTTGGCAGCAAGTTCATTCGCTAGTGCTTCTTCTTGGATAAATGCGTTTTCTTTTGCAGAGGCTATAGCGCGATCGTAGTAATCCATTGCTTCATACATCTGCCCCAACACCCGATACTGTTCTGCTTCCACCAAATAAAATTTGTGTAAATGGTTTGTGGGTGCATGGTGTGCCCATTGTTTGAGTTTTTTCTGGTTGCTAATAACTTCCTGGGGAAGGGATTGGCGAAAGCCGCCGAAGCCATCGCATTCTCTACTTTGAGCGTTGGGTAATATAGCAAGATGGGTTAATGAATCGTAAAAGTGAAACACCGGAACCTTAAAACAGCCGGATATTCCGCTCAAATATTGTTTGGCATCAACTGCCACTTTAATTGCTTGATCCCACTCATTAAACAAGTAACAAAGAATTAATTTATTGATATATAGTGTTCCCATTGCGTAAAGATCGTTAGCTTTCTGATGCAAGGGCAACATGATGTGTTCGTCATAGATTACACCTTGAATTTCCCAAGGACACTTGCTCTGACCGAGCAAATTTAAGACGGATTGATAAAAGACTCTAAGATAGTTATGAGCGACTTCCTGTTTGAGTTGAGCTAATGCCTGATTGTAAACCTTCATCTCTAGTTCTAGGATTGACAAATTTTTTCCTAGAAAAAAGGACAGCGAGCAGTAATTGTAGGCACAGTAAGCAGCATATTCTAAAGTACCCATCTCTAGACCGCTGTGGTATCCGTCCAGTAAAGGAGCAAGTGAATCTTGAATATGATATTTCCAAGGCTTTACAAACGGATAAACCATGTTAATAGTGCTGGCTTTAAATTCTCTACTCTCAAAGCGTGATAGTAGTTCCATTGCCAGTTGACCAACGCGATTACCTAAATCTATTTCCCCAAGATCGCACAAAATTACTCCATACCAAGCATAAGCCTGCGCTGATACAGCAGCATTACCATATTCAACTGATAAGCTAACTTGCTTGCAGACGATTAACGGCAGTAGTTTTGGAATCGCTTGATAGACTGCTGCTGTCACGGTTCCTAAAATTCGCATCACTGCCAGAGCTTGAAGGTCAACCATCTCAGGTAGTGCCAACAAATCTTCTAAATCTTTTCCTTTTAATACATCTTGAGCCTGTTGCAAACTTTGATTGATCTCTGCGTCAGTGGGCTGCTCTGGAAACGATATTCCAAATAATTTCAAAGCAGAAAGAGCGGTTTTAATAGCTTTGGGCTGTTGGCTCTGGGCTACGTCAGCTAAAATTGTTACTTCATAGACCTTAACTTTGTCTAGTAATTGACGAGCATTTTGTACTACCCGCTCGACTATCTGTTCCATTTGTCTAAACTCACCGCTTAGACAAGCTACTTCTGCGGCTAAATCATGTAGTGCCAAGGTTATATCATAGTATTGTTGCCAACAACTTCCTGTGAGAAGTTGTATGCCTTTAGTGGTGTATTCAATTGCTGCGATGTAAGCGGTTGCAGATTTGGCTTTTTGTGCAGCAGCTAAATTTAGCTTTGCTAATTCCTCGCGTTCTATTTCAGAGAGAATTAAATCGGCTCCTTTGTTTAATTGATTGACAATCTCAAAGATTTTTTCCTCTTTTTCTGTCTTGCTCATTACACTTAAAAGCAATTGCCCAATTTTTAAGTGGGTCAGTTGTTTTTGCTCGTCGGGAATCAGCGAATAAGCAGCTTGCTGTACTCGGTCATGTAAAAAATTGTATATAACCTTCTGAGAACTTTGTTGAGGAACTGCTTGATTTTCTTGCCCGACATAAAACTTATAAACATCACCAACTGGTAAAATCAACCCTTCTTGTAATGCTTTCCACAAAGCAGCAGCCGTCTCAATTTGGGATTGTTGCGAAACAATTGCCAATGTTGCTAAATCAAATTGATTGCCAATACAAGCAGCTAACTGCAATATCTGTTGAGTTGAAGGCGGTAGCTTTCCTAATTGCAATGCCATAAAGACAACAACATCATCTGTAACCGCAAGCTGATTTACTTGTACAATGTCACATTCCCAGCCTCCTTGTACCCCCCTCTGTCCTCCCTTGGTAAGGGGGGTGGGGGATAGAGAGGGATAGTTAAATTGAATTAGTCGCTCTTGATGTAAGGCTTTGAGAAATTGCGTAGCAAAAAATGGATTTCCTTTGGTTTTCTGAAATATCAGTTGAGAAAGAGGCCATGTCAAACTTTCGGTCGATTTCAGGGTGTCAGCTACTAACTGATTTACTTTTCTTGGGCTTAGTGGTGCTAAATTAATCGTATTAATCGTTGCTTGGCTTTTTTGAATCTCACTCAAGGTCAACATTAATGGATGTGCTGGATTGACTTCGTTATCGCGGTATGCACCTATTAATAACAGATGACCTGTATCAGCCATTAAAAGCTGCATTAATTTCAGCGATGCCGAATCTGCCCACTGTAAATCATCTAAAAATATCACTAATGGATGTTCTAAGGTGGTAAAAATTTGGGTGAATTTTTGAAACAATAAATTAAATCTATTTTGTGTCGCAGTTCCTGATAACTCTATCACAGGTGGTTGTTGACCGATAATTATTTCTAGTTCGGGTATGACTTCAATAAATATCTGCCCATTTTCTCCAACTGCTGATAATATTTGGTTTTTCCAGTGCTGAATCTGTGCATCGCTTTCGGTTAACAATTGCCCAATTAAATCTCGGAATGCTTGCACAAATGCACTCAAGGGAATTTTCCGTTGAAATTGATCGAATTTACCTTTAATAAAATAACCGCGTTGCCGCACAATCGGTTTATGAACTTCCTTGATGACTGCTGTTTTTCCAATTCCCGAAAACCCAGCTACTAGCATCATTTCTACCCCTCTATTTCCCCCCTTAGCAAGGGGGAATTCAGAGGGATTAGCGATTCGCTCGAATGCTTGTAGTAGAGTTGATACCTCGGTTTCTCTTCCATAAAGTTTATCGGGGATGATGAAGCGATCGCTTACATCTTTTTGAGCAATTTCTAAGGATTCAATTTGACCAATTTCTTTAATTTGAGTAAAACATTTCTCTAAATCAAACTTCACTCCTAATGCACTCTGATAGCGGTCTTCGAGATCTTTTGCCATCAATTTACTAACTATTTTTGATAGTAGAGGCGGGATTTGTGGGTTAATTTCATGTACTAAGGGCGCTGCTTTGGCAATATGACAATGCACCAACTCCATCGGATCGTTTGATTGAAAAGGTAACTCTCCTGTCAGTAATTCGTAGAAGGTAACACCTAGAGAATAAAAATCAGTCCGATAGTCAATCCCCCGATTCATTCTGCCAGTTTGTTCTGGGGAAATGTAAGCTAGTGTTCCTTCTAACACCTTGGGATTGATTAGTGTTTGCGTTTCTCGCGGTAGTAAAGAGGCAATACTAAAGTCGATTAATTTGACTTGTTTGGTGGCGGGATTAATTAAGATATTGCTGGGTTTAATGTCTTTGTGAATGATGCGATGCCGATACAATATATCTAAGGTATTGCAGAGGGATCTCGCGACTTCTAAAAATTCTTTCAATGAGAATTTGTTTTTCCCTTTGACTGCCCATTCCTGAAGAGAAATCCCCCCAAAGTCTTCCATCACTAACGCATAGCCATTTTCATAGGGTTCCAGGCTATAGGTTTGGACGATCGAAGGTGAATTAAGGTTTTTGGCAATGGTGTATTGATTGCGAAACTGCACGAGTTCGCTAAAGGTGGGATAGTCGTTTTTCAGGAGTTTGATGACGACAGGTAATTGGTCTGATGTACGGATAGCCCGATATACCAAGGTGCGACTTCCTGAATAAACTGTGGAGATAATTTGATAGTTGGGAATTTGAACATTTGTAGGAGTGTCGCTATTTTTGTCAAAGTTATTCATGGCTATTGTTGTTTGATAATTGATGAGTTAGTGCTTGCTTAAATGAGCCTGAAGAAGAGAGAGTCTTAACTTTTTTGTTAGGTGTGAGTGGGTAAGGTGACGATCAATTCAGTTTCTGTTCCCATTATAGAGTTGACGTGAAGGGAACCCCTATGTTTTTCGACGACGATTTGACGCGCGATCGCCAGTCCCAAACCCGTGCCTTTCCCGACAGCTTTCGTTGTAAATAAATGGTCAAATATTTTTTGTTTGACTGATTCATCCATCCCCCGACCATTATCAGTAATACTAATTTTCACGCGGTTATCTACTAAGGAGGTTTGAATGGTAATGCGGTTGGGATTAGCCTTGATTTCTGCAAAACTTCGACCAGTATTTGATTCTTCCAGTGCATCGATCGCATTGGCAAAAATGTTCATAAACACCTGGTTAAGCTGTCCGGGGAAGCATTCGATCTCGGGAATATTGCCGTAGTCTTTCACTACTTCAATGGCGGGTCGCTCATCGTTGGCTTTCAATCGATATTTGAGAATTAAGATCGTGCTGTCGATGCCAGAGTGAATGTTAAAAGGAACTTTGTAATCTTTGTCAGCTCTAGAAAACGTGCGGAGTGAAGTGCTGATACCTTTGATGCGATCGCATCCCAGTTGCATCGAGTCAATCATTTTAGGCAAATCTTCGATGATATAGTCTAAATCAATATCTTCGGCATGGTCGGCAATCTCTGTTTCTAGGGCGCGAGATCGATAGAGATTGAGATGCTCCACTAAGTCTTGAACGGTGGATTTAGCTTCATTCAAATTGCCAGTTAGGAAGCCGACGGGGTTATTAATTTCATGAGCAACGCCAGCAACTAAGTTTCCCAATGCCGACATTTTTTCGCTTTGAATCATTTGCAATTGGGTTTGCTGCAAGTCATGTAAGGCTTGCTCTAATTCTTGAGATTTTTGGATAATGCCGGCTTCGGCACGTTTGCGATCGCTAATATCCAACAATAATCCATCCCAAACCATAGACCCATCGGCAAGTCTTTGGATTCGAGATTCCCCATGAATCCACTTGATAATTCCAGAGGGTGTAATAATTCGTCCTGACCATTGCCATGGAGATATGGCTTGAAAGGCTTGAGTTTGAGACTGTTGATAACTCACGGCATCATCTGGATGCACCATATTGTCGAAAAACTGCCAATTGGACATGGCTTGCTCTTGGGTAATTTCTAGTAAGCTGTAACAGTCGGCACTGATGTAGCTCAACGATATAAACCCATCGGCACTCATGCGATATTGATAAACTACCCCAGGCACATTGTCTACCAGGTTATGGAAGCGAGAGTTACTAGCACTCAAGTTTTCAAGCGAGTGCTCTAGCTGTTGGGAATAGGTTTGTGACTGCTGATAAAGTCGGGCATTTTCCAAAGAAATAGCCGCTTGAGCGCAGAGTAAATTGAGCAGTTCGACGCGATCGCTTGTAAATGCCCCCCTCGCTAAATTATTTTCTAGATATAAAATCCCCAACAACTTCCCTTGATGCAAAATCGGGCTGCACAAGATACTATACGGCTGCTGACGAATGATATACGGGTCATTGGCTAAAGTCGGATCGGCCGTCGCATCCAGCAACATAGTAGTCTGCCTGTTGCGCTTGACTTTGTAAATTAGCTTCAGGGGAATGTCTTGACTGTCTTCAATGGGAAGGCGCTGCAACACAACTGGCTCCGTCCCATTGATAATTGACCCTTCGATCGATAGGCGATCGTCTCGCAAGAGCATTAACACACACTTATCTGCTCCCGCATTTTCGATGACGATAGAAAGCAACGATGAAAGCAGTTTTTCCAGTTCGATTTCACTGGAGAGAGTTTGGGAAGCTTTGAGAATTGCAGTTAAATCTAAAGCTACAGAGACACTACTACTACTGGAAGTGGCGGAACTGGTAGATGTGACACTCCCCAATGTAAAGATAGTTTCGTTAGTGGACAGAGGAGAACGAGTTTGTTGGAGGATGGGAGCAAGCAGTTGGGGATAGCGTGTTTCCAAGTCGGCGACTTTGCCTTTAGCGCCCCAACGAGCATAGCCATAGTAGGCGTTCGTTATGTATTCCTGGGCAATGCGTACTTTACCCCAGTCGAGGTAAAATTTGGCGGCGAGTTCATTGGCCAGTGCTTCTTCTTGGATGTATTCATTGGCTTTGGCTCCTGAAATGGCGCGATCGTAATGTTCAATTGCTTCGGCTTTATTGCCTAAAACCCGATACTTTTGGGCCTCAACTAAATACCATTTATGCAGATGATTCATCGGAGCATTTTGCGCCCATTGATGCAGAATAGTTTGATGAATTTTGGCTTGGGCAAGCATTTCGGCTTGCTTTGCTTCTGGCTGGGTGGGAAAGAGTACCAGGTACGTAAGTGCGGCATAAAAATGAAAAACGGGAACATGAATCAATCCCGATATTGCCATCAAATTGGGCTTGACTTGGGTGATGTAGTCGAGGGCAGCCTGATAATTGCCATAGTAGTAGGCAAGCATCAGTTTGTAAGTGTAAGCAAGAGCGATCGCTGTGAGATCCTTGTCCTGATGGTGCTTAGAAAGCATCACCGTTTCATCGTAGGCACTGCCAATTAAGCAATCCGACAGAATACAGCCTTCCCTCAAGTTCTGCACAGTCTGCTGCATCATATCCAAAAAAGTCTGGGCAGAATGTTGTTTTATCTGCACTAATACAGCTCTGTAAGCTGCTATTTCTGGTTCCCAAATGTCCAGTTCTACCCCAGCAAAAAGTTTGGCATTTAAGTAATCGAAGGAGTTGTAGCCAGCGTTGAGAAAATCACCAGTTTCCATGCCAGTTGCATAGCCATCTTTCATCGTCACCATCGTTGCCATTAGAGATTCCTGATGATGTTGAACCCAGGCCGCAAACAGAAGTAGAACTTTAGACTCGAATTCCCTGACATTCAATTGGTCAACCAAGTTGATTGCTAATCGCCCAAAGTTATACCCTGATTTCACTTCTCCCACAAAAGCACATAACACCATACTGTGAATCGCATACCCCACCGTCGATCCTGGTGTATTCCCAAACTGGATTGATAAACTCACCATCGTTGCGCTCAGTATGGGCATTAATCCCGGCATTCCCTGTAGAATCGGTGAAAATAATATTCCTAACAGTTGCATAGCTGCCTGAGTGTGGCGATCGCTCATTACAGGTAGATCGACTAATTCCTCAATCTCTCTATCACCTTGAAGACTAGCTACGGTTTGTAGGGCTTTAGCAATTTTGGCTTCGTCAGGTGCAGTGGGGAGTTCAACCCCTAATTGAAAGAGTGCATCTCTTCCCACTGCAATGGCTTCTAATATCTTGCTCTGGGCTGTCTGGGCGACAATTTGAATTTGGTAAATTTTGATTTTGTCTAAAATCGTCTGAGCTTCTTGTAACACCAGTGCTGCTATTGTTTCCATACCATCAAAATCAGCATTCAAATAAGCAGCTTCGGTAGCAGCAGCATAGAGATTCAGAGTCAATTCATATTGATCTTGCCAGCAGTTGGCTGTCAGTATTTCAATCCCTGTTTGCAAATAAACTCTTGCCGCACTATATGCTGTAGAATTTCTGGCTTTCTGTCCCGCTTTTAAGTTAAGTTGAGCTAAGGCTTCTCGTTCTTGCGGTTGAGTAATTAACTCAATTCCTTGGTTTAAATGCCCAACAATATCAAACAGTTTTTCTTCTTGCTCTAACTTGGATAATTTTTGTTGAAGTGATTGTCCAATTTTGAGATGAGTTGCTGTTTTCTGTTCATCGGGAATCAGGGAATAAGCTGCTTGTTGTACTCGGTCATGTAAAAATCTATACTTGGCTATTTGTTTAGTAGTATTTTCATTTGACACTACCAATCTCTCATTTTCTTCTCCCTGATAAAACTTATAAACATCGCTGAGCGGCAAAATCAACCCTTCTTGTAATGCTTTCCATAAATCCGCCGAGGTTTCAATTTCTGATTTTTCTGAAACAATTGCCAAAGTTGCTAAATCGAACTGATTGCCAATACAAGCTGCTAACTGCAATATTTGTTGAGTTGATGGTGGTAGTTTTCGCAATTGAAAACCCATAAATGCCACAACGTCATCTGTAACTGCTTGCTGATTCACTTGTGCAATGTCACATTGCCACCCCCCTGTAGCCCCCCCTTGGTAAGAGTGGGTTGGGGGGGTGAATTGAATCAGTCGATCTTGATGTAATGCTTTGAGAAACTGGGTAGCGAAAAACGGATTTCCTTGAGTTTTTTGAGAGATTAATTGAG
>NZ_SRRZ01000133.1 GCF_013179805.1 Microcoleus asticus IPMA8 | reverse complement strand
TGGTATCATTATTTTTTTGGATAGGCAAGCGTGTAACAACTCTGCTGCCTATCTTTTTTTACCACAAGTTGGCTCAATCCTTACTAACTATGGGTTTGGGGCGGGTCGTCACCCCCCCAGCCGGAAACGATATCAACATTCAACAGTCAACAATCATTCCGGTGCAACCAGAATTGATATCACAAATGATTGAATTTTATGGGGGCGGAGGGACTTGAACCCACACGACCGTTTCGGGTCAACGGATTTTAAGTCCGTAGCGTCTACCATTCCGCCACGCCCCCCTTTGGTCAAGTTGCTGTGGTTTTGAGCCATTAACAACAACAGCCTTTTATTCTACAGCCAAAACCCCAATTTACGCAACCCCTAATCAAAAAATTCCCAAAACTCGCGCTGAATCTCCCCAAGCGGTACAATAGTTAACCAGCTAGCGGAGCGTGTCAACCGACTTACCCGTGTTATTATTCCCCTAAAGCAAATCTATGTATATTACCTTACTGCTTTACGCGGTCTTGGCAGGAACCTACTTCCTGGTAGTACCCGCAGCCACCTACGCTTACCTAAACAGTCGCTGGTACGTCGCTACCTCTTTTGAGCGCGGCTTCATGTACTTCTTGATGTTCTTCTTCTTCCCAGGTATGTTTCTCCTAGCTCCCTTTTTGAATTTTCGGCCCAAACGGCGGCAGATAGAAGCCTAAATGCGACGTATTGACGTAATTGGAATCAGTCTCGGCTTTTTTGTAGCAGGTGGGTTTGTCTACTTGCTACTGCAATTTGCCGGACTCGACAGCATGAATGCAGGGATTTGGAGCCAGTTGTTTTTGGTCGCCGGCTTGATTGGCTGGCTGGTGACTTATTTATTTCGAGCACTGACTCAAAATATGACCTACAGTCAGCAACTGCAAGAGTACAAAGAAGCTGTCTTGCAGAAGCGGCTGGATGAGCTCACTCCTGAAGAATTAGCCAAACTTCAAGCCGAAATTGAACAGGAAAAAGATAATTAGTCAATAGTCCTTAGCCCTCAGTCATTAGTTATTAAGTAGCTGGGTACAAATAAACATTAGATGGGGATGGAGGGTTTTGCACTTGATAACTCTTTTTTATCATAGCTCCTGGCTCAACCCCACCCTACAAGATACGATTGTTTTTTGCGATGACCTACTCAGTCATTAGTAATAAACTCTCTCACTAATGACTGGGGACTGATTTGATGGCTGATATCGCGTCCGGTAAAATAACCGTTATCACGTTTGTAGTGAGGACTGAAGTCCTCGGACTTTTATGAGGGCTGAAGCCCTCACTACAAACGAATTTGATTGCGGTCGATCGAGCGGACATCATATGATGACTGATGACCAATGACTGATGACTAATAACTAATGACTATTTCTAATTGTTTTGAAACGTTGCGCAAGAACCATCAATGTGCATTGATTCCTTTTATTACTGCTGGCGACCCAGACTTGGAGACAACGGCTAAAGCACTGCAAATTTTGGATGATAACGGTGCAGATGCGATCGAGCTTGGCGTTCCCTATTCTGACCCGCTAGCTGACGGGCCAGTGATTCAAGCCGCCGCTACTAGGGCCCTGCAGCGGGGAACGCGGTTAGATTCGGTGCTGGAAATGGTAGCGAAAGTTAGTCCGAATTTGCGATCGCCGATCATTCTATTCACATACTACAACCCGATTTTGTACCGAGGTATAGAAACCTTTTTGCAGCAAATCAAAAGTGCCGGAGTTCAGGGATTGGTTGTACCAGACTTGCCCTTAGAAGAAGCCGACAGTCTCATCCAACCTGCCAACAAATTAGGGATTGAACTAACATTATTAGTTGCTCCGACAAGTCCCAAAAGTCGCATAGAAGCCATCGCTCGGGAGTCTCAAGGATTTATTTACTTGGTCAGCGTCACGGGGGTTACGGGAGTGCGCGAAGGCTTAGAAACACGAGCAAAAGAGTTGCTGCAAGAACTCCGCAGCATCACCGACAAACCCATCGGCGTCGGGTTTGGTATATCGAAACCCGAACACGCTCGCCAAGTCAAAGAATGGGGTGCAGACGCTGCGATTGTTGGCAGTGCTTTTGTCAAACGCTTGGCTGAAGGCACTCCAGAACAGGGTTTAGAGGCGATAGGCAAATTCTGCAAGAGTTTAAAAACAGCCATTCAAAATGTTTAGCAACTGTGCACATACTTTCAGCCATTAGACAGATGTGTGCGATCGAGATGTGCCGTGACAATTGCGATTAAAGACCTTGTTGTACTTGAGATCATACATCCACTGCCTTCTGGTTCCTGACCGGAAGGTTTTTTTTGAGCTTAAAACGCCAAACATCTCAACGTAGTGCGCGCACAGACAACCGAACGCACAGCCAAATAGGGAAATGGAATGGCATTGCCTTTCATCCTGTCAACTTAAGGCAAAATGTAGTGCCAGAATGCTGTTTGACGATTAGGCACAGATCGCCCGGGCGCCCCATTCTTAAGGGTAGAACAGTCCACTCTCTCACAGTCGCCTTTCTTAAGGGGGATGCGAGGCGGAGCTTGCCTCGCGTTAAAGCGAGATTTATCAAAGTTTTCAGGCGATTGTTGATACAAATAGACACAGGGCCTTCTCCGGCGCGGGGAACTGCGACTTTTAATAATTTGTATAAGATTGACAATGGTCGATTGCTTCCTTGTTCCTTCTTGTTTCTTGTTCCTTCTGCTATAACTTGAGGAATGTAACTTGCGATAGATGAAAAGCTCCGGTTTCTATTCCTATACTTAAAAAAGTGTTTAAGTGGCGAATTTTGTAATGCTAGCCATGTACAAAGCCACCAGGCCTTTGAGCATATCACAATAGAAAGGAGCATTTTTATGAAGAGACTAACTGCATTTCTGAAAAAAATTCGAGCTGTACAAATTTTAACAGTGTTTCTGGCTGGCATTTTAGTATTAGTGAGCACGGCCTGCAGCCGCCCTGATGTGACGAGCGGAAAAACTGATGTGACGGCCGGAAAAACTGATGTGATGGCCGCAAAAACTGCCGACAAAGTTAGAGAAGAAGTGCCTTCAGGGGCTATAACTTCCGAATACAAAGGCGGCATGAACGACTACTCCGATGTCGATCCCAGAAACGACAAGATGACAACAACAGAAGCAAAAGCTCAGCTTCTCAAAGAGCAAGCGCAGCACCGCATCGATACCAAATCTAGCAATAATGTAGGCGAAAACGTGCGACGGGTAGGGGACGACGCGCCTGACAAACTCAACCAAGTTGGTGAAAAGGTGAAGGACGATGCTCGCACGGCTCAGCAAAAAGCTGATAACTTTGGTGACAAAACCAAACAAGGCTTTGCTAATCTTAAAGAAAACACTCGCGAAGGCTTGAAGGGAGCAAAAGATATTGTTAAAGAAGCTACCCAGGGAGCAAAAGAAAGAGCAGCAGAGGGTACTGAGTCTCTGAGATATAACACCAGCGGCGGCCAAGAAAATATCAATGATGCAGCACGAGATGCAAGATAGAACGCTGAAGATGCCTCGGACAATATTTCCTAGAAAGTGAATCGGGATATTGACAGAACTCAACAAGTGGCAGACGCGATCGACTAATCTCAAATAACGCTGTTTCCTTCTCTGGAAACTAGATTCCGACAGGGGTTTTAATCCCTGTCGGAATCTAAGTATCTTCCTCTGAAGACGACTGCATATTACGGCATATTACTATTAGATTTCGGTTTTAACCCCTGCGAGGGCTATTAGCCCGGAAGTAGAGTGCAGGACTGATTTCAGCAGAATAAAACTGTCCTGTCTTTTTCTAGGCGGGACTGAAGTGCTACTCATTCCACGACGAGTTTTTTATTATTTGTATAGACTTTTTTTTAAATTTTTAAGCTAAAAATTTTTCCATATCGTAGCGGAAATTTGGGTCGATCGAGCTCTATTAAATTCAATTAATTACAGGTTGTATTTTTACAGAAACCATACTTCCGTGTTTATACGGTCTTTCGCGTTTATTTAACCGCATTTGAGATTAGCAGCAGAAACTTATACGTAAGTAAAAGGATCCAACCCCGCTCGCCAATGTATAAAATATTGTTCGTTAACAGATAATTAGAATTTTAGATCTGACGCTCAAAAATTATGGTGTTTATGCCCTAATATAGATACATTAAGTTTTGTCAAGCTAATGTCGGAGTTGAGGTCAGCCGATATGGACGGAACAGTAGATGTAGTAGATTTGACTGCGCTAATGCCAGGATCTAACCCGATCGCGCAATCGTACACCGATTCTGGAAGGGCTGTCGATCGGGGCGCGCGCCATCTTGACCGGCAACCCGGCTGTAGCAAACTCTTGCAGTTTCGCAACCGGCGGGCGACGGTCAAAAATCTCGATATTCCCGGCACAATTGCTGCGCGCAGTATAAAATCCTACGCCCGCAGTTACGTCTTTGTCGCGGAAATTTTTGGCGGCGCGGTATTCCGAGAAGACGATAGAGTAAAGCAGCCGCCGTTAATTGCATCGCTCGAAATAGTCCTCAAGCGAACAGACATTCTCAACGAACTCGAACGAAGCCCAGTTATTTACAAATATATGAAACCTCCCAATATGGGAATTAATCTTGACAGTCATCTGCGATATTTAGGAGGATAAAATTGAGCCAAAAAAGGCGACGGATTCGGGATATATTCGATCGCTCCGAAGCCACTAGACAGGAAAAACGGATGCAAACCTTATCTTGAGAATTGTGTTTAAATGCTAGTAAAAATGATGCACGACTTTTATGATGCGCTGGCAGATTTGGCAATCTATGCAGATGTCACATCGGCGGAGCGCCAACAAATCCTTAAGCGCGTTGGGGCTAGTCAGAAAAAACTCAAAGAATTCGCGCACCATACCCCGCTCAATTACCAGCACAAGTTCGATCTGGTTGAGGCAGAATTGCTCCGCGTTTTGGGCCAGACAGCAGAAGCAATGGAACTGTACGATCGAGCTATTACCGGAGCTAAAGCTAACGAATATTTGAATGAAGAAGCTCTTGCCTGCGAACTAGCTGCTAAGTTTTACCTGTCATTGGGAAGAGAAAAAATTGCGCGAGTCTACATGATAGATGCCTATGATTGCTATGTCCGCTGGGGAGATAAAGCCCAAATAGACGACTTAGAAAAACGCTATCCTCAATTGTTAAAACCAATTTTAGAACCCGCAAAAATATCTGCAAATCCATTGGCAAATTTTCCAACACCTGCTGGCCAAAATCAATCGCTTCATCCGTCTGTTTCGGCGAGCGTCTCAGATTTCGGAAATTTTTCAAGTCTGCTAAAAGCTTGTCAAGCCCTCTCTAGAGAAATTCAGCTCGATCGACTAATTGCCAAACTGATGCAACTGGCGATGACAAATACAGGATCGGACAAAGCAGTGCTGATTTTGCCAAACGGCAATCAATGGGAAATCGCTGCTACAACCGCGATCGACAATTATGGAGTCGATCGGGCGATCGACTTATCATCCGCAACAGTCAATGAAAACAGCGAGATATTGCCCCTCAAAATTGTTGACTGCGTTAAAAACTTGTTGAAACCTGTGATTGTGCGGGACATCGCTCAAAAATGTGATTGGGATTCCGACTCCTACATTCTCAAATACGAACCGCAGAGCGCGTTGTGTTGGCCGATTCTCGATCGAGGCAACTTAGTCGGCATTTTGTATCTGGAAAATCGGTTAACCGCAGGAGTTTTTACCCGAGATCGCCTGCAACTTCTCAATCTCCTGTGTTCTCAGGCAGCCATCTGTTTGCAAAATACTCTGCTGTATAAAAAATATCAGGATTACAACCAACAATTAGAGCGATCGCTAGCAAAATTTACCCAAACCGAAGCTCAGCTTGCCGATCAAAAACAAATGCTCCAAGCGATTATTGATGTCGCTCCGATTTGGATTTGGATGGTTAATCTCAGCGGTAAAGTACAGTTTTTGAACGAGACATTTTCTCAAAATATGGGCGTGCCTGTGAGCGCTTTCCTAGCTGTCGATCATTACAAAGATCTAATGGGGGAGGATGCAGCGGGCTGTATGGTTTCAGATGCCGCCTGCCTTGCCCAAGATTTGCCGCATTACTCCAGCGAAACTTTCAAATTTGTTGACGGCAAACTACACTACTTAGAAATCACTAAAGTGCAGCTAAAAAATTGCCAGGGTGAGACGATCGGGATTATTGGTTTAGGTGTTGATGCGACCGATCGCAAGCGAGCAGCGGAACTTTTGCAAGAGCAAAATCAACAGCTCGAAGAAACTTTAAAAGATTTACAGCAAGCGCAACTGCAACTCGTTCAAAATGAAAAAATGTCTGCTTTGGGCAATTTAGTCGCTGGAGTCGCCCACGAAATTAACAATCCGATTGGGTTTATTTCTGGCAATTTAAATGAAGCTAAAAGGAGTTTAGAAGATGTGATAGAACACTTAAAATTGTATCGCTCCGCTGCACCGAAATCGGAAATGGCAGACCACGCCGAAGAGATAGACCTCGATTATCTTTTGGAAGATTTACCGAAGATGATTGATTCAATGCAAGTCGGGTGCGATCGCATTTGCAGCATCAGCACCAGTTTGCGTACCTTCTCCCGAGGCGATAAAGACTACAAAGTTCCTTTTAATATTCACGAAGGCATTAATAGCGCTATTTTAATTTTAAAACACCGCCTCAAAGCAAACGAATACCGTCCGCAGATTGAAGTGATGACTAAATACGGCAATCTTCCTAAAATCGAATGTTTTCCCGGTCAATTAAATCAAGTTTTCATGAACCTGCTTGCCAATGCGATCGATGCCTTAGAAGAGTCAAATTTAGGACGCAGTTTTACTGAAATTGCGGCCAATCCCAACCGCATCACAATTTGCACTGATGTAATGGGCGAAGCGCACATTAAAATTAAAATTGCTGATAACGGCACCGGGATGAAAGAGGAAGTGAAACAGCAGATATTCGACCATTTGTTCACGACCAAAGGTGTCGGCAAAGGAACTGGATTGGGGTTGGCAATTGTCCACCAAATTGCGGTAGAAAAACATGGCGGAAGTATCGAGGTGAATGCGGAACTAGGAATTGGCACTGAGTTTGCGATCGTTTTGCCTGTCAAAGGATAAATTTTCATTAAAATTAAGTCAGGACTTAGGCACAGACACTATCTGTAGGGTGCGAAGCGTGCACCTTACCTCCACAAATAGTGTAAAAATTGCTCTCTTGCGCAAGTCCTATAAATGTTTCTTTGTGGGCGAGTGCGGGTATTAGTCCTGCACGCATACTGACTGATGAAAACGGGTTTCTTCGTATATTTCTCGTTACTAGACGCAAAAATTCGTATAAACTGGGAATCAGCGCCCATACGGGAACCCTGAAAGTCTCCGAAGTGTTGTTATAGTTAAACTTAAAGGTTTTTTGGGCGATCGCGCGATACTAAGTAGGTTATTACTCACATCTTGCACCATTCTCAATAATCCTTTTAGGGCGCGCAGGATGCCCACCCCACCCAAAAATTGAATTATTGTGGAACAGGTCGGAAAGCCTGTTCTTGAGAATCGTGCAACATAGGAGTTATTACAAATAAAAATTACATAGGGACAGGGCGGATTGATAAATATTGTGGATATGTGAATCAAAGATTGTTGGTAAAACCCGCCCCTACAAATCTTACGGTTAATTTACCCAACACAATCTAATTTAATCACTCGGTAAACTCAATTTTAATACCTGTCCAACTGATACCTCGTGCTTGTGCGTCGCTACTACCACCGCACCTTCTAATCGCGGATCGTAACATCCAACCCAAGCCGCAGGATGGCATTCGTGCACTAAATACCCGTACAGCCAAATCGCTCCTCTACCTTCAATGACAATTCCTTGGCTGAATTGAACATTTTGAGGAAGTTTCAAACCTTGTAAATCATCGGGTGTGATAATACCGTCTTGAGTTGTAATCCGCAAGCGCAAATGTTGGTAAGCTAAACCGTCTTGAGTTTGATTGGGGATTATTTTTAATTCAATAGGGTTCATTGGATGCAAAAAAGTTAAATGCTGCGATAAAATCATATACCTTTTAGGGCAAATTGGGAATCCGATCGCCCACTTTCAATCCCAATTGGGCTGCCCTTCCGCCTTTGAGTTCAATAACTCCGTCAACGGGAACATCCGGGCCGTAGTTGGGGCAGGTTTCGCTCAAACACGGCGGTACGTTAGGAATTATCGCCTGCACTACGCCTTCCCGCAGAAAAACCATATCGAGTTCAATCAACACGTTTTTCATCCAAAAACGCACGTTTCGCGCGGGTTCGATCGGGAAAAACATTCCCCTGTCGTCCGGTAATTCTGTCCGAAACATTAAACCTGTGGCTTGTTCTTGGGGAGTTTGCGCCACTTCCAGTCCGATCGCGCGATCGGCTACGATCGTGTTAACAGAAATTGGCAAAAGCTGACCCCTATCTATTCCGCCAAACAGCGATATAAAGTTTGATTCCGTCAGATTAGAATTTCCCGAAACAACTCCTAAATAATTACCAGAGTTTTTATCTTTCATAACAGTTTGGTTGTCGAAAACAGAAAGATCCAAATCGCTAAACTTCATGCCTTCTGTCAAGACAATTTTATCATTGCCGTTGCCAAAATCTGTAATTATATCAGCTTCTGTAATAGTAGATGCGACGGCGGTTCTTTCAATCACAAATAAATCATCGCCCGCGCCTCCTGTCAAGATATCCCCGCTTTCGCCGCCTGTTAGCAAATCGTTACCCCGATCGCCAAACATCCAATCGGAGTCTTGTCCTCCATAGATTGTATCGCTTCCCTGACCGCCAGACAGTGTATCAGCGCCTTCATTTCCTGCTAGCAAGTCATTTTCCCGATCGCCAAAAATTCGGTCGTTTCCCCCCAAACCTTGAACAGTATCATTACCCGCAAATCCTCTAATCGTATCGTTGCTGAGAGTTCCCAGGAGAAAATCGAAGCCGAAACTACCGTCGATGTTAACCATTTTGCGTTTAATAAGAGGAAACTTTGGCAATCGGCATCCGCCAACCGGTACCAAAAGCTCGATCGCTAATTTTCAAACCCGGGGCTGCTTGTCGCCGTTTAAACTCCGCTTGCCTCACTAATTTTACTACACGTTTAACCACCGCTTCATCGTGTCCGGCAGCGATAATTTGTTGGGCAGATTCGTGATTTTCGATCGACCGCTGCAATATGTCATCTAAAACATCGTAATCCGGCAAAGAATCTTGGTCAATTTGTCCTGGTTTCAGTTCAGCACTAGGCGCTTTACTAATAATATTAACCGGAATAATTTCCTTTCCCAACTCTGCCTGATTTTTGATATTCTCACTCCCATAATTCAGCCACCGACAAAGCGAATAAACGCGGGTTTTCGGGACATCAGAAATCACCGCCAATCCCCCATTCATATCGCCGTAGAGAGTGCAGTAACCCACCGCCATTTCCGACTTATTGCCAGTCGAAAGCAGCAAATGTCCGAACTTATTAGAAATTGCCATCAACAGATTGCCTCGAATCCGCGATTGAATATTTTCCTCAGCAATTCCGAAAGGTGTGTTGACAAACAAATTGGCGAGAGTGCGATCGTAAGTTTTCATCAAATCGCCGATCGGCAATAGTTCGATCGCAACGCCCAGATTTCGGGCTAATTCCAAAGCATCATTAACCGAATGATCCGAACTGTAAGGAGAAGGCATCAGCACCCCTAGAACATTTTCGGGCCCGATCGCGCAACTGGCGATCGTCGCCACCAAAGCCGAATCTATCCCGCCGCTCAAACCGAGTACAACCTTAGAAAAACCGCACTTGCGAACATAATCTCGCACTCCCAAAACCAAAGCAGCCCAAATTTCTGCATCTCCCTCGGCAGGATAAAAACTCAACGGCGCCGCCTCAATTCCTGCTGCATTTTGCTGATTGCTGCCCACTAAATCTTGTTTAGCTGCGTCATATTCCAGCACCGCAAAATCAGTTTCAAAAGAAGCTAATACCTGAATCAAATCACTCTTTCGATTCACAGCAAAACTGCTGCCGTCAAAAATAATGTCGTCATTTCCCCCTATTTGATTAGCGTAAATAATTGGTATTCCGCAGCGGATAACGCTGTGCTGCAACATCGCCGATCGCACTCCTCGCTTCCCCGCACAGTAAGGCGATGCCGACAAATTCACTACTAAATCTACGCCCAATTTTGCCAAATCGGAAACAGGATCGCCCGCGTAACTGCGTTTACCCCAAAACTCCTCATTGTTCCACAAATCTTCACAAATTGTCACGCCGATTTTGGCTTCGCCAATAGAAAAGTAATTGCTGTTTTCTCCCGGTTCAAAATATCTATCTTCATCAAATACATCATAAGTAGGCAACAAGCGTTTATGAAAAACTTTTTTAACAGCACCATTTTGCAACAAAACAGCGCTGTTAAACAATGATTTTCCGCCGAGTTGAACAGCATTAGCATTAGGTACGGCAGTGCCGACTATGACTGCCAACTTCGGCGGCAAAGCTTGCGCCAGTTGCTGCAACTGTGCGCCTGCGGCTGCAATGAAACTCGGATCTATCAACAAATCGCGCGGCGGATAACCGATCAGGGAAAGTTCCGGTGTTAGCAATAAGTTTGCGCCCTCAACCTCCGCTTTTTTGGCAGCCTCCAGAATTAGGTTGGAGTTGCCAAAGATATCACCAATAGTAGGGTTGAGTTGTGCGATCGCAATTTTCATATTACCTGCATCACTACCATAAATATTGCTAACAGTCCGCCCGCGCGGACTCGATTTCCTATAGTCCTAGATTTGAATATAGGGAAACATTACTCAGATTTGTAATGTTTCAATTCTTCCTCAATATAATAATTTACCAAATCCCGGTAAATATTTTCAACCACATCAGGATTCAAACCCGATTCTAAAGCCCACTCGCGCCGCTGCTGTAACATAGCATGAAAGCGATCGGGCGCTCTAACGCCAGCTTCACTTGTTTTGAACCTTGCTGCCGCGACGACGTATTTAAATCTCTTGCTCAAAGCGTCGATCACTTCTCGATCTATGATATCAATTTCCTCCCGAACTTCGTTAATATTAGCGCATTCATCTGGGTCTTTCATCGCCGGCACTCCTTAATAGCTTCTATTCTAATGTTACTCAATTGATCCCCGAATGTCATCCAAGGAACAGCTAGATAAACACCAGCGGCTTATTTTTGAAAGGAGCAAAAGCTGCCGCATCAAAGCGGTACAAACTAGCAGGGCGGCCAGCCCCCCGCGAAACCTTAACACCGGTATCGAACAAAAAACCCAATTTTAACAATCGAGATCTAAAATTAGAATAATCAGAAAAACTTTCTCCCAAAATAGTTGTATACAATTGATACAAATCGCTCAAAGTAAAAAGTTCCGGCAAAACTTCAAAAGCTACCGGACTGTATTCAAGTTTGTTGCGCAGTCGCCGGTATCCGTATTCGAGAATTTGATTGTGATCGAAAGCCAGCTTAGGAACTTGTTGCACGGGATACCAAGCAATGCCGCCGACGCGGTGGCCGACACCCGCCACTACACTTCCAGCAATTAACTCAGCTTCCTCAAAGCGAACCAAAGCAAAATAACTCACCGAAAGATAGCGATCGCCCCTGGTAAATTCCCGAGGATCGCGCCCCGGTTCCCCAAAAGTATAAAGTTGCTCCAGATACAGATTTTTCACCCGAATTTTCTCAGACAAAATCCGGTAAGCTGCATTTTCAAGAGACTCTCCGTGCCGCACCAAAGTACCGGGAAGACTCCAAGAATCGATAAACGGTTCGTCTTGCCGCATTACCAACAGCACCAACAAGCGGTTCTGCACGGCATCGACGGAAAAAATAACATTATCTACTCCTACTTTAAAGTCAGCTAATGAGCAACCTTCGCCCTTTTTTGTGCCTCGTGCCATGCGTACAAATGCTCCCTATTGATGTAATCTTCGATGGTCGGAGTCAAAGCTTCCCTGTCTCCTGTTTCCCGATAAGAGGTAGAAGAAACATTGGGAGCACTCAAAGATGCGATCGCCACCTCTGCACCCATCCGCCTCAACTGCCACAAATCTAATTGTTCTGACGGATAACCCGGTCGCGGTACTATCAGCAACTCCACTTGTTTTAACAATTCTTCAAATTTGTACCAGCGAGACAGTTGCCCCACCAAGTCCGAACCTATTACCAGCGTCAAATCTGCATCCGGCCACAGCAATCTTGCTTGTTCCACAGTTTCTAGAGTCCTCGGACTGCTGAGTTCTGGATGCAAGCAAAGATTGTGTCTCGGCGAATTAATTTCTTGAATGATTAACAGCAGCATTGCCGATCGGTGTTCTAGAGAAGTTTGGTGCGACTTAAAAGGATTGTCCGACGCCCAAACTGCTACCCAATCAAAATTTTGGGAAAGCCAATTCAGGATAGTTTTGTGTCCCGCTGTAGGCGGATCGGCACTGGTTCCAAAAAGAGCAATCTTCTGCATAGGTAATCGGTAATATCGTTAATAGTTAATGGGGAATTGTTGACTGTTGACTGTTGACTGTTGACTGCTGACTACTGACTACTGACTTCAATCTAAAATCTAAAATCTAAAATCTAAAATCGATTGACTCTTTTTCGTTTTTTGAGTGAGACTCTGCAAATCTGTAGAAATTTCCACCGGCGGCGAAATCGGGTTGTCAATTTGCCGAGTTTCGGCTCGAAGACTGGCGACAGAAGCAGCAGTTCGTTTGGCGATATCCTCCAAACTTTCCTGGTTCTGCACTCGTTTCCCATCCTTGACAACCAACTCCATTAATGGTAAGTGAGAATCGCAATTGTGAATAAATTCCCCGGACAATCCCAAACAATCTCCGAGAATTTGCCCATTTTCAATATGTCTAAAAATTTGCTTTCTTCCTGGATATGTTACCTTGCCGCTTGCCTCTTTCATCACCGGAATTCCGTCAATTTCCACCAACTTATAAACACCGTTCACAGGCGAACCGCTCACCAATTTCGTCCCCAAACCGTAACCATCAATGCAAGCGCCGCTACTTTTTAATTTAGCAATTTCTCGATCGTCCAAATCGCCGCTAGCAAAAATTGGAACGCCCGGAAGGATCGATCGCACTTCCCGAGACAGCACCGCCAAATCGCCCGAATCCAGCCGCACGCCTTCCAACTGCATTTCACCGCTGTTTACTCGATCGGCCAACATCCGCGCCGCCGCCACAGTATCGTAAGTATCGATCAGCAGCGGCGCCCCCGGAAAACAGCGGTGAAAAGCTGCAAACGCCTCATTTTCGCTACCTTCTAGAGCCGCCACAGCCATTACCAAAGCATGAGCCATAGTACCTACAGGTTTGCGGCCCAACTTCAAAGCAGCCAAAACATTAGAAGTTCCGTCGAACCCAGCAGCCAGAGCCGCCCTAGCCGCCCACACAGCAGCTTGAGGCCCAAAAGCCCTGCGCGTCCCGAATTCCAGCAATTTAGCATCCGGGCCCGCGACATCCCGCAGCCGCGCAGCCCGAGTCGCAATCAAAGTTTGATAATTTATCGCATTCAACAAATAAGTTTCCACCAACTGAGCCTGCCACAGAGGAGCCTCAATGCGCAGCAGCGGCTCGTTGGCAAACACCGCCGTCCCCTCCGGCACCGCCCAAACATCGCCAGTAAAGCGGGCTGTGGCGAGTAGAGTCCAAAATCGCTCCGGGGCACCTGCAAAAATCCCAGTGGACTGCAAAGTCTCAATTTGCGCCGGAGAAAACCGAAATTTCTCCAGATAGTCGATAACTTGAGCCAAGCCCATCGCGATCGCGTAGCCAAAACCCTCTGGCAACCTGCGCGCGAACAACTCAAAACTCGCAGCCCGCCCGTCAAGCCCTTCCCCAACGTAACAAGCCGCCATCGTTAGCTGGTAGAGATCTGTTAAAAGGCTGTAATCTGCTGAGGAAACCGTCAGTTCTCGATCTTCTTGGATTTCTTCAAAATTTTTGAGGTGCAGGCTCTCAGTGGTAGTTTTCATAAGAAAAACCCCGAACAAATTTCTTTGTCTTAATTATAGTGACTAATACCATATCTTTTTGTAAATTTTTGATAAAGATGGCAGATATTTCTCTGAAGAATTCCTTGAATACGGCGCTGATTAGCATATTTTAGGTTTTTGAGGCACGAATATTATGGTAGAATCCATAAAAATACCTAATTTAACAAACTCAGGAATTAACCGCAAACACTCAAGCGTTCCAGGTTTTTTACGAAAATATCTGGTGGCAGTCCTCGAACCGAGTTAGAAAACCCGGTTTCTGAGCGTCGGGAGTGCGATCGCCACTGCATGAGTTGAGCAAGGAAAAATCTACCAGCAAAAGGTCGATCGCCCACAAATGCGTAATTCCTAAAACCTTCAGCTTGCTTCAATGTTGCAGACCAATAAGTAATTCAAATAAATATTACTAAAGCCATCCACAGCCAAAAATCTGAGTAATATTAGAAGTATCAGAACTCAGATAAGAGAGGCAGATTCTATGAATCTTTCTAAATCTTTGACAAACGCGATGCGTTACGTTTCGGAAGCAGCAGTGCGGATTTTTAGCCCCAGCGATGACAACTATCCCAATAGTGGAGTTCAACCTTTTGAAGGCAAGCTCTCCAAAAGCTCTAAATCGAGAAAATGAGCAGCCATTCAGGCAGTTTATAGCGAGTTCGGCACAGATATTTTGTTTAACAGTCAAGAGTTAATTATTAACTGTTGACTGTTAACCGTTGACTGTCAATAGTAATTGTAGCTTTGGTTCCACTTCGTTCTACCCAACCTACAATTATCAATTACCAATTACCCAAAATTGATTTAGGAAAAAGGCGATCGCAGCACTGCCGATCGGCACGCTCAAATTGTCAATTCCCCACTTAGAAACCGACTCTAAAGTAGCAGCAGCCAAAGCCACAACAGCAGACACCGCCCAAGTTTGCCAAACGGCGCCTTGAACCGCCAGCAAAATTAAACTGCTAACAGCAAAACTCACCAAATACATAGTTGCAGAACCTTCCCAACTCTTCTGCATTCCCCAAACTCGATAAATATGTTTGCCGTATTTCTGGCCGATGACAGCAGCTAATCCGTCGCCCCAAGTCATCACTAAAATGCCCAAAGCAGCGTATTCCTGACGTTCCAGCGGCCAAAACCAAGCTACAAGAACGCTGATACTAACAGCATAGAAAAAAGTCCCCATACTCTTCCGGTTGATACTGTTAAGACTGGGCAAAATCGGAACTTGGTAAGAAATTAGGGCGATCGCACCTGCTAAAATTCCCGCCGAAATCCCCACCCAACCGGGTATTTCCAGCCACCACGCCAGCAAAATCACATTTCCAGTACCGATGTGCACCACCTTCCGCGATACCTCAGCATCGACAGAAGTAAAGCGATTTAAGCCCTCAGCTACCAGTAAAATCAAGCCCAGCCAGACTCCCACGAGGGAAATTTGCAGCCACACAGTCGGAACTTCAGCAAATATAGACACGATATTTAGGAAAAACTTATTTACATCAGGCACTGTTTACTACTTTAGTGGAAAGCGCGATCGCTCTGTTCGGTGTTGGCAGGATTTTCTACCGTCACTACGGTATAATTTAGTCGCTCTCCTGTGCTCGGCTTTGGAGATAAAGTGAGTTAGTCTAATCAAATTAGTCGTTTGAAGTTTTGAGAGGCTCAAAGAAGCTGATTACTATGCAGTATGTCTTAATTATTCATGAAGTAGAAAACTATGAAGCTTGGAAACAGGTATTTGATAATGCTGAAAGCATCCGAAAAGAAGCTGGCGAGCGCTCCTATCAAGTCTTGAAGTATCACAATGAACCCAACAAAATTGTTCATTTCTCCGCGTGGACATCAATCGCAGATGCTAGGGCGTTTTTTGAGTCGCCTAGACTGGTTAAAATTAGAAAAGAAGCCGGAGTTCAAGCTCCTGAGTTTATTTATCTAGACCAATTAGAGTCAGGAGTATTGTGAAAGACCTATTTGTATAATGTAAGTTATTCAAACTATGTGGTTAAGTTTTGAGTATGTACGACGGTAGCTACTACCAGCTAATGGCTGAGTACAATTGCTGGATGAATCAAAAAATATATTCTGTCTGCTCGGCAATTCCTGATGAACAGCGCAAACAGGATATGGGTGCCTTTTTCAAGTCTATTCATGGCACTTTGAATCACTTACTGTATGGTGACAAAGCATGGATGGGTCGTTTCACTCTTCACCCATTTTCTGTAGCCGTTATCGGTCAAGAACTGTATGCTGAATTTGAGGTTTTGAGAGCAGAACAGGAGACAATGGATCGGCAAATTATAGAATGGTCTACAAACCTTAATTCTGACTGGTTGAGTCAACCGTTTGAGTACACAAGCAATGTAGATGGTAAATGCCGCGTGCTACCAACTTGGATTCTGGTGACACATATGTTCAATCATCAAACTCACCATAGAGGACAAATTACCACACTGCTCAAACAACTTGGCTACGACCCAGGCGCTACAGATATTCCGTGGCTACCCGCTATATCATTCGGATAATTTCTGCTTGTAAAACGACACGCCAGAAGACTGGGCGATTAAAACCTCCTCTATACTTGCCTCTCGTCCCAGCAGAGGGGGACTGAAGAAAATCAATAATTCATATCAATTATGGTTGCAGGAGCGAGATGATTGTTGACTGTTGACTGTTGGCTGTTGACTAAAATTATGCTTTCGAGCTGACTGTTTGGACATTTGAACAATACCTATGCAACCGGAAACGAGATGAAAGGAGCGATCGAGCCATAAAAATAGCAGGAGAAACTGGCACTCCTGCTAACGAACTATTTCGGCGAATTCGCGCCTTGTTACGCCGCCACTCCCAAGGGGATGCCTTTGCTGTCAACCACAGCGACTGCTTGTCGCAAGGCTGCGGTACGATCGCTCATGACATGCTCTGGCGCGATCAGATCCAACAATCCCAACTTCTGCAAGCGCTGCTGAATTTTCTCGCTGGCACCGACGATGTAAACCTGCAAACCCTTATCGCTGGCATCGCGAATCGCATTTTCGATCGCCAGCGAAGCCGTTACCCCCAGCATGGGCACAGCAGTCAGATCTATCACCAAAGCATCCGCATCCTTCATAGCATTGTGTTCGCGGGCAATCGCCTTCGACAACCCAAAAATCATCGGGCCGCTCAAGCAGAACAGCAACACGCGCCCCCTACCCCGATCCAAGAGTTGCTTTTCCTCCTGACTGAGGATCGCATCATCATCCGTATCGGAAATCAGCTTCACTCCCGCAGACTGCATACTACTCAACCGTTCGATCGTCAGGATATTAGCAATAAAGACGCCCACACCCACCGCGACAATCAGATCCACAAACACAGTCAAAAGCATTACCCCGTACATGATCAGGGAACCCTTAACAGATACTTTGTGCGATCGTTTCAGGAAACTCCAGTCAAGAATATCAATCCCCACCTTCAGCGCAATCCCCGCCAACACCGCCATCGGAATCGGTTCAGTTAACCTCGCCGCCCCCAAAACCACCACCAGCAACACCAAGGCCCGAGTTAAACCCGACAACGCCGAAGTCGCGCCTGTTTGGATATTGACCACAGTTCCCATCGTTGCCCCGGCGCCCGGTAAGCCACCGCAGATCCCCGATACGATGTTGCCAATCCCTTGACCGATCAACTCCTTATCGGACTTGTGCTCGGTCCGCGTTAGACTGTCCGCCACCACCGCCGTCAGCAAGGTATCGATACAGCCCAGCATCCCCAGCATCACCCCATCCACAAACATCACCGTGAGTTGACCGGCGGAAAAAGTCGGCAATTGCAACGGGGGCAGTCCCACCGGAATTTCGCCAATCCGGCGAATATCCGCCCCCTGAAACACAGTCAGGGAAATTACCGTGCCGACAATCAGCGCTATCAATTGCGGGGGCACGATTTTCTTCACCTGTTTGGGCATCAGGAAAATAATTGCCACCGTCAAGACACCGAGAATTGCTTCCGGCGGATTTATGTTTGCCAGCAACTGCGGAATTGCCATAAAAGTGCCCAAAACACCGCCCTTGGGAGGGGCTTGACCCAGAAAGGGTGCAATTTGCAGAATGATCAAAATCACGCCAATTCCCGACATAAAGCCGGAAATCACGCTGTATGGCATCAGGGTGACGTATTTCCCTAGCTTGAAAATACCAAAGATGATTTGAAACAACCCCGCCAGCATCACAACGGTAAACGCCATTGCTAGCCCTTGTTCGGGATTGCTGGCGGTGAGTGAGGCGACGATCGCAGTCATCACCACAGTCATCGGTCCGGTGGGTTCAGAAATCAGTGTTGGGGTGCCGCCAAACAGCGCCGCAAAGAAGCCAACGCAAATGGCACCGTACAGTCCCCCGATCGGCCCGATTCCAGAAGCGACCCCGAAGGCGAGGGCCAGGGGCAGCGAGACAATGGCAGCCGTGACACCGCCGAAGATGTCGCCCTTGAGGTTATTAAAACGAATCTGATTAGTTATTGACATGAGTACTGCATTAATAAACTAGACAGAATTTAACAATGCTGACTTTGATTCCTTCACCCAGTGTCAGGGCAAAAGTTTTCCCTAATCGCCTGACAGATAGCACAAGCAGGGCAGACCCAAGGAAAGGTCTGTACTCGTGCCCGGTCGATGTCAAACTCGTAAATACTTAATAATTTTTCAGTATTTCTTAATTTCTTAATTTAATGTAAAACGTGTCCGATCGAATTTTTATTTTTTCCGCGGACTTTCTCAACGATCCCGGCAAGTGCTCGATCGAGCCAAATCTGAGCAAATCTCAAGGCCAAATAAAACCCCGTACTCTAATTGAAATTAATATATTATCCGCTGCTGATAGTTAATAATTCTTATTGATGGTTACTTCATCAACTCTCGCACCAACTCAAATGCCCTTGGACGCAACTCGACGGGCAGCAGCGACAATCCCAAACCCGCCCACATTTTCGCCTCAGAAACAGACTTTCCAGCTCGCACCATCGATCGCCCTTTTGCAGTTTCACCAACCTCAATCAGCCGCAAACCCAGCGCTAATTGAGTTTCTGCAATCCTTTTGAGCCTGACTGTTTCCAACTTCTCGGAATCAAATTCGTAGCCGAGTAAATAGCGCAATTTATCACTCAAATACGGAATTGCCCGATCGACTCCTTGCTGTCCAGCATGAACTCGATACTCCATCAACAGCTCCGGCAAGTAATAGCACTTTTTGCCAGCAATCGCAAGTCTGACAAACAAATCGTTATCTTCGCAATTTTGCAAATTCGGCCGCAGAAATCCCACTTCTTCCAGCGCGCGGCGGCGAAACAAAGTTGCCCCTATTTGCAAACTTTGTCTCACAAAAACTGTGGAGAGCAAATCTTCAATAATTCCAGGCGACAACTCAGTGCGGCCCCACCGCTGCGAATTGAGTTTCGTCTGGTTTTCGTCAATATAATTGTTAATGTCGATCACCCAGTGATCGGTACTGACAAAATCGATGCTGCGGTCTTTATCTAAAATAGCAGATGTCCGCTCTAGAAATTGCGCGCTCAGGCGATCGTCATCGTCAAACTTGATAAAATATTCGCCCCTTGCCGCCGCAAAGCCCGATCGCATATTATTACTTTTGCCGATATTCTGCGGGTGTCGAATGTAGCGAATCCCGCGATCCACAAATTCCGACATTAACAACGGAGTGCTGTCAGTTGAGCCGTCATCGCAGACAATTAATTCAAAATCTGTATAAGTTTGATCTAGCACGCTGGCGATCGCACAAGCCAGCAGATGCACTCGATTGCAAGTAGGAATGCAAACGCTAATTTTCGGCACTAACTTAGACCATTTTAGATTTTAGATTTTAGATTTTAGATTTTAGATTGCGGACAAATGAAGACAATCATTGATTTTATTGTATTTTTAATATCTCCTATAGCGATCGCAAATCATTCGTAAATGAATTAAGGGTTCGAGCGAGCAGCAGTTCCATTGAGTGTTGGTTCAAAAATACCAAATTTGTGT
>NZ_SRRZ01000132.1 GCF_013179805.1 Microcoleus asticus IPMA8 | reverse complement strand
CGAGAGTGTTTCCTCTATCCTTTCTCTTCGCTGTGCTTATCTCAATGGTCAACTTTCTACTTGATGTATCTGCAAAAGTGAGATGCACCCGTAACCGCACTTTTTTAGGTAGTCCCATCCTAAGAGTTTTCCCACTTGTTCTCTCCCGGTCTTTTGGGCGATCCATAATGCAACTTTTGGTCCACTCCAGATGCCTTTATCGGGCGATTCTCCTTTTAAACTTAAACGCAGTTCTTCTAATTGAAGAGCATTGAGTAAGGCATGGCTGGGACGTTTTTTTGGGGACGGCTTTTTTTGAATAATTGCTGTCTCTCCTTGCTGGTTATAGCTTTTAACTATTGTTTGAGCATAGTCATAATTGATGCCAATTACTGCTGCTGCTTCTTTGATGGTCCAGGATAGCGAAATTAACCACAATAGTTGCCAACGACGGGCTTCTATGGGATTGGTTGTCTCTCGATAACGGTGCTTGAGTTCTGCTGCACTCAAGTAGGGTTCTAGATGTGCAATTCTTGTCATCTTTTTGTTTGAACCTTTAACTTACATCAACGAACGATGGTAGCTCATAAACCACCAGTAAACGAGTCGTGAGCAGGGGAATATGTCGCCCGCCTGGCGTGTCGAGCGCCCGCCAATATGGCTAAGTTTCGGTATAGCCGTCATAAAGGGGGTAGCTAACCCGGATTTGGTATCACTGATGAAGAGTGTTCAATAAGATGCGTTCCCCCTGGTGGGGTTATGGAAAGGATAAATAATCGAATTAAGTTGATTATGCGACAAGGATATGGATTTTCTAATTTGGAAAACTTTCGAACTCGTGTATTAGCTTGCTTTTCTAATTAGATAAAAATTTCACCGTAAGTTCCAGAGAGCCATCTCAATGGTCAACTTTCCACTTGATGTATTTGCAAAAGTGAGATGCAGCCCCCTTATCTTCCACTGCATGGCAGTTTAGTTTTGAGGAATGTTGACAGTAACTTTAATGTTATCACCTGCGCTTCAACCCCAGCACGCTGAGAAAAAAGCTCGACAAAACCATCTGCAAACCGACGGTCAGGCAAGTGAGCGAGGGAATAACCAAACGCAGAGTTTTAGAAGGGTCGAGAGAACCGAAAGCCGTTTCGCTCCAGATAGTTAATGACAAGAACGAGCCAACTATTCCGATTAAAATCAGCGTTACTCCGACAATCAATCCTGTCTCTAACGTTACATAGCGAAATATTTTGTTGAGTTTGGGGTCTTCGGGCAGAAATTTCTCGCTGATGGCAAAAATCTTGGTGAAGAAAGCGAAAGTTACTGCTTGAAAACCGATGATAATTGCGATCGCACCATAAAGCAGCGTGTGTACATCAAAGCTGATACTCCCAATCTTTTGAGTACCGGGCAACAGCCAAACCACGATAATTAGACCCCAAATCATCAGCGCAGTACCCGGATACAAAAACAGCCACCGAGGACTGTAAAGCAGCAAAAATCGGAGGTGCCGCCAGCCATCTCGCCAAGTTCGCAAGTGCGGCGGTCGGCTGCGGCCGTCGGGAGAAAGTACGGTTGGGATTTCAGTTATCCGCAGCTTGTATACAGAGGCCTTGACCACCATTTCGCTAGCAAATTCCATCCCCGTTGTTTGCAAGTCGAGTTTCAAAATTGAGTCTCTCCTAAAACCCCGCAATCCGCAGTGAAAGTCGCCGACAGGACTTGCGAAAAATAGCCGCCCAACCCATGTCAGCACCGGATTTCCTAAATATTTGTGCAGCGGCGGCATGGCCCCAGGTTTGATGCCCCCTTGAAACCGGTTTCCCATTACTAAGTCGAAACCTTCTCGCAATTTGTTGACAAAAAAGCCGAGGTTGGAAAAATTGTAGCTGTCGTCAGCATCGCCCATGATAATATAAACTCCGCGCGCTGCGATGATGCCTCCCATCAGAGCGCTGCCGTAGCCTTTGGCTGCTACGGGCACAACTCTCGCTCCCATTCTGGTAGCGATAGCTTGAGAACCGTCAGTGCTGCCGTTGTCTGCTATGATGACCTCGCCGGCAATATCAAGTTCGCGCAGCGACCTCAGTGCTTTCTGTATGCAGATTTCTAAAGTTTCTGCTTCGTTCAGGCAAGGCATGAGTATCGATAGTTCTAGAGTATATTCTCCGCTTGGATTGGTCTGCTCTGCCATATATTTGTTCCACTCTCGATCGCGCTCAACCATACTTGATTTTCCCGTATCTCTGCTTAAAATATTAGTGGTGAATAAAACCTAGCAAAACTTAATTAAATTTTTTCAGGTTTTTGGGAACGGCAGTTTTTGATTGTACTATATGTTAGTAAACTTATGAATAGAAGCGTTTTTTTGTTATTGCTGGCTGCAATATTGTGCGGCGTCGCAGGTCAATTTAGTCTGAAGGCAGGAGCTAAAATATTAGGGCCCATTGGCGCTGCTAATTTAATAGAAAAAATTATAGCAATGGCTACTCAGCCGTTGATAGTAGGTGGTCTTTCTTTGTATGCAATTTCTTCGATCGGGTTTATTGTAGTTTTGTCGCGGGCAAACCTTAGCATAGTCTCGCCTTTACTGTCAATTAGTTACCTATTTACTGTTTTAGGTGGCAAACTTATATTTCACGAGCCTTTGCCGCCGCTGCGGTTAGTAGGCGTGGCCATGATTATGACGGGAGTAATTTTTGTACTCAGAGGTCAAGCTGGGGGGGTGACTGGAGGCAACTAGCGATCGCTTTTAAGATTGACGCTGGAGTGCTGAATTGATAACTTAGGTCAAAGGGTGTATTTGAGCATTCTGTTATGAAATGATGCTGCTTTATGTCTAATATTTCTGAGCCTGTAAATCCCAATCAATTATTGAGCGATCGCACCGCAGTTCTTGCTACCATGCACCAAAAAGAACGGGTAATGGCTCCCGTTTTGGAACGAGAATTTGGCGTAAACATTATAGTACCGGCGGATCTTGACACGGACGCTTTCGGCACATTCACCAGAGAAGTTAAACGCTTAGGAACACAAATAGAAGCGGCTCGCCACAAAGCACAAAAAGCCCTAGACATTGCGGGCGAAACTCTTGCCTTTGCCAGCGAAGGTACTTTCGGCCCTCACCCAATGATGCCGTATATTCCTGCTAACAGAGAAATCGTACTTTTATTAGACCAAGCCAACAATCTAGAACTAATCGGCGAATCTTTGTCGGTAGAAACTAATTACAGTCACCAGTTAATTCCCAGTATAGAAAAAGCGGATGATTTTGCAAAAAAAGCGGGATTTCCAGATCACGCACTGGTGGTTGTAGTTGGCGACGCTGCCCTCGGTAACGGTGAAATTGTCAAGGGCATTAAGACAGAAAAACAACTTTTTGACGCTGTAACAGCCGGCTTAAAAAAATCGTCAGCCGGCCGAGTTCACATCGAAACAGATATGCGGGCGATGTACAATCCAACTCGGATGAAAAACATCGAAAATGCAACTCTCGATTTAGTTAAAAAATTTAAGCAATTCTGCCCGGAGTGCGGTTGGCCGGGATTCGATATTGCTGAGACGAAAATCGGATTGCCCTGCGGACTTTGTTATTTTCCGACTCAGCTAGTGCGATCGGCAATCTATAAATGCAAAAACTGCGGTTATACTAAAGAAAAACAATTTCCCGACGGTCGAGAGACTGCCGATCCTTCCCTGTGTCAATATTGCAACCCTTAGAAAAATAATTGCACAAAAATAGTAAAATTTGCAACAATATTATTGATAGTTCCCTTATTAAATTCACTAATGATAGCCGTAGAAACAGAACGCAACTGGAAACCCGTTATTAAAGAATTCGAGGCTGTAGTTGGCAAAAATGGCGTCGTACAGCGCCGCGAAGAATTGATTGTCTACGAGTGCGACGGACTCGCCAGCTACCGCCAGCGCCCCGCCGTGGCGGTATTGCCTCGAACTACGGAGGAAGTGGCGCAAGTGGTCAAAATATGCGATCGCAACTCAGTTCCCTGGGTGGCTAGAGGCGCTGGAACAGGCCTTTCCGGCGGCGCTTTGCCTGTAGAAAACTGCGTGCTGATCGTTACTGCCCTGATGCGAAAAATCCTGAAAGTAGACTTAGAAAATCAGCAAGTAGTCGTGCAACCGGGAGTAATTAATAACTGGGTAACGCAAGCAGTTAGCGGCGCTGGTTTCTACTACGCGCCAGATCCTTCCAGTCAAATTGTTTGTTCGATTGGCGGCAACGTTGCCGAAAATTCTGGCGGCGTTCACTGCCTCAAATACGGAGTCACAACGAATCACGTTTTAGGACTAAAATTGGTACTGCCCGACGGTTCTATTGTCGATGTCGGTGGCGAAATTTCCGAAATGCCCGGTTACGATTTAACTGGTGTATTTGTCGGTTCCGAAGGCACTTTAGGAATTGCCACAGAAGTTACTCTCCGAATTCTCAAAGCGCCGGAATCGATTTGCGTTCTCCTAGCGGATTTTTCCACTATAGAAGCAGCGGGCGAATCAGTTTCCGATATTATCAGCGCTGGTATTATTCCCGGCGGTATGGAAATTATGGACAACATCAGCATCAATGCTGTGGAAGATGTGGTGGCAACTGGATGTTATCCCCGCGATGCGGCGGCAATTCTCCTCGTAGAAATCGACGGTTTAGAAGTGGAAGTTGCCACAAACAAACAGCGGATTGCCGACATTTGCAAGCATAACGGAGCACGAAATATTACCACGGCAAGTGACCCGGAAACGCGCCTAAAAATTTGGAAAGGGCGGAAAGCTGCTTTTGCGGCGGCGGGTCATCTCAGCCCGGATTATTACGTGCAAGATGGCGTAATTCCCCGAACGCAAATGGCTTATGTTTTGAAAGAAATTGAGGGTTTGAGCGAGAAATACGGTTATCGAATTGCTAATGTATTTCACGCAGGAGACGGGAATTTACACCCCCTGATTCTGTACGATAACTCGGTAAAAGGTGCGCTGGAAAAGGTAGAAGAATTGGGCGGGGAAATTCTCAGGCTTTGCGTGAAAGTTGGCGGAAGTCTTTCCGGGGAACACGGCATCGGCGCTGACAAGAAGTGTTTTATGCCGGATATGTTTTCGGAGGTAGATTTGGAGACGATGCAGTGGGTGCGTCAGGTGTTTAATCCGAAAGGTTTGGCGAATCCTGGGAAGATGTTTCCGACGCCGAAGACTTGCGGGGAAGCGGCGAGGGCTAAGGTTGAAACTTTTAAGAAGTTGGAGGGTGCAGAGGTTTTTTAATTCGCTATTTATGCGGGTAAGGTGAGCCGAAAAGCACCTGACAATTGTCTCTACAGTGGCGATGCAAAGCCTCTAAATATGCGTTCCCAGCCAGAGTCTGGGAACGAGAAAAAACGATTTTTCTCGTTTTTTAGGAGTGCGAGCGTCCCGCTCGCTTGTTTGCCTATATATCAAGTTGGTAAGGTGCAGATTGCACATTCCGCGCTAAGGTGCGATCGGAATTCTGATAGTAAATTCCGTGCCCTTGCCCAATTCCGAAGTACAGTATAATTCGCCTTTGTGTCTTTCTACAATAATTTGATAGCTAATTGACAAACCCATTCCTGTGCCTTTGCCAATGGGCTTGGTAGTAAAAAATGTATCGAAGATATGCTGTTTGACTTGCTCAGTTATTCCCGGGCCGTTGTCGGCAATTTTAATTTCTACAAAATTGCCGACAACTTCCGTACCAATCCTAATTTGGCTGGGATTTTCTAGCATTCCTTGACAATTTTGCCTACTGTTCGCATCTTCTAAAGCATCGATCGCATTGCTGAGAATATTCATAAAAACTTGATTTATTGGCCCAGCAAAACACTCAACAGTCGGCAATTCTTCGTATTGTTTGACAATTTGAATTGGCGGCTTTTCTCCGTTCCCTTTCAAACGGTGATTGAGAATTAACAGCGTGCTGTCAATACCTTCGTGGAGGTTAACGGGTTTCATCTGTGAATCGTCATGGCGCGAAAAGTTCCGCAGCGACTGCACAATCTGGCAAATCCGCTCCACACCAACGCTCATTGAAGACAGTATTTTAGGTAAATCTTCCGCTAAAAAATCGAGATCTTTTTTTTCTCTTTCCTCTTGAATTTCGGCGACTGGATTAGGATAGTGCTGTTGATAAAGTTCGAGGTGCTGAAACAAGTCTTGAGTATAATTTGTGAGATGAGCGATATTGCCGTAAATGAAGCTGACTGGGTTGTTAATTTCGTGAGCGACGCCTGCCAGTAGCAATCCCAAGCTAGACATTTTTTCGCTTTGAACTAATTGGGAATGAGTGGCTTTGAGTTGGTTAAGTGTGGCTGCTAGTTGAGCGGCTTGTTCTCTGCTTTGTGCTTCGGAATTATGCAAGGCTTCTTCGGCTTGTTTGCGCTCAGTGATGTCTCTCTGTACGCCAATAAAATGAGTTAATTTGCCCATTCGATCGCGCACGGGAGATATTGAGAAACAATTCCAAAAAGCGGTTCCGTCTTTGCGGTAATTCTTTAATATTACCTTGCATTCGCTTTCTGTTTGGAAGGCTTGGCGAATGATTTCTACTGCCGCCGGATTCGTATCGCTTCCGTGCAAAAATCGGCAGTTTTTTCCGAGAATTTCCTGTCGGCGATAACCTGTCATGCTTTCAAATGCGGGATTGCAATAAATAATGGGATGTTCTGGGTGAGTGGCGTCAGAAATCGTAACTCCGGTGCTAGTAGCTGCTATAGCTCGATCGTACAACCAAAGCATTTCTTCTGCGCGCTTGCGATCGGTAATGTCCCGCAACGTAGCTAAATAAGCCATTTCTCCCTCCCATTCCGTTTCCACCACCCGCATTTCTACTACAGCATTTGCTTTTTGCTGGCGAATAGCTTCAACTTCTGTTTGCACGACGCGAGTTCCTGCTACTTCTGTTTTTCCAACTTGGGGAATAATATCCGTGGCCATCTCAATGTCGCAAGCTGAACTTTCTACTACCAAATTGCCAAAAAATGCTTGACCTAAAAGTTCCTCTGCTTTGCAGTTAAACAGCGCTTCTGCTGACGGATTGGCAAAACACACAAGTCCTCGCTTGTTAACGATTGCGATGCCGTCGGCATTTTTTTCGATCACATTCCGAAACCGAGATTCGCTAGCCTTCAAATCCTGCTTTAGCTGTTCCATCGATCGCTCCATCTGCTGCAGTTCGCACAAACTAACACTATAAGCTTCGGAAATGTTAGCCTCTGTCGAATTCTCTGCTCTTTTTTTGGGCATCTCTTGGTAGTCTCTTCTATTGGTCATATTTTGAGCATTTTTTTTATGGTTTCTGCTAATATTACTGAGCTTGTTTTCAGGATCGGCTTCTTGAAAAAACATATTTAAACCCTACCAAATTATTTTTTAGATGAAGGTGTTGCATCGCCCAATGTTCCCGCAAATTTAGGGATAGAGCAATTTACACCCGATGCTAGCACATTACTTTTAGAATTCATCATAAAACATCGTTAAAATTGAAGAGCGATCGCCATCGAATTATCTATTACGCTTTTTTAAGTAACTTAAACAACATTGACACTTACGTAGGGAGACGAACTGTGAAGGCTGGATATGGCTTCAATTCGCCTCGCACTGGACAAAATAACCAGAGCCACGCGCAAGTCCTCAATATTTAGAAGCCACGGGTCAGTATAAAAAATCATATAGTTTTGACAAAAAATAAGGTTAAAAATAAGCGGACTCATCTTTGAATACTCAAAAATAATCATAATTAGCATCTATCAAATCATATCCCTGCCACCAAATTTGATATAGAATATAACCTGTCTATTTTTGCGCTCGCAACTTCAAACCAATGGCACGTCTAGCACTTCTGAGCACATCTAATAAAACCGGACTAATCGACTTAGCGCGCAGTCTAGTAGAAGAATTTGAATTTGACATAATTAGCAGCGGCGGGACAGCAACTGTCCTCAAAGAAGCTGGAATTCCCGTCACCAAAGTTGCAGAATATACTGGTTCTCCCGAAATTTTGGGAGGTCGAGTCAAAACACTTCACCCGCGAATCCACGGTGGTATTTTAGCACGCCGCGATGTACCGCAAGATCTAACAGATTTAAATGAAAATCAAATTCGGGCTATCGATCTAGTTGTAGTCAATTTGTATCCATTTGAAGAGACAATTGCGAAACCGGGAGTAACGCTAACCGACGCAATAGAGCAGATAGATATCGGCGGGCCGGCGCTGCTGAGAGCTTCAGCCAAAAACCACGCTCATTTGACAGTTTTGTGCGACCCCGAACAGTACAATACTTATTTAGCAGAAATGCGGCAAAACGGCGGGGAAGCCTCCTTGAAATTCCGGCAAAGATGCGCGCTGGAAACCTTCAAACATACAGCCAACTACGATCGCGCGATCGCAAGTTATCTCAGCAGCCAATCCGCTGAAGAATCTGTGCTACCAGAGCAGTTTAATTTATCAGGCAAAGAGTTGCAAACTCTCCGCTACGGCGAAAATCCCCATCAAGCCGCCACCTGGTATCAAAGCGGAAGTATACCGACAGGCTGGACGACTAGCACCATCCTGCAAGGCAAAGAATTAAGCTACAATAATTTAGTAGATTTAGAAGCAGCAAGGCGGCTGATCGTAGAATTCCCGGACACCCCCGCCGCCGCTATTCTGAAGCATACAAATCCTTGCGGCACAGCCTTGGGAAAAACTATTTCTGAAGCGTATCAAAAAGCCTTCGACACCGATTCAGTCTCAGCTTTCGGCGGAATTGTCGCCCTCAACCGCCCGATTGATGCTGCTACCGCAACGGCCTTAACTCAAACATTTTTAGAATGTATTGTCGCGCCAGGGTGCGAACAGGAAGCCGAAGAAATTATCAAGAAAAAGGCGAAAGTTCGAGTATTAATTTTGCCAGATTTGACTCAAGGGCCGCCACAAACTGTTAAAATTATTGCAGGCGGTTTGCTGGTGCAAGAGTCAGATAATATAGTAGAAGAAACTAGCAAATGGCGGACTGTTACTGAGAAACAGCCGACGGCGGGAGAGTTGGAAGAATTGCTGTTTGCTTGGAAAGTAGCGAAACACGTCAAATCAAATGCGATCGTTGTGACGCGCGATCGCACTACAATCGGTGTCGGCGCCGGACAAATGAATCGCGTGGGATCGGTTAAACTAGCATTGGAACAAGCAGCAGAGAAGAGCAAAGGAGCGATTTTGGCCAGCGATGGTTTCTTCCCCTTCGACGATTCAGTCAAAACTGCGGCTGAGGCGGGAATAATTGCGATCGTCCAACCAGGCGGAAGTATGCGCGATCGAGATTCCATCGAAGCAGCCAACCAACTCGGAATCACAATGGTTTTCACCGACATCCGCCACTTCTTGCATTAATTAAGTTCGTAGTGTAGTAATGACATCTTAGGTATCTCTCACGAACAAACAAGATGCCTGTTCCACAAAGAGTCAATTCTCTTGTGGGATGGGCTTCTAGCCCGCCCTCAAGTAATGATTAAATTTTTGTTCTTCCTTCTTCCTTCTTCCTTCTTCCTTCTTCCTTCTTCCTTCTTCCTTCTTCCTTCTTCTATAACTAACGGCTATGAATACCACAATTCAACAGCAAATTAAACCCCAAGACGTAAAAGTCAAAATCCTGCTCACCGGGGGACATCAGTGCACCGTCACCCTCAAATCCGACACACCTTTATTACACAGCCTTGTCAAAACATTAGTCGATCGCACTCAACAAACACCCGGTTTTTCCACCTTATTTCAAATCCCTATAGACGGAGGTCGTTCCGCCCTTTCTTTTCCCGGCGAAAACCTAGTCGGATTAGTCACCGAACCCCCAATTTACTTGCAGCAACTGCAACCGCAGCAGCCTGCAACTCCCGTAGAAATTCCCGCCACAGAAATTCCCGCCCCTGCGCCGCCTGTAAATGACGATTTAATATCTCGCTACGCCCAAATAGACAACTTTTTGACACCCGCAGAAAAGAATAAACTCATAAAATATGTCTTAGCAAAAGAATCAGAATTTGTCAGTACCAGCACCTCAACCAATGCCGAAGATTATCGGCGTTCGATGGTACTCCACTCGTTCCCCGAATTTTCCGAACTGATGGTTAATCGCATCAAAGCAATTCTCCCGGACGTACTGAAAAAATTAAATATCCCCTCATTTCTGCTTGGTGAAATAGAAGCTCAATTAACCATGCACAACGACAACAACTTTTACAAACTTCACAACGACAGTGGCTCTCCAGATACCGCAAGCAGATTTTTTACTTACGTTTACTATTTCAATCGAGAACCCAAAGCTTTTTCTGGAGGTGAATTGCTGATTTATGACAGCAAAATTGAGAACAATTTCTATGTTGCGGACGAGACATTCAGAACCGTTGAGCCTCGTAATAACAGCATCGTATTTTTTCTGAGTCGGTATATGCACGAAGTTTTGCGAGTTAGCTGTCCCTCGAAAGCTTTTGCTGATAGTCGCTTTACTATTAACGGCTGGGTGCGCAAAGCAAATTGAGGTAAGACGAAATTAGGGTTGATTCTCCTCGAAAAATCGGCGGTTGAAACCGCTACTATACAAACAAATTCAGCCCGCGCGGACTCAAGATTAAAGGGGGTAAATTAACTCAATAAACCCCTCGGGGCGGGTTTGTCAATAGCCTTAAAAAGTACAGATAGATTAAATAAACCCGCCCCCAACCCGCGATATCACTGCTGTGCTCCAGCACTTTTGAGCAATTTCACCACACTGGAATAACGTTTGAACTCAGCCAGCATTAAAGCTGTATAATTTCCCGGATTTTTGTGGTTTAGTTCTGCACCAGCAGCAATTAAAATTTTTACTGCCTCAGCATAACCCCGATGCGCAGCCCACATTAAAGCTGTTGCGCCCGAATCATCCAGCAAGTTGACATCCGCACCTTTTTCGACTAATAATTGGACGATCGCAATATAACCGCGATCGCACGCCTTCATTAAAGCCGTTTTCCCCAAATCCGCCGGGACATTGGGATCTGCACCGCCGTCAAGCAAAGCCTTCACCGTCTCGGTATGTCCGTGAAACGCAGCCAGCGTCAAAGCAGTCTCCCCAAAGTTTTTAGCATTCAGGAAATCAGGCTGATTGGAGTTTACTTTTTGCAGCAAAGCCGATACGATCGCACTATGGCCGTGAACAGCCGCCACCAGTAAAGGCGTATCGCCCAACCGATTTCTCGAACCGACACTAGCACCTCGGTTTAAAAGCAATTCCACCACATCTTCGCAGCCTTCAACCACTGCAAAATTCAAAGCAGTTTCATCATCTTTATCCTTAGCATTGATATCGGCGCCAGCATCGAGTAAGATATGGGCGATCGGCAAATTTCCCCCAGCAGCAGCGGCCATCAAAGCCGTGCCCCCATCTCCATTTTTCACATTCGCATTAGCACCCGCACCAAGCAAAGTTTGCACCACATCAGTATTGCCGGAATCCGCAGCCAAAGTTAAAGCAGTTTCGCCCTCTTTGTCGCGAATTTCGGCATCAGCACCAGCAGCCAACAGCGCCTCGACAACAGCCAAATTTCCTGTCGTCGCAGCCAGCATCAAAGCAGTTTTGCTCTCTAGATTTTTAACATTAGCATCCGCCCCACAATTGAGCAAAATTCCCACAATTTCAGCGCTTCCTTGACGGACAGCTAAAAACAGCATAGAATTGTCAGCAACCGCACCCGCATCCACCAAAGCTTTAACAACAGCTAGATGACCGGATAAAGCAGCTATTTTTAGAGCAGAATCTCCATCTTTATCTCGGACATTTACATCAGCATTAGCATCAAGTAAAAGCCGCACAACATTGATATCACCTTTCAGAGAAGCCGCCATCAAAGCCGTACTTCCATCATCATTTTTAGCATTAACATCAGCACCCCCAGCTAACAACAGCCGTGCAGAATCAGGCTGTTTGTGAGCCGCCGCCAGCATCAAAGCCGTCAGCCCAAAACGCCTGCTCGCTTGATTGACATTAGCGCCATTGTTTAGTAAGATACGCACGATTTCCGTATAGCCCTTTTGGGTCGCAAACATCAAAGCCGTCGTCCCCTCAGAGTCTTTGGCATTAGCGTCAACTCCCTTAGCGAGTAAAGCTTGGACGTGAATAATGTTGCCGGTCTTGGCGGCTTGAATCAATACAGCGTCTTGTTTAGTGGCAGGCATAATAGTGTCTCATCCCGTATATTTTTACCGTCGCATGAGACGGCCTGACTGGTATGCTAAGTTTTATGAAGTATGTTTGCTAATCCTCAGAACACTATGAATCTCGAAATTCCTCAGTCAGTTAAAGTTTGGAGCCAATTCTTCCACCCAGTTTTAATGTGGGTATTGCTAGCAATCTCATTGTATGCTTTGTATCTCGGCCTGCAAATCCGCCGTACCAGAAGCGCGGAAGGCGAAGTCAAAAAAGAGTTAATTAAGGGCAAATTCAACATCAAGCACCACCAAATGGGTTCTTTGTTGCTAGCGTTAATGGTAACGGGGGCGATCGGCGGGATGGCCGTCACCTACATCAACAACGGCAAACTATTTGTCGGCTCCCACTTGCTAGCAGGATTGGGAATGACGGCAATAATTGCGATCGCAGCCTCGCTGACTCCTTTGATGCAAAAAGGCAATGATTGGGCGAGAAACGCTCACATCTTTCTGAATGTTGTGCTCTTGGGGCTGTTTGGCTGGCAAGCGGTAACAGGCGTGGAAATCGTGCAGAGAATTATCAGCAAGATGTGATAATTTTGGTAAGATTGCTAATTGCTAATTGCTTTGGGGCGATTAGTGATTAGCAATTTAATTGTCAGATTATCCTGATCCTCCTTGTTATACAATAGAGTGGCAGTTTAAAACAGCGACGGGGTGAGATCGGCATCAGTTGCCTTTACTGTCAGAGTCTCTCAATTGTATTCCAAAGTTTAAGGTCCCGGCGTTGTGGGCGGATAGCTGGTATCAACGATGTTTTCTGGGGTTTGGGAAGATGCCGGAGTATCAGAAATCTTGCTGATTACTTGAGACATTAAGGTTCTGTATGCTTGCTGAGGATGAGTTGGTTCGTCAGGATATTTGACTTCTACTAATTTTTCTGACAACATTGGATTAATAAAATGAGTCCTAATTGTTTCCGAACTGCGATTCAATAGTTCACCTAATCTTTTGGCAGTTAAATATCTTTCCGAGCAAAGTTTCAGAATAGTGTTTCTCATCAAGTCAGGGCTTACCCGATTTTTTTCTCGCACAGGAGTAGCTATTTCTAGTAAAAATAAGTTTTCATCATTATGCACAGAGTTAGGCTCGTTATGCACGGAGCTTGATTCATTATGCACGGAGCTAGGCTCATTATGCACGGAGCTAGGCTCATTATGCACGGAGCTAGGCTCGTTATGTTCGGAGCTTGGAAGCAGTGAAAGCAAATCCAATTGACCTTTATTTGGTAGAGCGTACTGCGTTCCACGCCCACGTCCTGATTGCGCCAACCAGCCGTTATTGACCAAGTGCTTTAGGCACTCTCCTATGTCTCTAGGATGTTCCTCTCTGTAACACTGAATGTCACTATTACTAATTTCTCCAAACTGATGCGCTAGTACCAAAATAATCCGATCTAATTCTGTTAGTTGACAGTAGTTATCTCCCACTATTTCTTTTATTTCTTGCTCAACGTCTTGGGGAATTAAACTAAGCATTGGTAGGGCCACTGATGTCATTTCTAAATCGAATTTTTCTGAGACGAGGGGCCTAAACCATTGCTGTTCTTTCCAGGCTCGTAGAATCTTTCTAAAACCTGATCCGGCTTTTTCACCTAAACCAAGCATTTGAAACATTGTTTGCAGTTTAGGATTGCGCGGATCGCTGATACCCCCATCATAAAGTTGCCCAAGAGAAATCCTTAAGCGACCTGGATTATTGAACAAAAAACCATTAGGGAACTTAGTTACTACAACAGGACGAGAAGATAAGTGATCGGCATGAATTAAAGCATTTACCAGAGCCTCGCGGACAGCTTCATGGACATGAGTTTCTCCTCGTCTCACAGCATCTTTATCTAGTTTAAATGGAATATCTAAATCATTAACTAAACGACTATAGACGCGATAATAAAAATTGAAAAGATTAGGCTCCCACTTGCCATCAAGTGTCAGACGATATGTCCAGCGAATTTCTGGATCGTTAGACAGTCGTTCTTGATAGTCTAGTTGATAGCGGGGAAGTGCATCTAAAATACTATTTCCTCTCCCGAACATCAGTAAACCAGCTATAGTTAACCCTTCTTGAGCAGTAGTTCTCTCGCGCCTCCATCCGCCTAACTGAATCAATAAATTGCGATCGTCCAATCCGAGCCAAGGATGATCTGGTTCTCTGGAAATAAACCGTTGGCGAAAAGATTTTAAAGTTTCTGGATCGAGGTCGCCAAGGTCAAATTTATGTAAAATTTGGATATCTTGAGGATCGTTGTTGGCATCGCGCAACATTTGACGAACTTCATCATCAGTGCAAGGATAATCCCCGTCATGGTTACGTTTATAGGTTCCCATCATGGGATTTTTATTAATATAAACTGGGCGTTGGGTTCTCGTTGCTCTGGGAACTTTAATAATAACTAAATTACGATCTTCTATATTCAAAGTTTGTACGTCAGAATTGCCGCAAATTGAAAAGCTCAGTTTTTGCAGATTATTATGATTATTCCAAAACTCTTTAAGTAAAACGTTAGGATTGCGGACACCTGAAATCTCGAACCTATTTCGATTTTCCGTGACACCCAGAACAATATAGCCGCCATCTGTGTTTGCAAAGGCTGATAAAGTTTTCCAAACTTCATTGGGGAAACCACCGTCAGCAGACTTAAATTCAATGTCTTGGTCTTCTCCAAGGTTTATGCGATCGAGTAATGTTTCTAAATCCATTTAAGTTTTGTCTTCCTTGGAAGAAGAGGGAGGGATGGCACCAAACCGGAATCACAGGCTCACCAGAGTTTAAGGAAGCGATCGCCCTTGCCATATCAAACTCTACCAGATCGATCGCCATGAATGAGTTTCACCACAGCATAAACCGCCACGGCGAAACCGGATGCGTAAACTCTGGTTCCTTCTCCCTCAATGGACAAAACTCTGTCATCACTGACAAAGAATTTGTGGCTGTATAAATTAAAAAAGGCGGCACCCAGATTTGAACTGGGGGTGGAGGTTTTGCAGACCTCTGCCTTACCACTTGGCTATGCCGCCGTCACGTCTGAAAATTGACGTTTTCTTATAGTACACCAAATCTCGAAAATTTTAACATACCTGTCAAAATTTTCGTAAAGCGCAGCTATCCCCAACGTGCACGCGTTCCCCAAGGCTAGGGAATCGCCCTTTTTTCCCATATCCCCAAAACCCTTGTGGGAAGGTACTCTAGAACTATAGCAACGACCCGCAACACCAGCCATGACTCCAGTTTCTCCCGTACTCGTCGCCCAAATCACCGACACTCACTTGTTTGCAGAGATCGATCGAGAATGGAAAGGCCTCTCAACAGCCCGCACCCTCCAAGCAGTTCTCGATCGCTTGCAACAGATACAGCCGCCGCCCGACTTACTCCTACTCACAGGCGACTTGTCCCAAGACGAAACACCCGAATCCTACCAGCGCCTCGTCTCCCTCATCGCCCCCCTCGGAATTCCCGCCTACTGGATACCTGGGAACCACGACAACATCCCAGTCATGGCAGAAATCTTAAATCAGTCGCCTCTTTCCCCAGAAAAATCATGGATGTTAGGAAACTGGCAATTTCTATTACTTTCGAGTGTGGAAGCGGGATGCGACGGCGGGCGGCTTTCCCCAGAAAGCTTGCATTGGCTCGACTCTCAACTGCAACAAACGGGCGATCGACCTGTTATCATTGCCTTGCACCATCATCCTTTGCCGATCGACTCTGAAATAATGGATGGAATGATGCTGCACAATGCCGATGAATTTTTAGCAATTGTCGATCGATATCCTCAAATCAAAATCGTTCTTTGTGGCCACATTCACCAAGAATTTCAACAACAGCGGGGCTCAGTTACCTACTTGGGGACACCCAGCACCTGCATCCAACTTTTACCGAAAAGTCATCCGATTATCCTTGACCAAATCCCCCCGGGATTTAGATTGCTTGAATTGGCGATCGACGGTACTTGGAACACCAGAGTTGAGCGAGTTGCTGCACAATTGCCACCAGATTAATCTTTTGCTGTCTGGATAAAGTAATTAAATTTGTATCAAATTTACATTTTGTTGTCAATACATCAAGAGATAGATTTTTTTTAGCAGCCCCATCTTTTATGATATTTATTAACCATAGATTGCAGACATACGTAAACTAGCGAGCTACGAACACAAATGTCGATCGCAATTTGACAAAATAGGAAAAACTAAATTTATGTCTGAACTAAATGGCGTGATGATGCAGTATTTCCACTGGTACAGCCCCGACGACGGCAGCCTGTGGAATCAGCTAGCGAAATCTGCAAAAGATTTAGCCAAAAAAGGCGTTACATCCCTGTGGTTGCCGCCAGCCTATAAAGGAACCGGCGGCGGTATGGATGTAGGTTACGGCGTCTACGACTTATTCGATTTAGGCGAGTTCGACCAAAAAGGGTCGGTACGCACGAAATACGGCACAAAAGATGAGTATTTGGCTGCCATTAAAGCTGCACAAGATGCTGGAATTCGGATTTATGCCGATGTTGTCTTCAACCACAAATTAGGTGCCGATGCAGAAGAAGAATCCGAAGCCACACCCTTCAATCCCGACAACCGGAATGACACTGTAGGCGAATATCAAAAAATCAAAGCTTGGACGCATTTTACCTTCCCCGGTCGCGACAAAAAATATTCCAGCATGGAGTGGCATTGGTGGCATTTTGACGCCATTGATTACAACGTTTACAACACAGAAACCCATGCCATTTACCTGCTCAAAGGTAAAGAATTCGATCGAGGAGTAGACTTAGAAAAAGGCAATTTTGACTACCTCATGGGTTGCGATTTAGATATGGACAACCCAGAAGTCACCGGGGAATTAAAATACTGGGGTGAGTGGTATGTCGATACAACAAACGTTGACGGCTTTCGCTTCGATGCCGTCAAACATGTTAAAGCAGAATTTTTCCAAGAATGGTTGGAACACGTCCGCCACTATGCCCAACGCGACCTATTTGCCGTAGGCGAATATTGGTCTTACGAAGTGGAAGCTTTGCACAGCTTCATCGAAGCAACCGATGGTAAAGTCACCTTATTTGACGCACCTCTCCACTACAACTTCCACGCTGCTAGCAAAGCCGGCAATAGCTACGACTTGCGAACAATTTTTGATAACACCCTCGTCCAACAGCAACCAGCCCTCGCCGTTACCTTGGTTGACAACCATGATTCTCAACCATTACAATCCCTAGAATCTGTTGTCGAGGCTTGGTTTAAACCTCTTGCCTACGCTTTAATCTTGCTGCGAAGGGAAGGATATCCGTGCATTTTTTACCCGGACTATTACGGCGATAACTATAAAGATACAGCAAACGATGGCAACGAATACGAGATTTGGTTAGACAAACATCAGTTTCTTCTCGATAAATTCTTGTTAGCGCGCCAAACTTATTCCTACGGCAATCAGTACGATTACTTCGACCACGCCAATACCATTGGCTGGACGCGACTCGGAACTGAAGAACATCCGGGCGGCATGGCTGTGGTACTCAGTAACGGAGACGAGGGCACCAAGTTTATGGAAGTAGGGCAACCGAATCGAACTTATATTGACATCACCGAACACATCAAAGAACCAATCACAACTAATGACGATGGTTGGGGTGATTTTCGGTGTAACGCCGGTTCTGTTTCGGTCTGGGTGCCGCAGCAGTAAGGACTGCGTTAAAATTGACGTACTCCTCTGCCTAAAGTAGGGTGCGCAGTGCGCACCTTACCGCTATAATAAGTACATTAAACCACTTTTTACTTTCATGATTTTGATCGCGGAAACTTGTTTGTAGTGAGGAGTAAAGTCCTCTATCTAGTATTATTTTTATGCTATGCGATCGCGCCAAAAATTATTTAATAAAAAATATGAAACTTTCAGCAAAAGTTGCCGTTATTACCGGCGGTGGTTCGGGGATTGGTCGTGCAGCAGCAATTTTAATGGCGAAGGAAGGCGCAAAAGTTGCTATTATCAATCGCACTGTAGAGGCCGGGGAAGAAACCGTCCGCCAGTTGGTCGATGAAGGAGGCTGCGGGCTGGCTATTGCAGCAGATGTGGCGGATTCTCAGCAAATGCAACAGGCATTTCAAACCATTTTTGATGAATATCAAAGAATTGATATTGTGTTGGCAAATGCAGGTATTAACGGTGTATGGTCGCCGATAGAAGAGATAGAACCCGAAGAGTGGGACCGGACAATTAATACCAACCTCAGAGGGACATTTTTGACTGTTAAGTATGCTGTTCCTTATCTGAAAAAACAAGGAGGTTCAATCGTCATTACATCGTCGATTAATGGCACCAGAAGTTTCAGGAAAATTGGTGCCACAGCTTACGCTTCCAGCAAAGCGGCACAAGTAGCTTTAGCAAAAATGCTGGCGCTAGAACTTGCTCCCAGCCAAATCCGAGTCAATGTGATCTGTCCGGGTGGGGTGCTGACAGCCATTGAGGAAAGTACCACTAAGCGCCATCTCGATCGCATTCCAGTCGCGCCTGATGCGATTCAAGATATGATTCCTTTGACTGATAATACCGCCGGTTCTACTGAAGAAGTCGCCCAGTTAGTTTTATTTCTGGTATCAGATGCGTCCAGCTTTATCACAGGTACTGAAGTCTGGATTGATGGGGGCGGTTCTTTGATTTAAAATCTCTATAGCAGCAATTTAAAACATCTTGTTACCAATTACCCATTACCAATAATTAATGATTGACAATTAAGCAATTTGGTTACAAGCCCCCGGATTTATTAGTAGGCTCAATTCTTCCATCTAAAATCTAAAATCTAAAATCTATTGACTCTCCATTTACCATAATTAATGACTGACAATCAAGCAATTTGGTTACAATCCCCCGGATTTATCAGTAGGCTCAATTCTTCAATCTAAAATCTAAAATCTAAAATCTAAAATCGATTGACTCTCCATTTACCATAATTAAGGACTGACACTCAAGGAATTTGGTCACAAGCCCCCCGATTTATCAGTAGGCTCAATTCTTCAATCTAAAATCGAAAATCTAAAATCTAAAATCGATTGACTCTCCAGTTTTTTACAGCCGTTTGCAATGTCTGCGGCAGCCACTTATCGTACTGAGGATAAACAGGCAAACGCTGCACAAGTTGCCATCCCGCTGCTGCTAAAATTTCTGTTAAAGTTTGGTGTTGCAAGTGAGGATAATCGGGATTAACTTCATCCAGCGGTCCGATTCCTCCTAAATCTCTAGCACCAGCTTCTAAACAAGCAAGTAATATGTCTGGCTGTGCAACTAAATTCGGCGGAATTTGCAGCCTGATTTCATCAGGTAAAATGCTGCGGGCGATCGCAATTACTTCCGGCATTTTTGTAGCATCAAAAACTTCCCCGTCCCAACTTTGCTGATTTCCCGGACTGTGCGGCTGGAGGATAACTTCTTGAATGTGATTGTAACGCGAATGGATGCGGGCGATCGCCTCTAAAGTCTCCACCCAATCGCCCTCATTTTCCCCAATTCCCAGCAGCAAACCAGTTGTAAACGGAATCTTTAATTCCCCAGCCCATTCTAACTGTTGCAGCCGCAGCGCCGGCACTTTACTCGGTGCGTGTCGGTGAACCGTTTGTAACAAATCTGGGGCAAGCTGTTCTAGCATCAGCCCCATCGATACATTTACCTCTTTTAACTGTGCCATCTCCTGAAAGCTGAGCGGCCCCACATTAGTATGCGGCAAAAATCCCAGAGCAAGTGCCAGTTCGCACAAATCGTAAATCCGCTGCAACCAAGCTTTTCGCCGTTTACTTTGAGGATGTACCTCGCCGCTGAGGATGAGAATTTCAATTACACCTTGAGTTTGCAGGAAGTTGAGCTGTTTTTCGGCTTCTGGTAGCGTCAGCCAAGGACTTTGCAGGGGTTCGGTCCGAAAATTGCAATAGGTGCAGCGGTTAAAACACTCGTAAGTGGGAACCAGAGTATAAGCAGGGCTGTAGGTGACTGTGCGGGACATTTCTTGGGATTTTTATCGATCGGACTTGTGCAACAACAGATATCTGTGCAGTGCGAGTTTTGCGATCGTCAACCGCAACCCTTCATCTATCTTAACAAGGACGCCTGTCCCGAATCTCGTTGCCCAGGTAGATTATGAGTATTCTTCATTTGTGGGCGATCGTCCGCAAATTCCGCTTTCTGCTTTTAAACTCCCGATACAGCAAGCCTTCTGGCTTGGAATAAGCATAATTTATGTTAAGTATAAGAAAATCTGTGCTTAGAAGGCCTTTACAAACTGAAATAAAAGCTTTATGTTTATTTACATGGCGGAACACAAAGCCGTCAAGAACATTGAAAACCAAATAAAGCAATCATAAAACCATGACCACAACCTTACAGCAGCGCGAAAGCGCCAACCTGTGGGATCAGTTTTGCAACTGGGTCACCAGCACCGAAAACCGCATTTATGTAGGTTGGTTCGGCGTCTTGATGATTCCCACCTTGCTCAGCGCCACCA
>NZ_SRRZ01000131.1 GCF_013179805.1 Microcoleus asticus IPMA8 | reverse complement strand
TGATTTCCCCAAAATACGTCAATATACTTACACAAAGAAAATCATTTAGGATTGCTCTAGATATAGAAAATCATTTAGGATTGCTATATATAGGTGCGGTCTAAATTAGCCCGCATTCCGAGCTCCTCTTGCGAAATTCCCAACGCTGTCCTGCGTTGCTTTACGAGATGACCTAAAGCACGCAGAATCTTCTGTTTCGATCGACTCATCTGCCAATTTTCAGTGTCTGCGGACGATCGGTCTACGGACGATGTGTCACATATCTCGATCGCCCGATCGCCCCAACTTCCCCATCCCGACTCAAGACGGAGGCCTCGCAGAGGTACAATAGGACGATCGCATTCCCCAACTCCCACCGTGATAGAGCGCTACACTTTGCCCGAAATGGGCAACATCTGGACTGAAACCGCCAAACTGAAAAGCTGGCTGCAAGTAGAAATCGCTGTCTGCGAAGCTCAAGCCGAACTCGGCTACATCCCCGCCGCCGCAGTCGAAGAAATCAAAGCTAAGGCTAATTTTGACCCCAAACGAGTCCTCGAAATAGAAGCCGAAGTCCGCCACGACATGATCGCCTTCTTGACAAATGTCAATGAATATGTAGGCGATGCCGGCCGCTACATTCACCTCGGCTTAACCAGTTCCGACGTGCTCGATACCGCTTTGGCGCTGCAATTAGTCGCCAGCGTCAATATCTTGTTAGAACGTGTCGAAGAATTGAGTCAAGCTATTCGCTATCAGGCTCAACAGCATCGCAATACCGTCATGGTTGGCCGATCGCACGGAATTCACGCCGAACCCATCACCTTTGGCTTTAAACTAGCAGGATGGCTGGCAGAAGTCTTTCGCAGCCGCGCCCGATTAGTGAATTTGCGATCGTCCATTGCAGTCGGCAAAATCTCCGGCGCAGTCGGAACCTATGCTAATATCGATCCGCGAATTGAAGCGATCGCCTGTCAAAACCTCGGACTCGAACCCGATACCGCATCGACTCAAGTCATTTCGCGCGATCGACACGCCGAATACGTCCAAACCTTAGCACTCTTAGCAGCATCGATCGAGCGTTTTGCAGTAGAAATCCGCAACCTGCAACGCACCGACGTTCTCGAAGTCGAAGAATTCTTTGCCAAAGGGCAAAAAGGCTCATCCGCCATGCCCCACAAACGCAACCCGATTCGATCTGAAAGACTCACAGGGATGGCGAGAATTGTTCGCGCCAACGCCGTCGCAGCATTAGAAAATGTGGCGCTTTGGCACGAAAGAGACATCTCTCACAGTTCCGTAGAACGGATGATTTTGCCCGACAGTTCTACAGTAACTCACTTCATGTTAGTAGAAACCACAGACTTAGTAAAACACCTGCTAGTCTATCCCGAAAATATGAAGCGAAACATGAACCTTTACGGCGGAGTCATCTTCAGCCAGCGAGTGATGTTAGCTTTAGTAGAAAAAGGCACCAGTCGCGAAGACGCCTACAAAATTGTGCAATCTTGTGCTCACGAAGCTTGGAACAAACCCGGCGGCAATTTCTACAATTTAATTGCTAAAGACGATCGAGTAACAGCTAAGATGACGACCAAAGAAATTGATGATTGTTTCGATCCGCAGTATCAATTGAGGCACTTAGATTTAGTGTATCAGCGGTTGGGAATTTGAGGACAATTAACAATTAAAAATGACTCAGAGAGAGAGAAGAGAGCGAGCGTTCTCGCGCTTGTCCGACAGTCCGCCGGGGGTTAAAACCCCCGTCTCATAGCTAAAGTCGGTTGAAACCGACTGAAAGACTCACCAGATAAAATTTTTAGAGAAATATTTTAGTCCTCTTCAGAGGACTTTAGCTATGAGACAGGGGTTTCAACCCCTGTCGGTGTGGCGGGCTGGCAGAAAACACGAAAAGCCCGGAAATTACCCAAAATATGAAATGTAAAAACTCTATTAAATATCCACTTAACAGAGCTATGAAATTAAACCGATTTACAAAATATTTAATTGTATTCGCTGTAATATTACTGTCTACAACCACACTGAATTATACAACATCGATTCGCGCCCAGGAGCCGCCACAAGTGCAAATTAGCCAACCAGAATCAAACCCAGTAGTACCTGAAAGTATTTTCATGAGTCAACTTCCCAGTTCGGCGCGACTGGTTGACATCCGCACCGTAAATCCCAACATTCGCCTCGATATCCGATACGCCACTACTAACAATTTCTTGAAACGAAAACTTTACCCTATATCGAAATGCGCCTTGAGAAGTTCTGTTGCTCAAAAGTTAGGGCTAGTTCAAACAGATTTGGAAAAAATCGGATTGGGTTTGAAAGTTTACGATTGCTACAGGCCTTTCTCTGTGACTAAGCAAATGTGGCAAGCTTGGCCCGATCCGCGCTATGTTGCTAATCCTGCTAGGGGTTCGCGGCACAATCGCGGTGCTGCTATTGATTTGACTTTAGTCGATCGCACCGGCAAAGAATTAGAAATGCCAACACCTTACGATGATTTTACCGAAAAAGCTCACGGAGATTATCAAGGCGGCAGCGCGGAATCTCGGAAAAATCGTCAAGTGCTTAAGAATGCGATGAAAAAACACGGATTTATCGGTATCACAACAGAATGGTGGCACTTTGATTCGGAAGATTGGCAGAAATTTGCGATTCTTGATATATCACTTGCGGAGATTCCTTAATTATACTATTTATTAAAAATGGCAGCTTCTGGTAGGACACGGCATTGCCGTGTCCCTACAAATATCAGGAAATTTATCGCAATTTAACCGAAAACTCGTATTCGTATCCCCGGAAATTAGAGTCTAATTGTAATGTGTAATTGCCAGTAACAGGGATTTTTCCAGTCCACTCTGTTTCATTGCCTTGATAAGGATCTCCGGCTAAAAGTTTGCCACCAGGAGTTATAATTTGCGGGAAAACCTCTTTGCGAGTCCTAACAGTCATTGTTTGACCTTTTCTGGCGCGAATCCGGTAAGAGTGGCTGCCGCCGCCGATGATTCGACCTTTGACGATCGCCTCATCTCCTCCCGGTAGAAAATTAATCTGCTGGTTGACGTTAGAACAACTGCTTTTGGTGCGGTTTTTGGCAATCCAACCGGGCGGATCGGTAATTCGCAGCCAACCGTTTTGTTCTTCGGCGACTGAAACAAAGGTATTATTTTTAAGTTTTCCTACTATGTTGCTGCCCCTTACTTGCGGGTTCGATCGCACGTTTAGCGGTGGATTCGGATCGCTGACTACAGCCATAGTGATTTTGCAACCCGAATTTGGCGGTGTGACAACTACTGGCTCAACTTTTCGCGGAGAGACTCCTGCTTGCGAGGATTGAAGTGCTGGAGTTTTGGCTGGTTGAGATTGAGATGGGGGAGATTCTGCGGCTTGGGTTTGTGCTTGCAGAGGTTCTGGTTGCCGAGATTCAGGGTTGTTCGTCTCCCCTGCAATCTGGTTTCTGGTGGATGCCGGGGATTCTGCAAGGGGAGGATTGGATTCTTTCATCGCACCCGACTGTATAGTTGCAGCAGCCACTCCCACCGCTGTTGCCAGTCCTGCTAAGCTTACCGTGATGATTTGAGCTTTCGTAAATGACATAAAAAACCCTCTCTGTATCTATATTGATAATTTTTATTTGGGAGTTGGGGCGATCGCCAGTTAATTTATAGTGGAAATACCTAGTGCGGGCCACAGGGTCAGGATTTTTAGATAAAATTTCAGAGCCATAATTGTCGCAATAATTTGAGTCAATATATACTGGACGCCTATACTGATGGTAATCTTGCTCTGGGTTATTTGCGCGCCAATTTACGAAAGTAAGCGTTCAGCGCGAGGTACATAAAATGTCAAAATTGATTCCTCTGAGATTACAACCGCCCCGCGATCGATTGTTGGAGGAGGTGAAGCAGGAAGTCCAAGCAGGACGATCGCAGTCTTTGCACGCTGCTGTGCTGGCTAACCTCAGCCAAAACTCGCAGCCTCTTGGTGTTAACCGCTGTTGGGATGTGGAAGTGAAAGCGGGCAACCGTCCGAGTTTTCGGCTTTCTCCCAAAGCAAGCGTTGCTAAAGTTTTCGATCGCACCGGCGGCAAATTGGTAATTTTGGGAGCGACGGGTGCAGGCAAAACTACGACGCTGCTAGAATTAGCTCGGGTGTTAGTTTCCCGCGCCCAAAAAGATGCTAGTTGGCCAGTACCAGTGCTGTTTGAACTCGGATCGTGGAAAGCAGAATCCGGGGCGATCGCAGATTGGTTAATCGCTCAACTTCAGTTTAAATACGGCATCTCTCCTGCTGTCGGCAAAAAATGGCTTGCCGAACAAAAATTGCTGCCTCTCCTCGACGGCTTGGACGAAGTAGAAACCCACCGCCAAAATATCTGCATTCAAGCAATCAATCAGTTTGTTGAAAGCGAATTTAAACCCAAACATTTAGTAGCTTGCAGCAGTTTTGAAGCTTACAAAAACTGCGATACTAGATTTCGCCTGCAAGCAGCGGTTTTATTGAAACCTTTAACAGAAACTCAAATTCACAATTATTTACTAGAAGCCAGAAGCCGCGAACTTTGGTACAGCATTGAGCGGGAGCCGGAGTTGTTGAAATTGGCAAAAGTTCCCTTGCTTTTGAGCATGATGGCTCTGGCTTACGACGATATTTTAATTGAAGCTTGGAAGCGCATAACTTCCGCAGAAGAACAGCGCAAATATTTGTTAACTGCTTATATTCGCCACCAAATGACCGGGCAAGTCAAGCAGTATCCCAGAGGTAAGGAACTGCGGCCCGAACAAATTCGCCACTGGCTGGGATGGTTGGCGAGAAGGATGGAACAGCAAGGAATTCAAGAATTTTACCTCGATCGCATACCGTCTAGCTGGCTGCAAACAGGCGAGGAGCAGCGCAAGTATCAGTTTGGAGTTAAGCTGGTTGGCGGGCTGATTTGGGTGATTTTGGGATTAATTGCCACCCTAGTCTCCGGGTCAATTTGGGGGTTGATTGCGGGTGCTGTTGCTGCGGTAATTAGTGCTTTTTTGCCGGGAATTCCGGGGATTGAAAGTTTTATATTGCGCCTCGTGCTGTGGTCGAACGGCTACATTCCTTGGGATTACAGGCGTTTTCTCGATGCTGCGACCGATCGCTTGTTGCTGCAAAAAACGGGCGATCGGCGCTATCGATTTATTCACGATTTATTGCAAAAACATTTTGCTGAAATTAGTCATTAGCGGGACTTAAATAAGTTTCAAGCCCAAACAGAGCATCGAACTAGCTTTATAAGCAGAGAATACGTCCCAATTTTGGTTCAGCCATAACACACAAACCGAAAACATATTGCTGTGCGAAACGCTGAGAGCGCATCAGTAAAGCTGTTTAAAGGTTTATTTGCCCACCTGGGTCTTAATCCTCCAGTTAAGGTATGCCAGAGAATGAAAGTGTAGGCACAAAACACCAAAATTAAAGGCTTCCGAGGACTGCGTTTATCTCTGGCTTGGTATTCTTTTAGTCCTAACAGTCACGAGAGCTTCTCTATAGCACGTCTCAATGAGTTGTGCAACTTAAGAGAATGGTAATATACTAACTAAAACTAAAAATTATATGGTTAGAGGTAAATAGATGTCAATTGATGAAATCTAGGATATAAAAGGAAAGCTCCTGGAGTTACAATAATTTCTTGATAACAATAGATAGGTGATAAAATGGAAGAGAGGATAAGCCGTCAGATTAATCTTGTTAAGAGGAAGTTATCAAGAAATCCAAAAAAAATTAGGAATTTCAATAAATACGAGGCTTTTGCACAAATCATTTAAACGTGCTATCTAACGACTAAGGTTCGCCAAGTTGACTTGGGTATACAACAGCAGAATTGTGCAAAATAAAATTACTATTTTTTTTTCTTGACTAATCCCTAGCATTTATTGTAAAATGAAGTAAATACTTTTTCTAAAGCTATCTGTTAAGCTCATATTTTTTAGCTTAACTTATATCTCTAACGACTAATGACCCATTAAGTATAAAGCGATGAAGTTATTTTTGTGGAAAAAATTACAAAAGTTACTCCACTATTTTTTTTTCTTGTTACTTTGCTATTTTTGCTTCCAACTTGCGGTTTTTGCAGTTACGGCAAATTCAACCCCTCAAGCATTAGTTTCGCAGGAAATTCGATACTCTTTACCAGCCAATTATCATGTTGTCGCTGTGCAAGGAAATATAGCTCAAAGAGATTCCCAAACTACTACCCAAAAATGGCGATCGCGACTTGATAATACTTCTAGTAGAACATTTTTGTTATTATTATCAGGAATTGTTATAATTTTTTATATTTGTTTATTACTTGCGCTTTTAAGGTTCAACACCGAGGATATATCTACTACTCGTAATTCATTGGTAAGCACAATCAATAAAATTGTAAAACATCGGTTTTCAATTAGTTTAGGGCTGTTTATTGTTGCTTGTTATTTTGTATTTTTAATCAATTTAGGTGTAGCACCTGTTCAGATGTGGGATGAATCGCGGCGAGCAGTTAACGCCTTAGAAATGGCTTTTAACGGCAACTTACTTGTCACCTATTTTAACGGAAATCCCGATATGTGGGGGACTAAACCACCCCTATTAATTTGGATGATAGTATTGTCTATGAAAAATTTCGGATATAACGAATTTGCGCTCCGGTTGCCATCAGCATTATCTGCTATGACTACAGCTATTATAATTTTTATATTTGCTACTAAATACTTGAAGGCTCTCAAAATAGGTTTGGTAAGTGGGTTGGTATTAATAACAAGTTCTGGTTTTATGGGTTATCACACAGGAAGAACCGGAGATTATGATGCCATACTTGTGCTTTGGATTACTATTTATTCACTATCATACTTTATTTATTTGCACTCCACTGAACCAAAAAAACAAAATTTTTATTGGTCAATAGCAACGGTTGCAATAATTTTAGCAGTTTTGACAAAAGGCGTAGCGGGTATTCTTCCATTACCGGGTATTCTTCTCTATACTGCTTATCAAAAGAAAATGGGAAAATTGCTATTTTCCTCTCGATTTTATATTTCAGTTATTCTTTTTAGCGGAGTCGTATTAGGCTACTATTTTTTAAGAGAGCATTATAACCCTGGATATATTAGTGCTGTGTTCAATAATGAAGTGGGTGGGAGATATTTAGAAGTTAACGAAAATCACAGTGCTTCATTTTTGTTTTATATAAATAACCTAATAAAAGACAGATTTATTCCTTGGATTTATGTGCTACCTGTTGCTTTGTTGAGCGGTATCTTCAGCCTTAAAAAAAATCTGAAAAACATTGGAATTTTTGGGTTTTTCTACTTAACCTGCCATTTGTTAATAATTTCTTATTCAAAAACTAAGCTTTACTGGTATGATAACCCTCTTTATCCTATAGCTGCCCTAGTTATTGGTGTAGGGATATCTGAAATTTTCAATTCGCTGAACAATTATTTCTCTATTAACGCTTTGAAGCGTCAGTTAATCTTTGCTTTAACTGTAATATCTATTTTCTCTATTCCTTATTTTAATACTACCTATAACTTAGTTTACAAGCAAGAAATACTAAGTTTTGACCAATACAATCCTCTCATAAGGTATAGAGATTACTTTCAAGAGGTTTTCAAGGATATGCCACAACTAAACACTTTTACAGCAGTAAGCAATAACTATAATGCTCACTTAGTTTTTTACTCAAAGTTAGCGAATATTACCACAAAAAAATATTCAATATTATACCTAGTTGAATATGGTCACAAAAATAAGAATCATAAGTTTAGTCCGCCGGAAGTTATTGTAACTTGCGAGGCTGAAATCACACAAAAACTTGCCCGACGCTACCAATTAAAGTTATTACACAGTAAGGATTTTTGCTCTACATTCGTTATTGAAAAAGTTAGAAATTAAGCTAGGAACCCACAATCGCTTTTAATTTTAAATTTGAGTGAGAATACAAGAATGAGATTCGGGCAAATGTGGCGTTAACGGTACTTAAACAAAATTCAAGCCCACACAGAGCATCGAACTAGCTTTACAAGCAGAGAATACGTTCCAATTTTGGTTCAATCATAACACACAAACCGAAAAGATATTGCTGTGCGAAACGCTGAGAGCGCATTAGTAAAGCTGTTTAAAGGTTTATTTGCCCACCTGGGTCTTAATCCTCCAGTTAAGGTATGCTAGAGAATGAAAGTGTAGGAACAAAACACCAAAATTAAATGCCTCCGACGACTGCGTTTATCTCTGATTTGATATTCTGTTAGTCCTAACCTAAAAAACTGTAAGGCTTCTCGCCTTGCTATCTACTATCCAAACCCGCAATACCTTAGCATCTAAATAATCTCTCGCTTTAGCAGCTAACTGAACGAAAGTTGGTTCGGGTGAAATAATTTCTATGACTAATTCTGGGACTACAGGACAGGCTTCATCTTGATTCCAGTCTGGAGATAAGCGTTGGTAAGAAACATATAAAAGGTCTGGTACTGGCACCCAATCTCGCCCCAGTCTGGTTAATCTTACCACCCATTCTACACCTATTTCGCCCCGTTCCTCACCCCACTGTTCGAGGAGTTTTATTAGGCTTCTGGTGAGGCGAGAATGAAATTTTTTAGGTGACATCTTCGGTACTGCCTGCTCGTCAATAAATTCGTAGGTAATATCGCCTTCTCCTTCGGGAAGAGCGAGAAACTCTTCCAGAGTTAGCTCAGTTTTTGTCTGGAGCATAATATTCCTCTGCTGTGGGCAGGCAAGTTAGTATTATTTTAACTTAAATATTCATTGACATAATACAAATGTTATGATAAAGATTGGCAAAATGTCAGGTTTTAACTGCCAAATTTGCGATCGACTCCTAGATCGACACCCCCAAAAGGTTAAGATTCTAATCTGACCCTCCTGCAATCATTGCTTAACCTCCTATGGCAGAAACCTTATTGTTCAACGCCCTCCGCGAGGCGTTAGACGAAGAAATGGCCCGCGACTCCGCCGTATTCGTACTCGGCGAAGACGTAGGTCAATACGGCGGTTCCTATAAAGTCACCAAAGACCTCTACAACAAATACGGCGAACTTAGAGTGCTAGACACCCCGATCGCCGAAAATAGCTTTACAGGCATGGCAGTAGGCGCAGCAATGACGGGACTGCGGCCGATTATCGAAGGCATGAACATGGGCTTTTTGCTGCTGGCCTTCAACCAAATTTCCAACAACGCCGGAATGCTTCGCTACACATCCGGCGGCAACTTCAAAATGCCAATGGTAATTCGCGGGCCCGGCGGCGTGGGCCGGCAACTCGGCGCGGAACACTCCCAGCGCCTAGAAGCATATTTCCAAGCTGTACCGGGTTTGAAAATAGTTGCCTGTTCGACTCCCTACAACGCCAAAGGACTTTTAAAATCAGCCATCCGCGACGATAACCCGGTTCTGTTTTTCGAGCACGTCCTTCTTTACAACCTCAAAGAAAATTTGCCAGAAACAGAATATTTAGTGCCGCTGGACAAAGCAGAAATTGTGCGATCGGGCAAAGATGTCACCATCCTGACATATTCCAGGATGCGGCACCACGTCTTGCAAGCTGTGCCCGCACTGCTAAAAGAAGGTTACGATCCAGAAGTAATTGACCTAATTTCTCTCAAACCCCTAGACATGGAGACAATTGGCGAATCTATTCGCAAAACTCACAAAGTAATTATTGTAGAGGAGTGCATGAAAACAGGAGGCATAGGTGCCGAACTAATTGCTTCGATTAGCGATCGATTTTTTGACGAACTCGACGCACCAGTTTTGCGCCTGTCTTCACAAGATATTCCCACACCTTACAACGGCAATTTGGAAAGACTGACAATTGTCCAGCCCACTCAAATTGTCGAAGCAGTCCAAAAAATGGTAGCTTTGCGAGTATAAATAGTGATTAGTCAGTAGTCATTGGTTGACTGTTGACTGTTGACTGATGACTGTTGACGGATGACTGATGACCGATGACTGTTGACTAAAATCTGCCAACCGCCAACTGCCAACTGACAACTGCCAACTGACCAATGACTAATAATTAAATATGCAAAAACAACGTTCCATATTAGCCCTAATTTTTGTTTTAATCATCGCCGCCATTACTGTAATAGTAACAATTCCGACGCGGCTGGGATTAGACTTGCAAGGAGGGTCGCAACTCACAATTCAAGTAAAAACTACCCCCACAATTCCCAAAATTGACCAGGGAATGTTAGAAGCAGTGCGGCGGATTGTCGAAAACCGCGTCAACGGTTTGGGCGTTTCCGAAGCATTAGTCCAAACAGTAGGAGAAGACCAAATTCTCGTGCAGTTGCCCGGAGTCAATGACCCGCAGCAAGCAGAACGAGTTTTGGGAGGCACGGCCAAGCTAGAATTTAAGGAACAACTGCCCGGGACAGAAACACAATTAGCCATTGAGAGGCAGTTGCAGCAGGAATTGCTGCTCAAACAAACAGAATTAAAAACTAGCAAAAATGAGGCAGCCACTCAAGAAAATCAGGCTGCTTTGAAAAGAAGCAATGAGGCGATCGCCAAACTCTTCAAAAGCAGCGGACTCGGTGGCGAAAACCTCAAAGACGCTCAACCTCAACCCTTGTCGGCTGGGAACAACTGGAACGTTGCTCTTGTTTTCGATACCCCAGGAGGCGAACTCTTTGCCCAACTCACTAAAAATTTAGCAGGCACCGGACGCAGTATCGGTATTTTCCTAGACGAAAGAATGATCAGTTCTCCCGTCGTCGGTGTTGAATTTGCCCAAACAGGAATTACTGGTGGGAGTGCCGTAATTCAAGGCAACTTTACCACGCAAGAAGCCAACGATTTAGCAGTGCAATTGCGGGGTGGCGCTTTGCCTGTGCCGGTCGAAATTGTAGAAAACCGTACTGTCGGCGCTAGCTTGGGTAGAGACAGCATTCAAAGCAGTATTAACGCAGGTATCGGCGGCTTGATTTTAGTCTTGATTTTCATGGTTGCCTACTATCGACTCCCCGGCGTAATTGCCAATATTTCTCTGTTAATTTATGCTCTGTTAACTTGGGCAGCTTTCGTGCTTTTGGGAGTGACATTAACCCTGCCGGGAATTGCGGGTTTTGTGCTCAGCATCGGGATGGCCGTGGATGCTAACGTGCTGATTTTTGAGCGCACGCGGGAAGAGTTGCGGGCGGGAAAAACGCTTTATAGATCGGTCGAATCTGGTTTTTACCGCGCTTTTTCCAGCATTTTAGACGGCAACGTCACAACAGTTATTGCTTGTGCTGCTTTGTTCTGGTTGGGCGCTGGTTTAGTTAAAGGGTTTGCTGTAACTCTGGCATTGGGCGTAGTAGTGAGTATGTTTACTGCTATTACTTGCAGCCGCACTCTACTTTTGGTAGTGTTGGGCTTTCCGGCCCTGCGAAAACCTCAGTGGTTCTGTCCAGATTTATCGAAAACTGCTAATAGTTAACAGTTGAATGTTGACTGTTGACTGTTAACTGTTGACAGACTAGGTAAGGTGCGCCGTAGGTAAGGTTCGCAATGCGCACCCTACCTACATTGAGAAATATTTCTTTCTTCTTCCCTCTTCCTTCTTCCTTCTTCCTTCTTCCTTCTTCCTTCTTCCTTCTTCCTTCTTCCTTCTTCCCTCTTCCTTCAAATTATGAAATTCAGTGTTATCAAACAGCGATCGATCTGGTGGAGTATTTCCGCCGCTATAATCCTCGCAGGTATAGTGTCGATGGCGATTTCTTGGACTCGTCCCGACATTCGCGCACCCCTGCGCCCCAGTTTAGATTTTATTGGTGGCACTCGGCTGCAATTTGAACTCGACTGCACGAAACCGGAAAATTGTAAACCCATCGATCTTGCTGCTGTCCGCGAAGTCCTGGACGCCCAAGGTTTAGGTGGCAGCAGCATTCAAGTTATAGGCCAAGAACAGCGCGGTTTGTCGCTGCGAACGAAAACTTTGGATGTCGAACAGCGGACTAATTTACAAACAGCTTTGAGCGAAAAGATAGGCGCTTTTGCTCCTCAATCTACTCAAATTGATACGGTTGGGCCTACCCTCGGTAAACAATTATTTACTTCGGGATTGTTGGCTTTATTTCTTTCCTTTGCTGGCATTACTATTTATCTGACATTCCGGTTTCAGTTGGATTATGCCTTTTTTGCTTTCGTTGCTCTATTCCACGACGTGTTGGTTACTCTTGGTGTTTTCTCGTTTTTGGGTTTAGTTCAAGGAGTGGAAGTTGACAGTTTATTTGTGGTTGCGCTCTTGACAATTATCGGTTTTTCTGTTAACGATACAGTAGTAATTTACGATCGCGTGCGAGAAGTAATTAAGCTAAATCCGGGACAGTCGATCGATCAAATTGTCGATGATGCTGTCATGCAGACGCTGGGAAGGTCAATTAACACGACGATGACAACGCTGCTGACATTGTTTTCAATCTTTTTGTTTGGCGGCGAAACCCTCAAATACTTTGCTTTAGCTTTGATTGTCGGTTTTATTGCTGGTGCGTATTCGAGTATTTTCATTGCCAGCACGCTGCTAGCTTGGTGGCGCAGTCGCACTGGCAACTCTATCCCCGTCCCCGCAGAAGGAATCAGCCAGTCAGAGGAAGTTTAGGTGACTGTTAACTGTTAACTGTTGACTGTTGGCCGTGGACTGACTCATAACTAATGACTAATGACTCATAACTAATGACTAATGAAAGCGACGCAAATTTTCAAATTGAAGTCCAAAGGCTTCACAAACTAACAGTTTATGGCCGCTGGTTAACTGTGATATTGCTCTGGATTAGCGTCGGTTCTTTGAGCATTTGGGGTTTGCGCCGCGAAATCGCTTTGTGGTTAGAACACTTCACTTGGGCGGCGGTGCGCTACGGTTTATCTTTTCACCGCTGGCCGACTCTCGGTTTGGGTTTGTGCTTGGGAATGACTTTAGCTGTGCTAACTTGGCAAAGTCGCAATATGGTGCGAGGATTGCCCCAGCGGGAAAAACAGGGTTTGGAACAACAAGTGCGCCGCATTCGCCAGCGGGGGCCGAGTCATCCTTTGTGGAAGTGGGTTTGCAAAGGTTAGCAGTAGCCGACAGGCTTTATTCTCCAGTCGTGGACGCACTCCAACCTAAGAAACCGGGTTTTTTCCGAATCTACGGGCTGCAGCAAATATGAGGGTGAAAAACCCGGTTTCTGGCCACCGCTGCGTAGCTCGTTATTCTTTTAAATTCCGTACATTGCTCGTTGCTGAACTTCCTTCTGCTGTATCACGCAAAGCGAGGCAAAATCTGTGCTGAGGGAGACTGTTGAAGTGGAATCTCGATCGCAAATTCTGCTCCTTTTCCCGGTTCCGAAAAGCACTTCAATTCGCCGCCGTGTTGGTTGACAACAATTTCATAGCTAATCGAGAGTCCCAAACCTGTTCCTTGGCCGACTGGCTTAGTAGTAAAGAAAGGGTCAAACAACCGCTTCCGAACATTTTCTGTCATCCCCGGGCCGTTGTCAGAAATTTTAATTATTACCTTTTTTTTCTCAATTAACTCCGTGCGAACCCGAATCGCAGGAATCAGGCGGGTAGAGTTAGAAAGTGATGATTGACTATTTGTACAAGACTGCTCTTGCTCGCCTAGGGACTTGTTCTGGCTGTTTTTATCGACATTTTCATGTTTGTTCGACTCAACAAGAGCGTAAATGGCATTAACTAAAATATTCATAAATACCTGATTGAGCTGTCCGGGATAGCAATGCACCAGCGGCAAGTCGCTGTATTCTTTGTGAATTGCGATCGCTTCCAGCCCGGGTTTCCCTTTAAGCTGACTCTGCAACAGCATAATCGTGTTGTTGATACCGTCGTGAATGTTGACCTGCTTCATTTCAGCTTCGTCTAATCTGCAAAAATTCCGAAGTGACAAAACGATGTCGCGCACTCTTTCTGCACCTTGCTGCATAGAATTTAAGACTTTCGGCAAGTCTTCAACTAAATAATCGAGTTCAATTTTTTCTGCTTCCGCTGCAATTTCCGGTATGAATTCGGGACAGTGCTGCCGATAGATGTCGAGCATCCGCATTAAACCTTCCGTATACTCTTTAGCGTGGTGCAAATTGCTGTAGATAAAGCCGATCGGGTTGTTGATTTCGTGAGCTACTCCTGCTACTAACTGCCCCAAAGAAGACATTTTTTCTGTTTGAATTAGTTGAGTTTGAGTGCGCTGAAGTTCCAGCAGGGCAAGTTCGAGCTGTTGGGCTTGATGTCTCAGTTGCGCTTGCGACTCGCGCATCGCCACTGTTGACAACTCGTGAATTTGCAACTGAGACAGCAGCAGTTGGTGTACGTCTAAAAGTTTGTAAGTTTCGGGTTCTACCTGTACTACAATTGGTTCGTGGATTAGTTCGGGCGATCGCTCCAAAGACTGCCGCACTGCCGTCATAATTGAGGTTTCGCGATCGAGAACCAACATATCAGTTTTAGTAAAGCGGTAGAGTATGAACAAAGGCTGTTGAGAAAATAACTCCAAGCTGTAGGGGCGGCTCATGTGTTCAAAAAAACGCCGCCGCGAAATCATCCCTGTAAACTTTCCTTGCTTAGTGATGATGATGCCGGGAACTAAAGGGTTTGCTTGAAAAATTTTAGCAACTTCGTTCCCCGGACACTCAGACTCTAGGAGAAAGTCGTAGAGGGTTAATTCCTGTAGAGTCGATCGCAAACCAAGCGGCGATTTCAGGGGACTCAACCCGTCATTTTCATACACTGCTCCCTCCTTTGGTAATTGGCAGTAGCGGTTGGATGCTAGTATTATTGCGTACTATTTGGACTGCATTTTCGACTCTTTTTATAGCTGAAAAATCAACTCTACTCTGCTCGCTCGAATCGAGTTAATTCAGCAGGAGTTTTTTGCCTTAAATAGTGCTGGTGTCACCCGAAATAAGCTTGCAGGTTAGATTAATTTAACAGCAGACACCCCTTTGAAACCTGACTGTGTAGTAAATTTTATCTCTCCAAGATTCTACTAATCCGAATATAGCAGTCATAACTATTTTTAATGTTTGATGACATCAATTTGCTTCAGATTGAGAGACATCTGCGGCCTGTGGCAGTACATTTGGTATCACCCCTTGCGTAAAATTATATTACAATAAAACAAGACTAGCGACAAATTGGCAGCCGATCGCCCACTTTTATAATTCAGCCAAAATCGGTTTCGGGCAACGGCCAATAAATCTCAATTGTCAGTTTTTTCGCACAAATGCCGATCGCTCTGAGCCCGAAGATTGTATTGTAGGTAGTCTTCCAGCCAGGGACACCCGATTCCGAGCAATTTGTCAAGTTCGGCAGCTTATACTTTAGCAGCATCGAGAGTCCAAAGCTTCACCGACGAATCTTTCCCGGCAGATGCTAACGTTGTGCGATCGGGACTAAAACTCACACTCCACACATCGGCTTGATGTGCCCTAAAGTTTGCAGCAAAGTGCCATCAGGGCGCCAAAGTCTCACCTTACCGTCCATACTGTCGCCTGCGAGCATCTTGCTATCGGCGCTCCAACTGAGACTACCCAAACCTGCTGTAGAATCGTCTAGAGTTTTGAGCAACTTGCCGCGGGTGTTCCAAAGTTTCACCTTCCAATCGTGACTCGCAGAGGCAATCATCTCGCCGTCTGGCGAGAAATTGCAGCCCCACACTTCATCTCCGTGTCCTAAAAGAGTTTTCTCAAGTCGAAACTGTTTTTCTCCGCTGCCTTTCCCAAGTTTGACAGTTCGATCCTGACTGCTGGAAGCCAACATATTCCCGTCGGGACTGAACCTGACTGATGTAACTGGTCTAGTATTTGCTTTTAAAGTTTGCAGCAAAACGTCGCCTGCACTCCAAATCTTAATAGTTTTATCATAACTGGCAGTAGCAATTAGTTGGAAGTTGGGATCAAACTCGCGCTCAAAACTAAATCTAGGTGTCCTTTCAAAATTTGCAGCAAAGTTTCGTCGCGGCGCAAAATTCTCGCAGTATTGTCAAAACTTGTAGAAGCAATTAACTGACTATCTAGACTGAAAACAACCTCAGTAATTGAATTGCTGTGTCCTGGCAAACTCAAAATCAGCTTGCCGTTTGACTGAACAACTTTAACAGTAAAGTTGTCACCCGCACTCACAATTAACTTGCCATCGCGGCTTAAATTAGCCGTGTGTCCGTTAGCCAAACGATTGCGCTATCGGACTAGATTTACCGTGCGGAAATTGTAGCAAGATTGACAAATCTTGTGAGTGAGAAATGGCTGTCCTCCCGTCCAAGCTAATATGTGTTTGAGAATGTCTAGGGAATTTTTTATTTTTTAGCCCATCCTTGAGCTAAAAGTATGGCTTCTGCCAAATCAAATCCTTTGAACTAAATGGCGCGCCCTATATAAAACGGAGTTCGGGTTTTGTCAGGGATTAAATTTTGAGGAGTAGCGACTCCAAATAAGGCAAAAGTTAGGCGATTATATTCGGGATTTTCGGCGCGTTTGTTGTATCAGCCGCGCAACATTGCAAAAAAGTCGTCGCTGGAGAAGTTGAGGGAGAGAATGGTGTCAATTTCATCGATAAAAATAACGATATTGCGATCGCTCGAAGGAAGCAATACCTGTTCGATAAATTCATTTAATCTGACGACTGGCGGCAAGTGTTCTCGATCGCGCCACCAAGTCCTGAGATTCATTTTAATTTTAAGGCTGTTGGCGAGAGTGGCTGTAAAGCCGGCCTACCAATGCACGGGAGTTATTTGGGCAGTGCCAATTCCTGTGATGTCAACAATCCCGCAGGCGGTGTTTTCTGCTTGCAAGCGGCGCGCTATTTGCACCTGCAGGCTCGATTTCCCCATTTGCCGCCCGGTGAGCACGTAGCACAATTCGCCTGCTTTTAACGAGTCGTAAAGTTCGCGATCGGCTGATCTGGTGACGTAGGTAGGAGCATTCGCCGGTAAACTGACGCCAACTTGATATTCAAATTCTGTTGCTGGCAAATCGCACAGGAAGAATAAAGGAGAAGGAGAAGGAAATAATTCTATTTTACCTGAGATATTGCACTATTTTCAATAAGCATTTTACCGGCGGGCTAGAAGAGCAAGGGCCACAAGAAAATTTACTCTTTGTGGAACGGGCCAAAGAGCCCGTTCAGCGACAATAGTGCAATCTATGAGTTTTAGCCAACTTTTCTCCAACCTCCATTTCAATTTGAGAAAGTTGCTTTGGTTGCGATAATATTTCGATCGTTATTACTTCTCCTTCTCCTTGATTTTAGGCAATTCTCATTAGAAACTCTAAGATGTTGATTTGAGGAACCTTGGGGGGTCTGATTTTTTTGGGCGATCGCACTGAGCTAAATTGAACTGATATTTGAGGAAAGTAAGCGACGGTTTCCATGTGCGAGTTGCCCAGCTAGATGTGCTAACCATATAAACGGCCCGACGATCGTACTTTCAGTACAATGTCAGTATTTCAACCTGCACACCAGTTGAGTCTGACTCTGTGAGAGTGTGAATGTCCCTCTTATCCTTTGGCTGTATGGATTGGAGGTTTTTGAAGGGTGAGGCGGTGTCAGGCCCAGAGGCAGACAGTTAACCAAGCGGCACAAGGAAAGTCGGCAGCTAACGCCCGCGCAGGAAGGATTTTAGGCTCTCGCCACCAAAGATCAAGAGAGAAAAGCACGACAGCACCAGCAGCAATATCACCCAAAAGAATGATTGATCGACAAAAAGTTGCGTGTTATAATTCTCAATAATTCTATACAAAAATACTTTTACCTAAAAGGAGAACAAAAAATGGAGACACCTACAGATCGCCTACAAGAACCGGTCGGGACAAGAGAACTCGAATCAATACCTGTATCTGAAAAAGTTTCTGCCGACAAAGTTACTCAGGTTAATTTTGAAACGACTCCTTTAGAAACCCCTGCTTATACTCAGGAAAAAGTTAGCGTCGAGGAGTTGAAGATTAACGGCAACGAGTTGGTTGCTAAAGTTAAAGAACTGATTCACGAAGGCAATATCCGCCGCATCATTATCAAAAATGAAGAAGGACGGATATTGGTAGAAGTTCCACTGACGGTGGGAGTAGTCGGCGGAGTCATCGGTGCGGCTTTGTTTCCAGTCATTGCAGCAATAGGAGCCATAGGTGCATTAGTCGCTCACATGACTATCATCATTGAAAGAACAGAGTAAAAAGAATTCAGTTGTTTAGTAATGCTGATGTCCGGTTAATTTCCGGTAATAAGGCTTGTTTGTAGTGAGTACGATTGTTCTCTCTTTATGGATGAGAAAAAACTTGCCTTTATTACTACGATTAACCTAATTGTGGTTATCTAACCGGACTTAAACAAATTTCAAGCCCAAACACAGCATCGAACTGGCTTTAGAAGCAGAGAATACGTCCCAATTTTCGTTGACTCACTTCACAAACGTAAAAGATATCGCTGTTCTCAACACTTCGAGCGCCTCTGTAAAGGTTTTTAACGGGACTTAGACCAAAAATGAGGCAAAAATGGCTTCAAACCTAGATAGAGACTTTTAGCTCGACTGGGCATAAATCTCGTATTTACAAGGGTTTGAGGCATTTTTAGGTCATGGACATCTTTCCCTTGCGATTGAGAGGTCTTCAGCCCCTTTAGGAGCTTTAAAATGTCTAAGTCCCATTAAAGGTTTATTTGCCCACCTACGTCTTAATCCTCCGCTTAAGGTATACCAGATAATGAAAGTGTAGGCAAAAACACCAAAATTAAATGCCTCATTAAACTGCGTTTATCTCTGACTTGATATTCTTTGAGTCCTCACCATTCTCAGAGCTTCACGATAGAAAACTTCGACCCCATTTCTTTGTAAATAAGTCTTTGCTATCCACTCCCCTGTTACCGTTGAAAAGTCAACATTAGTCATCAAATAATCAATTTCACTGGCTTCATCGAAAGTAGCTGCATTCATGACGCTCGCTATTACTTTCTTGTTTGTGTAGTTTGATAACTCGATTTATATTCTGGCTAACCACACCGTAATCGGTTTGTTTACTTGTACCTAAAATTAGTGAAAGCTTTTTGGGGCAAGGCTTTTGCTAACTCGTCTCCTGGAATATCCTATTTTTCATCTGCTCCTTTTTGAATTATTACTTTTCGATTTTTGGCGATTCGTCCTATGTATTTTAATTTCCTTTTCTCTAATTTTTGTAAAAAATTTGTATTATTGCCCTACCCAGCATCAATTAGCACTATCGAGGTTTTTTCGCTCCCGAGATCCCAATAATCCGCCTAAATAGTTTTTCAACTCTCGTTTTTGGGCTTGATGACCAAAGATATCGTCAAATCTTTGACACCATTTATCAAAGCAGGGGGGCATTGCGGCGGGGGTTGTGTCTTTCATTGCTCATTTTTTAGATTTATACGTTTGCAGAGCAGGCATTATAACTCATTTAGCCCGTATTTTTTGTTTAAGTCCCGCGAATTCTATTCCTTTGGGGAACTTGGACAATCACTCTAAGGGTAGAGCCTGGTTAATGCGTTGGGGAGTTAAATTGGATACAAATGAAGGAAAAACCAAAAGTTCTCTAAACTCCTAAGCAGAAAGCTGTTAAGCATTTAAACTCGGTATGACCAAAACGCCAAATGCTTACACCTGAATCTTAACAGTGAGTGAATCGAAAGAACTGATTTCAATGCTGAACCGCTTAGCTCAAGTTTTCAAACTGAAGCATCTCCTACAGACTAATATTTTTTGAATAGTTGTGACGAAGATAATTATGAAACCTAACGAAGAAAATAGCTCTAGCCGTGAAATTCATCAAGAAGTTCACACAGATGCAAGTAACGGTCACGTCAGTACAACGCGAACTACTACAAGTGTTCCGAGTACAGCGGCGAAGGCTTCTAAAGAAGCAGCTCATCACCAAGGTTACGTACAGGGTGAAATGGCGGAAAACCACCGCCAAGTTGGAGTCCAAGAAGTCCGCGATAATCAGAATGCTGGTCGCGGGTTACTGTTAGGGATTCTTCTTGCTTCTTTGACCGGCTTAGTTCTGGGCAGTATATATTACTTTAATCGGGGTGAGGAGGCTCCTACTCCTACTGCTGCTCCTGTGATTGTTGTACCGAAATCGAATCAGCCTTCAGCAACACCTGCTCCGACTCGGACTATAGAGAGAGAAAAAACGATCATTGAAAAGATTGTTCCGGTTCAACCATCTCCAGTTCAAAAGGCTACGCCTGCTCCTCAACCAAGTGCAGCTCAAAAGGCTACTCCGGCTCCTCAACAAAGTCCGGCTCCCAATATCAATATTACAATTCCAAATTCACAGCAGCAAGATGCACCCGCTCAGCAAGCAGCGCCGTCTCCATCTTCGCCGTCAAATAATACCAATACTACGGTTCCGAATTCGGAGAACGAGCCAGCTACCACTCCGCCAACTCCAGCACCTGAGAGTTCAGCTACTCCATCTCCAACTCCAGATGATGGCGCTTCTGGAGCAGGTACCAGCGGCGAAACTAATACGCAAAGCCAGACTGATTCTAATCCTACGGGTACGGCTGTACCTGATAGCAACCCCGGCGCAGAGGGTGCACCTGGTTCACAGCCATAGAAGTTGGATGTCTAATTAGTCCGCCTGGGGTTCAAACCCCAGACTCATAGCTAAAGTCCTTTAAAGAGGGCTTTTTTTTATGGTTTAAATGAATATTTTTTCAATCATAGGCGATCGGGCATCTTGCGTTGTATTTTTCGGGCGGGCGGGCGGGACACCCCACAAGAATTTCATCCAACTTGACTGTAAAATTTCTGGGGGGGTGACAAAGAGGTTTAGGAGATAGACGCAATCAGGGTTGCAGCCCGTATACCCTGTTGATAAAAGCGACGTTTATTTCGAGTT
>NZ_SRRZ01000130.1 GCF_013179805.1 Microcoleus asticus IPMA8 | reverse complement strand
CCCCCTGCCGCCCTCCCTGTCAGCTTCCCGAATTCCCGTTCCCCCGCCGCAAACCTTCCCCCGCCCCATCGAGCCGATTGTCCCCCCCGCCAGTACCGAACTCCCACCTCTTGAGGACGCTCAACCAACCGCCGAGTCCGAGGATAACAACCAGGTGGCGGCGAGCAAAAAAAACCACACTTTATTTGATACAATTCCTCAGGTTTCAGAAGCTAGAACTTACTTTGAGGAACGCTGGAAGCCTCCAGAAGGAATGGAACAAACTTTGGAATACAGCGTGCTGATCGATGAAAATGGGTCTGTTCAAAGTATTGTGCCGATGGGAAAAGCAGCAGCAGATTATATCGAGCAAATTAATATGCCATTAGCCGGCGAGCCCTTTGTTTCTGCCGTTTCCAATGGAAAAATCCCTAAAATTCGAGTAGTTTTGAGGCCAAACGGTCGAGTACAAACCTTTTTGGAAGAGAGTAATTAAACGCTATCAAACACATTGTACAGATGGGAAATCTAGGTTAATTGCCAATGTTATACAAGTTCAAAAAAAATCACTTTTTAACGGCGGCAGCAGCAGCCAGCCTGTTGACCGTTGCTCCAGTTTGTGCTGCCAATATCTCTTTACCCCGGCGGGCAGAGTCACCAGTCAACAATAGTTTAGTTCAAAATACGGGAGCAAACGAATATTTCCAACAAGGCTTAAATTTTGCCGCCCAACAAAACAGAGCAAGTGCAGAAGCAGCATTTCGCAGAGTAATTCAAATAGACCCCAATTTTGCCGAAGCTTACGCTAACTTGGGCAGCATTCTAGCCAATCAAAACAAATTAGCAGAAGCGCTTCCCAATTTTGAAACAGCAATTCGCCTCAAACCTAACGTCCCAGAATTTTATTATATGCTCGGGCAAGTCTTGTACGCACAAAATAAAAGGGCTGAGGCAGTAGAGTCGGTAAAAAAAGCTAGGGATTTATTTAGAAACCAAGGCAAAACTCAAGAAGCAAATACACTCGACCTAGTTATCAAGGACATCAGCAAGTAACACCATTTTAGATTTTAGTATCGTAGGGTGCGCACCGCACCCTAATTTCTAGTATTTTCACAAAAGAATGCAACTCTAGGGAAGCTCGCAACCTTTATGGAACCTGTCATCCCCAATTCTTCAATTCTTTAATCTATCATCTAAAATGGTATCACGGCTTCCCATGAAAATCGGTTTGTGCAGTTGCTTTCAATTCTATTTTTTTCTATCCCACACTTCTCCAATCCAATAAAAAACTGCAATCCCGCAAAAACTATATAAAAAATCTTCAATACTAGCAGTACGATTTGGTAAAATCGCTTGCAGCATTTCTTCCGCAGCAGTGAACACAGTAAAAATTGCGGGCCCAAAAGGAATTGAATAATTAAACAAATTAATGTTTTTTTTGCCAGTCGCTCTATGGCACAAAAAAGATGCTATTCCGTACAAAACAAAGTGGCCGAGTTTGTCATAAGGCGGATGAGCGAGAGGAAAGTTGACTAATTTCCCCGTACCTGCTAAAAGCATGATACTGAGAAGAATTAAAACGTACACAAAACAAGCAACTATCCAGAATTTTTTTGAGAACTTCATCTTGTTTTTTGGCAATACCGACTAGACACAAACCAACTCCGCCCAACGCGAAAATAATATCAAATCTGGTTAATTACGTATTGTATTTGTAGGCGTCTGTTTACCCGTAGCTGCGAGTTAAATTTAATTTGTTTTCACTGTCAAAACTTGCGGTGGCGACGCGTCGGGCGGATAAATAAAATCCACTTCTACAAGTCGCTTTTCTCCCGATTTCATCTCTAACTTTACCAAAGGTTCCCCCTGCTGTCCCCGCCGCTGCACTAAATGCACGTAGCGAGTTTGAGGCACTTTACTGTCATCAGTATACCGCACTCTCACCGTCCCCCTAAAAAAAGTTTGAGGTGCCGGAGGTTCAAAAAAACTAAGTCCTCCTGAAGTTAATTTGTCTGTCTTAATTGGAGTTTGAATCGCGACAGTTACAGTTTGATTTTTGCTGGTAAAATTGTATAGCGGCAAGCTGAGATTGTATTGAATTCCGTAATTGCCGTGCGCGCGGTATGCTGTATCTGGGTAGCGGACTAACATCCTCGCACTTTGCACTTGATTTGTGCCCAGCATTCCGCGCGGGAGGCTGCTTAATGGGTAGGAAAATGCTGTTCCGGGTTGGGGAATTGCTAGGTTTGATGTGGCGGGGTTGTCTGAGAGAAGTGCTCGCCATTCTGAACCTAATGCTACACCGGCGACTCGGCCGTAAATTACTTGACCTTCGGTGATTTCTGGCGGTGTGGGAACTCGATCGCGCGGCCCGGCTATATTACCATTGTTTAATAAGTTTTGCCATTCTGCTAAGTTGGGCGATCGCTCGTTTCCCTGTCCGTCAACTCGGGCAAACATCGCCAGACTGGCAACATAGACTATACCATCGCTGCGCAACCGCATCAAGGTCGATCGACCGTTTAGCGGCGGTACCAATCCCCGCACCGGTATCGGATGATTCATCAACAATTGGCTTTTCCCCGGTGGAATAATTAACTCAGGCCCAAAGTCAGACTGTCTCCTTCCTCTCAGAATATCATTCACAGCGCGGCTTCCCGGCCCCGCGTAAATATTGCTGTTTGAATTATCGACTTGCGGCGGCAATTCAATAAAAGGTGCATCGGGTTGACTGAGATAACTCGCAGCTTGCAATATATCTAATGTTACAGGTTTATTGCCCGGATTGTAAACAATTACTCCTTGATACAATGTTCGCAAATCTTGGGGATTAGTTGCTTTGGCAATGTGGTGGGCAAAGATGTCAAAACGTCCTTGAAACGGAAAATTTAAATGTGCCGCCGGGAATCTTTTACCATCCGGGGTAAATGTCGAAACCAAAATTCCTTCTTGCAGCACTACTTCGGGACTGTTACTGTTAAATACTGGTATGTTGTCTAACTGTCCGGGGAGAGGTCGCACTTCTTGTATTTGGACGATTTCTTGAGGTGCGGGAGGAGTTTGGGCTAAGGGGATAATTGATAGAATTGGCAGCATTTTTTGAGGTTTTCCATTTGGTAGATGAGATTTTTTTTAAACCGCAGACGGCACAAAGGGGGCAGAGAAAGAGAGGGAAGAGAAGAAAAGGTAAATCTTCGCGTCACGCCGGGTTTGGTACGAAGATTTTGCGGACCCGTCCTAGCAGATATTGTGATTTTTATTGCGCCCACTGTTGTAATATGTAATTGTAAAACTTTGCGGTATCTACTTGATCCATTGCGTGAATTTTTCGCCCTTCATTTTAATTTTTGTGCGTCCTTGACTGATGCCTTCAGTCACAATTTCTGTTTCCCATTCCCGCAGTTGGTAAAATTCGGGACGCGCTAAATAAGCGGTTGCCAAAATGTTCCAAAAATAGCAATCTTGAGATATTGCGATGGCATAACACTGTCCTGCTAAGTCGGAAATTAGATATTTGCGCTGTCTTGCTAAGAGATTGGAAAATTCGGCAGTTAGCGGTACATTATTAGTGATGTCTAAAGGACACATGACAACGGGAATTTGTGTTTGCCAAATTCTATCGATTGCTATCGGGTTCCAGTAAGCATTCCATTCCGCCAACATATCTTGTCCGGGTTCCATATCTTTGCTAACATTGCCGATAACATTGAGGGCGCCTCCCATTCAGACAATTTCTTGAATTTTGCTTTCAATTTCTGGCGCGATATCTAAAGCTTGCGCTACTGTTGTTAACGGCCCCGTTACCATTAATGTGACTGGTTCGGCTGCATCTTGCAAAACTCGCACCATAAAGTTTTGTCCGGGTTCTGATATTAACGGCGTGTCAATGGTTCCTTTTTCATTTAGAATGGGAAGTCGATCGACTGCAAAGGACTCTCGCCGAAATAACACCGGAAATGGATTCAGTCCCCGCACCGTACTCGCCGCCACCGGAACTTCTGAACGCCCCATCAAATCAAGGATTTTGCGCGTTGCACTCACCGCCGGTTGAATGTAGCAGTCCGCAGGAGTTAAAATTACTCCCAGAGTTTCGACTTCCTCCATTGTCATCAGCAACACGACTGATAAATAGTCGTCAACTGCACCGTCGCGATTCATGAGTACGAGTTTTTTGGACATTTTGCTTCCCCGGTGACTGAATTAGTGTAAAGTACAAATATAAATTTATTTGTTCGAGAAACACAACTGCCTCAACTATATGAATACAGTATCACCTTACGGCTCTTGGAAATCACCTATTTCTTCCGATTTAATTGTTTCTGGAACTGTCGGACTCGGACAAATTGCTATTGACGGCGATGATATTTATTGGGTAGAGGGAAGGCCTTCGGAAGCGGGAAGAAGCGTCCTCGTGCGGCGCACTCCTGACGGTACAATCAACGACGTGACACCGCATCCTTTTAATGTTCGCACTCGCGTTAACGAATACGGCGGGGCTTCCTTTGCAGTTGCTGGCGGTGTTGTCTACTTTTCTCATTTTGCCGACCAACGTATTTATTCTCAAGCATTAGATTCTCAACCCGAACCTCTGACACCTGCTGCTAATTCTCGCTATGCAGATGCGATAGTTGACAAGCAACGAAATCGCCTGATTTGGGTGCGCGAAGACCATGCAGGTGAGGGGGAACCTGTCAATACTATTGTTAGCATTAATTTAGATAACGGCGCAGATATTCAGATCTTAACTCAGGGCAATGATTTTTATGCTTCCCCTCGTTTAAGTCCAGACGGTTCTCTACTTTCCTGGATTTGTTGGAACCATCCCAATATGCCGTGGGATGGCACAGAATTGTGGGTGGCCCAAATTAAGGCTGACGGTTCTTTAGGTGAAAAATACTTAGTTGCTGGCGGTGTTGATGAGTCGATTTTTCAACCGGAATGGTCGCCAGATGGAGTTTTGTATTTTGTTTCTGACAAGTCTAACTGGTGGAATTTCTACCGCTGGCAATCTAGAACCCCCCTCAATCCCCCCTTGGTAAGGGGGGAAGCAGAGATAGAAACCAGCTTGTGCGAAATGGCGGCTGAATTCGGACTCCCGCAGTGGGTTTTTGGAATGTCTACTTATGCCGTTGTCTCGGAAAGCACAATTATTTGCACCTACACTCAGCAAGGCAAGTGGTATTTAGCTAGTCTCGATTTAACGACTAAGCATTTGACAACAATTGAGACGCCTTACACTGATATTTCCTCGGTCAAAGCGCAGGGACAAATAGTTGTTTTTCTGGCAGGTTCGCCGACAGAATCTACTGCTATTGTACAACTGAATTTAGCAAAAAGCCAACTAGAAATATTGCGCAAATCGAGCAACTTAAGCATCAATCCGGGTTATCTTTCTGCACCGGAACCTATCGAGTTTCCCACCGAAAACAATTTGACTGCTTTCGGTTTCTTCTATCCCCCGAAAAATCAAGATTTCGCAGCACCTGCGGGTGAAAAGCCGCCGCTAGTCGTCAAAAGTCACGGAGGCCCAACTGCTGCTACTTCTAGCAGCATGAATTTGAAAATTCAATATTGGACGAGTCGCGGTTTTGCCGTGCTCGATGTTAATTACGGCGGCAGCACTGGTTACGGCCGAGAATACAGAAAAAGACTGCAAGATAGTTGGGGAATTGTCGATGTTGACGACTGCGCTAACGGTGCTAAATATTTAGCTCAAAGGGGTTTAGTTGATGGCGAAAGAATGGCGATCGCCGGAGGCAGTGCAGGGGGGTACACTACTCTGTGCGCTCTTACTTTCCGGGATGTGTTTAAGGCCGGTGCGAGCTATTATGGAGTGAGCGATTTGGAAGCTTTGGCAGGGGATACTCACAAATTTGAAGCGCGCTATCTGGATGGATTAATCGGGCCTTATCCTGAAAGAAAAGATTTGTATGTAGCTCGTTCGCCGATTCATTCCGCCGAACGTTTATCTTGTCCCGTTATCTTCTTTCAAGGATTAGAAGATAAAGTGGTTCCGCCCAATCAAGCGGAAATGATGGTAGAGATATTGAAAGCTAAAGGTTTGCCGGTTGCTTATGTTGCTTACGAAGGGGAACACCACGGTTTTCGCCGCGCTGAAAATATCAAAAGAACTCTTGACGGCGAATTCTATTTCTATTCTCGGGTGTTTAAGTTTGAGCTAGCTGAACCTGTGGAGGAAGTGCAGATTTACAATCTTTAGAAAAAATTAAGGTTGCAGTTGCTCTGTTTGTGCTGAGACGCAACTGCAATATATAGCATAATTTGCAAATATTGAATGTGATGTCGTTCACTAATTTGGTTGTTTATTCTCACACTGTTTTGCTGTTTATTGTCACAGGTTTGAAGACAATACACTGACAAAATTTTAGAGTGCGATCGCCTTTTGTTACCGCAAAAATGCCCGAGCACGATCGCCGAGTGAGAGAGTCAATTACTATGCAAACTCCTGTCCACCTGATTCCATCTGCTTTGGCCGAGCTGTTTGCCGAAGTGAATCATAATGGCTACATTACTCTAGCCGATAGGTACGGTTTGATGGCGGCTATTTTTGACGAAAATTTGACTGAGGAAGACAAACGCTCGATCGATCGGCTCCTGCGCTCTGTGTGCCGGGGAAAGATAAAATTAGTTAACGAATTGTCTACGATCAGGTAAGTGCCGAGAATTTTTGTTTACGGTAATATTAAAATTTTTAACAATCAAGAAACTCCTAATTGTCTCGTAATTGGGAGTTCGATCCAGCAAACTATTTTTAATTTTTCATCGACTTAGGACTAAGGCAAAAAAAGGTTTGGTACGCGAATTATAGCGGTAGGGTGCGCACTGCGCACCTTACCGCTATAAAAGTTTTGCGTAAGCGCTCAACAAGTTTAATGTGCAGACATAGCTTTAGCAAACTGCAACTTGCTCAAACTTTCTTCAGGCTGAACATCCATCTGATAGCTGAGTGCCGAAGGAATTCCGAGTACGCAGCACGGAAAATTATTGCCTAGTTCCCTAACCAGCGAGTGGTTGCCCGAATCGCAGCCCAAGAAGAGTAAATTTGCGGATTCTAATTCAACCACATTTCTCAGTTCTGTAGCAACCCGCCCGATACGCAAATGAGCTTTGAATAAACCGCGCCATTCCTCAGCCAAACAGCGCGCTTGCCACAGCAACCTATCTGCTACTTCGTACTCATTATTTTGGCCAAAAACAGCTTGGAAATAATGCGGATCGAGCCAAGTGTTTCCTGGGAACACTGATGGGCTTTCCGTTGGAGATAAAGCGATCGCAGGCGCTGCACAATTAAGGGCGAATGTTTCCTCTAAATCGGACACTTTCGGCTTGGCAGCTAACGCATTTCCCACAGCAAAATTGCCAGTATCTTCGCCGTAGCTGTTGGCCGCTTCGTCGATCACGTAGACGACTTGAACCGTGACTTCTTGAGTTGTTACTAAACGAGTTTGATGCGCAATCCAAAGGGTAATGTCCAGAGCAATTTGACTTTTAGGAGAACTGTTGTAACCGACAATAAAATTGATTGTTTTTGCCGAATTTATAGATTGTGCTTTTTTAGAAATGGGTACTTGTGGCTCAGGCAGCAACACCATTTCTTCTGCTAAATTTTGGGATCTCAATGCACTTTCAAAACGCGCTAAAATTGTTTTGAGATTCACAGGCTTGACCTCTCTTAAGTGAATTGTTTTATCTGTCCGTCGGGTGTTATTCGTCTTGAGTAAAGTAGCGATCGAGAAAATTCAAAGCATAGTTGCGGAGTTCGTAATACTCCTGGGATTCCCGCAACTCTTGGCGATCGCGCGGGCGCGCAAACGGCACTGACAAAATTTCACCTATCGTCGCAGCCGGGCCGTTTGTCATCAGCACAATGCGATCGGACATATAGATAGCTTCATCCACATCGTGAGTAATCATCATTGCAGCTTGTCTGTGATTTTCCCAGATATCCAGCACCTGTTTCTGCAACTTGCCGCGAGTTAAAGCATCCAGCGCTCCAAACGGTTCGTCCATTAATAACATTTTCGGTCGAATCGCCAAAGCTCGCGCAATCCCAACCCGCTGTTTCATGCCTCCTGAAATTTCGTCTGGATATTTATCGGCTGCTGCCGTTAAGTTTACCATTGCTAGGTGTTCGTTGACAAGACTAATCTTCTCGGGACGGCTGAGACTTTGCAAAACTTCATCAACTGCCAGCCGAATATTTTCCCGCACCGTCAGCCAAGGCAGCAATCCGTAGTGCTGAAATACCATCATGCGATCGGCTCCGGGTTTGCGAATTTCTTTTCCTTCCAGTGTCACTATTCCGTTGCTCTGTTTTTCCAAACCTGCCACTATTTTTAGCAGCGTTGATTTGCCGCAACCAGAGTGACCGATCACCGAAATATATTCGTTTTCTCCAATACTTAAATTGATATTTTCCAAAACGCTAAATTCGCTACCGTCAGCATTTTTATACGACTTGAACAAGTTGTTAATTTCCAGAAACTCAGGCTGATTCTTGACTTGGCTGCTGGCTTCGATAGAAGTAGAAAAGTATTGAGTCACGGTATTCTCCTAAAAAGTAGTAAAGTGTTAATTTGATTTCCGAACGGTTGCGCAAGCGGTAAGGTGCGCCCCCTGGCAGAGGTTCTGCGTTCAGGAATGTAGAAATTAAGACTGAAAAAAAGACTGAGGGCGGTTGGCTCGAATTTCAAAACTATTCAAATAACCCACCGGATCGCTAGGATCGAATGCCTTTTTATCAATGAAAAGTTCTGCAGGTTCCACTTGGTAATCCTCCTTCGGACAATCGATCCCCATTTCGGCAACAATCTTGCGGTAAAGGTCGGTTCTCCAAGCTTTTTTAGCTAATTCCTCAGCATTTTTTGGCACTTCTTTAATCTGTCCCCAGCGAGCGGCTTGAGTCATCAACCAAATACTCTGAGACTGCCACATAAATGTTGAATGATTTCCCGGTATTTGAGGCAAATTCTTAGGAATGTCATAGAAAATAGTTGCATCTTCCGATTGTAGGGTGCGGTCTTTTCCGTCAAACCCTCCATAGTTGTAGTCGCCAACTATTGCCGGTCGCGTAAATTTGTCGATCGCCCCTTTTTTCGGTTTCGCCCCCGTAAACGATCGCTCTGTCAGCAGCGCCGATATTTCATTGCGATTTTCCGGCTTGCTGCAATACTGACAAGCTTCCACCATTGCCTTAACCAGCGAGTAATAAGTCCTCGGATTTTCCTCAATGAATGATTCCATTACTCCCAAAAGGCGATCGGGATGTCCCAGCCAAACTTCCTTGCCTTGCACGAAGGTAAAACCCACTCCCAAATTGCCTTGAATTGCCCGCGTATTCCAAGGTTCGGCCACCATGTAAGCCTGCATCGCGCCAATCCTGATGTTGGTTACCATCTGCGGCGGCGGCACAATAATTACCCGAAATTCTTTGAACGGATCGACACCGGCAGCCGCCGATATGTAGCGGACAAAGTATTCGTAAATCGCAGAACTCAGAACCACTGCCCAAACCTTGTTTTCCGGTGGCTGACTGTCAAAAAAGGCTCGAAATTGTTTGCCAAATTCTTCCAAATTGCCGTTATATTCGTGCCACGGGCGCAAACCGAAATCCCACATAGCTTTGTTCATCGTCATGGCGTTGCCGTGGCGGTGAATTGTCATTGCTGCGCACAGGGGTGCGTGCCGCGCTCCTTCGGCGCCAATTCGGGCGTTTGTGACGGCGCCGGATACGACTGGGGAGGCGTCGAGGCGGCCGAAGATGAGGCCGTCGCGGGAAGTTGCCCAGCTTGCTTCGCGGTTGAGTTGGACGTTTAAACCGTATTTGCGGAAAAAGCCTTTTTTCCAGGCGATCGCAAATGGTGCACAATCGTTAACGGGCAAGTATCCTACGGTTAAATCGGGTTTTTCTAAGGTTCGGTAATCGACGACCGGCTTTACCGCTTCGGCTTCTTCTGTGAGTCCTTTTGCCGATCGATCCGCGCTAATTCCACAACCAGATAAAGCCATTCCCGCCGCCGCCGCCGCTCCCATTCCTTGCAAAAACTCTCGGCGGTTCCATTCATTGGAAAACTTGTCACTCATACAATTTTAGATTTTAGATTTTAGATTTTAGATTTGAAGTTGTAGTTGTAGGGTGCGTCGCCACCAACCATCACAAACAAAAATCGACCATTGATGAGCGACGCACCTTACAGTTGACAGTTGATAGTTAACTGTTCGCTGCTGACTAATGACTGATGACTACTGACTGATGACTAATGATTAATGACCGATCGATGCGTTACCAATTCCTGAACTTTGTCAACTGCAGCGTCGAGCAACAATCCAGTTAAACCAATTACAAACACCGCTAAAAATACCGAACTTAGGTTCAAGCGGCTCCATTCATCCCAGACAAAAAAGCCAATTCCCACACCGCCTGTCAGCATTTCCACCGCCACAATCACCAGCCAAGCAATCCCCAAACTAATCCGCAAACCTGTAAAAATGTATGGCAAACTCGCCGGCCAAATTATCTTGGTAATCCGCCTCCAGCGAGGCATTTCCAAAACTTGCGCCACATCCAGATAATCCTTGGAAACGCTAGAAACTCCCAAAGCTGTGTTGATAATTGTCGGCCACAAAGACGTGATAAATATGACAAAAATTGCCGACGGCTCTGCTAAATTAAAAATCGATAAAGCTATGGGCAGCCAAGCTAGCGGCGACACCGGTTTGAAGATTTGAATCAGCGGATTGAGCGCCATCATTGCCGGTTTCGACATCCCGATCAGAAATCCCACGGGAATTGCAACTGCAGCACCCAGGAAAAATCCCACCAACACCCTGCGCAAACTCGCTAGCAGCAGCCAGCCAATGCCTAAATCTCCAGGCCCGCGCTGATAAAATGGATGGAATATGTAATCTAAATTAGCTATTAACGCCTGATACGGAGTGGGAATCAAATCGCTGTTGAAGCTGGCAACAATCCACCACACACCAAGAATTCCCAAAAAACCCGCAGCAGGTAACAAAACAGCATCTCGGATGACAACGGGTTTTACACGCTTCCACGTTGCAACTCCTGCAAGTGCGATCGCAGATAAATTAAGCTGTACGAACATTTCAATCTCCTTCAGAGTCAGGGCAGGTACAAGAATCTTGAACAATACCAACCTGAGACACTGACGAAGCCAAACAATCTTTTTCAGAACATTTGGCTTTTCAGTCTCTTCTCAATGCCTGCGAAGTTAGCTGACGGGCTAGGACTGAGAGATGTCCTTCTCTAGAGATTTCAAAATCAAAAATTACACTCTAATTTGGCAATTTTTAACTTTGTTTTATAATTCTGTAGAGATTCGCCCCGAAAATTGGTTCCTCCGCTCCAGCCGCACGCTTGGTTCGATCGCGCAGTGCTGGATTAGGCTTGACTTTTTAAGCCAATTTATTTAACTTAAGCTAGCACGAGCGTATAATTATGTCAATACATCTTTAGGAGTAGCTATTTGCGGCGAAGCTAAAAAGTTGAGTGAAAATTCAAAACAAAAAGTTAATTATTAAACTAACCTAAAGATATAAAATGCGATCGCTCACTTGATTCATATCTAAGAGCCATGATAGATTTTAGCCAAGCGCTACAAGATAAAATTGATATAATTACCGAAAACTGGATCGAAGCTGTTCGGGGAGACGAGGAAATCGAAACCGCCAAGCAACTCACCTACGATTCCGTGCGCGACAGCCTTCCCCTCGTACTGCAAGCGATCGTAACTATCCTGTCCCAATCAGAAGACAGCGACATTCGGACAGTCATACAAGAAAGTTTACAACACGGGACTGTCAGGGCACAACAAGGCTACGATGCCGAAGAAATTGCGCGGGAATACCGCTTGCTGCGGAGGGTAATTTTCGAGGCTATAGAGCCAGAATTGCTAAAAGGCTCAGCCGCTGAAGTGAACCGAGCTTACCGCTTAATTGACAATGTGCTCGACGAAGCAATTGCTATATGTTTCAAAAGCTATACCCAGGGAAGATTCCAAGAACTACAGGAGTTGCAAAACCAATTGCAACTTACAAATCAAGAGCTGACTCGCTTGCTTCGCGCCAGTCAAGATAATCTATCTCACTTAGCTCACGAATTGAAAACCCCCCTCACCTCTATTATTGGCTACTCAGAATTGTTTTTGCGCCAAAGAAACAATCCTAGAGTTAAAGATTCTGTTCCCAATTTGGCACATATTGATAAAGTCCTCAAAAACGGCAGACGGTTACTTAGATTAATTAACGATACTCTCGAAATCTCGCGGTACGACGCGGGACGCATAAAATTGCAGCTAACTGCCACAAATGTGCGATCGGCGATCGTCACTGTTGTCGAAATAATCGAGCCTTTGGCTAAAGCAAAAAATTTAGAGATCGCCGTTGAGTGCGATCCGGTTCTCGATCGAGTTATGACAGATTACTTGCGCTTGCAGCAAATTATCACCAACTTGGTGAGCAACGCCATTCGCTACACCCAAGCTGGTACTATTAGCATAAAAAGCGAATTATTGTCAGACAAACATTGGAGTATCTCCATCACCGATACAGGAATTGGCATTGCTTCAGAAGACTGCGATCGGATTTTTACGCCCTATTTTCGGGCCGACAGCTCCCTAGGTTCTTTGATGCCTGACAGTACCGGCTTAGGCCTAGCAATTGTCGCTCGATTAGTCAACCTCTTGCAAGGTAAAATCGAATTAGTTTCTGAAGTAGGAGTTGGCTCTTCCTTCACTGTAATTTTTCCCTTAGAAGTGGATGGAGTTGAGATTCAGGAATAACTTCAACCTCTATATTTAGACTGCAACCTAAGCACCTTACCTATTCTTTAGTTCTCTAGCAACAAAAGCAATGACTAATGACTAATAACTCACGGCTAATCACTAATGACTTCTTCAAATTAGAAACCGAATAGTTACATAAACAGCCGCAGCCACCAATTGCAACGCCATCACAGGAACTCCGTAACGCAGAAAAGTTTGAAAAGAAATCCGGCGTCCGTGCTGCTCGGAAATTCCCGCCGCCACTATATTAGAAGAAGCTCCTATCAAACTGCCATTTCCCCCTAAATTTGCCCCGTACATCATGCTATAAAATAGCGGCAGCACTTCGATTGGAAACTGCCCTGCAAAATCTGGAGCCAGGACTTCTGCCGGTGCGAACCCGACATTGACAACGTATTGTTTTAGCAGCGGCACCATCGCCACCACCAGCGGAATGTTGGGCACTACGCTCGACATCAAACCCACAACAAATAACAAACCTAAAGAACCAAAAAAAATATTTTTACCTAAAATAACTGCTAAAAAACCTGACAGATGACCGATAATCCCGGTTTTTTCCAAACCGCCAATTAGCACAAAAAATGACATAAAAAATAGCAGCGTGCTCCAATCTAAATCCCGCAAAATATTATTAACAGAATCAATTTGGGAATGGTGAGCTAATAGCATTGCCAAAGCAGCCCCCAACAAAGCAACCGCCGCCGGTGAAACAGGCACGGGCAGAGAATCTCCTATTACAAAAAATGTCAGCACGAAAGCTATAATTACACCGCCCACTGCTAAGACTCGCGGGTGATTAATTTTTGGGTGTGGCAAGTGCTCCAAATCTTCTAATTTTTTGTTCCAGATTTCGGGAAACAGCCAAGGTAGGATCGCCACTAAGACTGCTACTGAGATCGCCCCGCCCAAACTTAACTTTACCAGGTAATCTGCAAAGCTCATGTTAATAGCATCGCCGACAATAAATGTCGCCGGATCGCCTACGATTGTCAGCAGTCCCGAACTGTTAGCCACAAATACCATTAAAATTAGCAGCGGCACGAAATCTACACCGACTTCTTGTGCCATTGGCGGAATTAATGGTGCTAGCAGCATGACTGTCGTGGCATTGGGCAAAACTGCACAAATTGGCGTAGTAATGGCGACAATACCCAGCAAGAGATTTTTGCCTTTGCCTTTAGCCAAAATAACTATTTGAGTTGCCAGGTAGTCGAATACTTTGGTAGGCTCAAAGGCTCTCACCATTACCATGACTCCGAAGAATAAGCCCAGAGTTGCGTGACTCCGACTGATATATTCGATCGCGTCGTTTAACGTCATTACGTGGGTAAAAACCAGAATCACCGCTCCCAGAAATGCCGCAACTGTTAGGTGTATCCATTCTGTAATTATTAAAAAAACTACACCGATAAATGTTGCAGCAGCGATCGCAGCTTGCACGTTTTCCATTTAGTCCCCTGAAAAAATTAAAAATTATCGGGTTGGCTTAGTATACTACTTTATGGCTCTTCTGTCAATAAGTTTAAGTGCTGATTTTGGTAGCAACAACCTGGGAACGAGCACTCGACAGAGATCCGGCACAGGAAAAAAATCACCTCAAAACTACTTCTTTTGGCAGGGTCGCGATCGCCCAAAGTTTGGTATACCGATCGGGCGATAGCTCAACTACAATGAAGCATGGGCAATATCTGCCAAACTCAACCCCCCACGCAGAAATCATGGACTATAGCCAAGTGCTCGCCGAAAAAACCGATACTATCCTCAAAAACTGGATTGAAGCAGTACGCTTGGATCGGAAAATTGAAACCGCTGACACCTTACCGCAGTCAGCGATCGAAAATCACATACCTTACCTGCTGGCCGCGATGACGACAGTGCTCTCGCAATATCAAAAGAGCGACATAAAAGTAATAATTCAAGCCAGTTTAGATCACGGATTAATCAGAGCCGAACAAGGCTACGACGCCGCAGAAGTAGCCCGCGAATACCATTTATTGCGTCAAGTAATATTCTCCCACTTAGAAGCCGAATTGCTAGCAGGAAGCGTCGCAGACGTATTCAGAGCTTTTCGGCTGATAGATGCCGTACTAGACGAAGCAATTGCCCAGTGTTTCAACAGCTACGTCGGTCAGAGGTTGCGGGAAATTCAACAAATCCAAACTCAGTTAAAACTCACCAATCAAGAACTCAAGCGCCTCGTCAGTGTCAATCAAGAAAACATCTACCATTTAGCTCACGAACTCAAAACTCCTCTCAACTCAATTATCGGTTATTCCGAACTGTTTTTGCGCCAAGAAAAATGGCAATCTGAAATCAAAGATACCCTCCCCGGCGCCGAACACATCGAGCGAGTATTGCGCAACGGCAGACAGTTGCTGGGCATGATTAATGACACACTAGAACTTTCTCGCGCCAATGCCGGAAAAATTAAACTTAACCTGCAGCGAACTAATGTACAATCTCTAATTAACACCGCAGTAGAAATGATGCAGCCAATTGCTGATGCTAAAGGACTCAAGCTCTCTGTTACCAGCGACTGCGCCCCAACACAAGTAATCGCCGACGGACAGCGGCTGCAACAAATTCTGATCAACCTGCTGAGCAATGCCATTCGCTATACAAAATCTGGTAGCATTGAATTAAATTGCCGCCTTGCTGGAGAAGCAAATTGGGCGATCGCAATTACAGATACTGGCATGGGCATCGCCCCCGAAGATACAAGCCGCATCTTTGATCCCTTCTTTCAAGCAGGAGAAGCCGGCAAACAGCTCTTTCCCACCGAAAGCACAGGCCTGGGATTAGCAATAGTATCGCAGCTCGTCACGCTGCTGCAAGGCAAAATCGAGCTAGTATCAGAAATAGGAGTCGGCTCAACTTTTACCGTGATTCTGCCCCTAGAAGTTAAAATCCTTCAACAAGTAAGCTAAACATTAAGTTCAAATTTTTACATCCGAAAATCCTATGCCCGCAGCCAACCTTAGCCCTTCCACCACAGCCTTTCCCCTCACCGCCGTAGTCGGGCAAGAAGCAATCAAATTAGCCCTGCTGTTAGCAGCAGTCGATCCCGGATTGGGAGGAGTGGCGATCGCAGGCCGTCGCGGGACAGCAAAATCAGTAATGGCCCGCGCCTTGCACTCCTTACTGCCACCAATTGAAATTGTTAAAGACTCTTTTTGCAACGCCGAACCTAATGCAAATATTGAACAAAAGGCATCTTCTCTATTGGAAGAAAGCGGGCAAGATGCCCACACTACCGATACTAATTCGCCAAATACAGAAATAATTCCCACACCATTCATTCAAATTCCTTTGGGTGTCACCGAAGACAGACTCTTAGGTTCCGTAGATGTCGAACAATCAGTAAAATTCGGCGAAACCGTATTTCAACCAGGACTTTTAGCCCAAGCAAATCGAGGCGTACTTTATGTAGATGAAATTAACCTCCTCGATGACAATATTTCCAACCAATTGCTAACAGTATTAACCGAAGGGCGCAACCAAATAGAGCGCGAAGGCATTAGCTTCCAACACCCCTGCAAACCTCTATTTATTGCTACCTACAACCCCGAAGAAGGGCCGCTCCGAGAACATTTGCTCGATCGAATCGCGATCGTACTTTCAGCCGACGCAGCACTCGAAATAGAAGAAAGAGTCTATGCAGTAGAACAAGCTTTATCCTACTCCAGCTCCCCCCAAGAATTTCTCAATCAATACAGCGAAGATACCGACAACCTCAAAACCCAAATCATCCTAGCCAGAGAATGGCTCAAAGATGTCAGCATTAAACGCGAACAAATTGCCTACCTAGTAGAAGAAGCCATCCGGGGCGGCGTTCAAGGACACCGCGCCGAAATATTCGCAGTCCGCGTCGCCAAAGCCGCCGCAGCCATCGAGGGACGCACAGAAGTTAACGCCGAAGACCTGCGCCGCGCCGTAGAATTAGTCATCGTACCCCGCGCCACCATCATCCAAACTCCCCCAGACGAAAACTCTCCTCCTCCTCCCCCCCCACCGCCTCCCCAAAAGCAGTCAGAACAAGAACAAGACGAACCAGAAAACGAGCAAGAAGACGAAGAAGACCAAGAGGATGAAGACAACCCAGAACCTGAAGAAGAACCAGAAAAAGATACCATTCCCGAAGAATTTCTCTTCGACCCCGAAGGAGTAATTCTCGACCCCAGCGTGCTTTTCTTCGCCCAAGCCGCCAACCGCCAAGGCAAATCGGGCAGCCGCAGCACCATTTTCTCGGAAGATAGAGGCCGTTACGTCAAGCCAGTATTGCCCAAAGGCCCCGTCCGCCGCATCGCCGTTGACGCCACCCTCAGAGCCGCCGCACCCTACCAAAAAGCCCGCCGCGACAGGAATTCTCACCCCCCCCAACCCCCCCAAGCTTCGGGGGGGCAAGAGGCGAGTCAACCCCCCGGGCAAGGGGGGGTTGAGCGCCGTGTATTTGTGGAACAGGGAGACATTCGGGCGAAGCGCTTGGCCAGAAAAGCTGGAGCTTTAGTCGTATTTGTTGTGGATGCTTCCGGTTCGATGGCGCTCAACCGGATGCAGTCGGCCAAAGGTGCAGTCATGCAGCTACTCACAGAAGCTTATCAAAGCCGCGACCAAGTTGCTCTGATTCCCTTTCGCGGAGAACAAGCAGAAGTGCTGCTACCGCCGACTCGCTCAATAGCCTTGGCCCGCAAGCGTTTGGAACGGTTGCCCTGCGGTGGCGGTTCCCCCCTGGCCCACGGTTTAACTCAAGCCGTGCGCGTCGGAGTCAACGCGCGGCAGTCTGGAGATGTCGGTCAAGTTGCGATTGTCGCCATTACCGACGGACGCGGTAATATTCCTTTGGCTCGTTCTTTGGGCGAACCGATTTTAGATGGAGAAAAGCCTGATATTAAGCAGGAATTGTTAGAAATTGCTGCCAAAATTCGCGGGTTGGGAATGCAGTTGCTGGTGATTGATACGGAGAGCAAGTTTATTTCGACTGGCTTTGCGAAGGAATTGGCCAAGACTTCTGGAGGGAAATACTATCACTTGCCGAAAGCTACCGAACAGTCGATCGCAGCTATGACTAAAAATGCTCTGCGCGACGCGATCGGCTAAAATTCTTAAATCGAGATTCCACCCGCATTTATAGACACGGGCCTCACGCCTGTGTTACCTCTGCGGTTAACAATCAAACACTCGGATTTTGGCAAAAAGTCTAATTTTTAAATCTCACTCTCCGGCGAGTCACCGCCAGCGAACCCGCAATTAAACCCAACCCTACCACGGTCGAAGGCTCAGGAATTCTTACGGGCAGAGGAACCGGCGTTACGGTTCCCGGGCTAGGGCTTGGAGAAGTTGTACCGTCGCGGAGTTGACTGATTTGAGCCAGCAACAAATTTTCTGAACCCTGCCGTGAAGCAGTGGTAGAAACGGCTTGGACATTAGCTGCAAGGGCAGCTTGACTGCCTGAAATCACAGCGGCGGCAGCCAATAAAATTCCGGCGGCAGTTGGCAATAATTTGCTAGGAAAAAAGGTGGGCATTGGACATTACCTGTTTAGCATTTTGTCGATCGAACTCGATCGTTAATTTTTTGGGCCTTCCCTGTCTGAGCTACCTTAGCAACTAACCCAAGCGATTTGAGATTTGAGATTTTAGATTGTTGGGGTTTCCTGTCCCTAGTTTCAACTAAGCCCCAAATCAAAAACCTAAAATCAACTGCGGCCCCTGCTTCTAGCATAGAGTCCTCAATCCCAAATCGTAAATCCCAAATCCAAAATTGATTGACTTCAGCTATCTGCGATTCGATCGACTCTCAGCTTGCCCCTCCTGCAGATAGCGCCCTTGAACCTCAATGATAGCTCTGCAGCGACGCGCAACGGTGCGAGAGGGCAACACGGCACAGACTTGTACGCAGTCGATTATAAACAATCGATCCCTGCTTTGGAGTGATTTCACCCCCGTTCTTTATCAAATCTTTAAACTCTTTCAGGTTTTGCAAACAAACTGTAAAGCTGTCAAAATATAGATAGCAATTCTCAGCCAAAATTAGGTAAATCCTCGTGAGTAACACAAGCAATTTTCGCGAAGCCGTGCGCGAGGCGAAAAACCACGCCCTCGTAGGCCCCAACGTCATCTCCAACGCTCTCCCCTTCGTGGGCGGCGGACTCGTCTTAACTGCTGTCGGCGCCTACGGCGGCCTCGGAGTGATCCGCAACTATCCCGGGATATTCTTTCCCACCTTCATCGCCGCGATCGTCGTAGAATTAATTCTGTTCTTCGTCGCCCGCGGTGCAGCCGAACAAGGCAACAAAAATACCGCTTTGCCCCTGCTGGCAACCTACAGCCTGCTTTCGGGCTACACCCTCAGCGGATTGGTATTTACAGCCCTCAGAACCCAAGGCGTCGGCATCTCCGGGATCGGTTTTGCAGCACTCGGCTGCGGCATTACCTTTATCGCCGCCCGCCAAATTGGCTCCAACTTGTCCGAAACAGACGGCATGGCCCTCACCAAAACTATCAGTTTAGGTGTCATTGCTTTGTTCGTCGTCGTTGTCGGTCAGGTTCTGCTCTCTGTATTTGGCATCTACACCCCAACTTGGTTGGAAATTGGCATTTCCGGCATCGGCGTATTTCTGTTCGCCGGCGCTGCGATCGTCGATTTTTACATATTACCCCGCAGCTACCGCGACGACCAGTATTTGCCCGCTGCTCTGTCGATGTACTTGACCTACATCAACTTGTTCATCTTTATTCTGCGCCTGCTGATTGCTATCAACAGCCGCGATTAATAATTGAAACTTTAGCTTAAAAAAAAACCGCGGCTCGATCGACATCCGGCCGCGGTTTTTGATTTTTATTAAGTTTAGGAACTAAGATAGCGATTGTCGCGTCCTTTCTCAACATTCATAAAAAATTAATTGGGGAAAACTCATGTACTTAAAATATGAAGATATCAAGATAGTCAGCGTAGAAATTACCTCCAGGTGCAATGCAGCTTGCCCCCAGTGTCCCCGCACCGACAACCCGATTTTGCCGGGGGCGGAATTAAAGATGGAGGATATTGAAAGAATTTTCCCAAAAGATTTTTGCTCTCAGTTGGATTTGGTTTATATGTGCGGCAACTACGGCGATGCTATGACTAGCAATACTACAATTCCGGCGATCGAATATTTGCACCGCATGGGAGTTCCTCATATCAGCGTGTACACCAACGGTAGCGGACGCAACCCCGACTGGTGGCAAGCCCTGGCAAAGGCGATGACAGGAGAACACGATCGCGTAATTTTTAGTATCGACGGGTTGGCAGATACTAACAGCATCTACCGCCAAAATACCAACTGGGACAGGATAATGCAGTCTGTTAATGCCTTTATCCAAGCTGGCGGAAAAGCTGTATGGCACTACTTGATATTTGAACACAACCAGCACCAAGTAGAATCAGCTCGCGCTTTAGCAGAAGAATTAGGATTTGTCGAGTTTGTACCGAAAGCAACCTCTCGTTTTGTGGCGAAAGAGATTTATGACAAAGAGTCCGCAAATCAACAGCCCCAGAAGGCAGAAAACTCTCAGCTAGAGGCTAAGAGCGATCGCCAAAACCAACCAGAAACAGCTAATTGGCCAGCCCCTCAGCATCAAGAACAGGCCGCGCTTCAGTTCCACCGACAAGCTGAGAAATGTTTGAAACAAGGAAAGCTATCAGAAGCGATCGCAGCCAGCCAAAAAGCCCTGAAAATTCAACCTAATTTTGCAGCAGCCTGGAAAACTTTAGGCAATGCTGTTCAAGGTTTGGGGAAGATGCAAGCAGCAGCAGACTGTTACGCAAAAGCCCTAAAAATTCAGCCTAATTTTCCAGAAGTTTATGCTAATGTCGGCAGTCTTTATGCTCAACAGCAACAGTGGCAGCCAGCTAGTGCTTATTACCAAAAGGCGATCGAGCTTAAGCCCAATTTTGCAGGAGCTTATCGCAATTTAGCTAAAGTGTTGACTCAGTTGGGGCAACCAGAAAAAGCAAATTATGCTTGGTATCAAGCTATAGCTATCGAAAGTTCTCAAGCACCAGAACCAACTCCTTCTGTCCCATCAGAGCCAGCAAGCGAAGAACTTCAACCCCCATCGTTGGAACAATATAAAAATCCCCAGGGAGACCAATTTATCCAAGCTGTAGAAAAATTTGGTAGCCTAAACAATTACTACCGAAATGTAGAAATTAGCTGTCAAACTCAAGCCACCAAAGAGATTTTCATCAGTTTTGAAGCGGAACTCTGGCCTTGCTGTTGGGTAAGCCATACTAAATACGCTGTTTATAACCACACTTACAGACCGCAAATGCTGGCTTTAATTGAAAAATACGGAAATGGCTTTAATTCTCTCAGAACTCAATCGGTGAAAGATGCGATCGCAAGAGATTGGTTTCGCGAAGACCTCACAAAAAGTTTTTCCTGTTCTAAAAGGTTGGACGTATGCGCTCACGAATGCGGTAAAACTTTCAATTCAACCTGGAGTTTAGACTAGGCAGCAAGAAAAGACTCAGCAAAGGTGAGTTGAAAATAAATAGACTTCAGATCTGAAAATCTACACTACTAAGGA
>NZ_SRRZ01000013.1 GCF_013179805.1 Microcoleus asticus IPMA8 | reverse complement strand
GGTTTTCTTTTTCACCCTCATTCTCTCCTGGCGCGGTGGCTCTAGTTCTTCTTTGGCCACCGTTCTCATCTTTGGTTAGTCTAAACTACAGTTCAAAAATAACACAAAATTTAATACAGGCAAGCCGATCGCGCGATCGCAACTCCTAAACCTTTACACAGCAAATATTCCCCAATCTAAAATCTAAAATCTAAAATCTAAAATCGGATGGTTTGCCGATCGCGTTCCCGGCCAACCACGCCGTAGTCCAAGCACTTTGGAAGTTGAAACCACCCGTCACGCCGTCGATATCCAAGATTTCGCCAGCAAAGAAAAGTCCGGGACAGCGGCGGCTTTCCATTGTCTTAAAATCGACTTCTTTGAGGTTGACACCGCCGCAGGTGACGAATTCTTCTTTAAATGCGCCTTTTCCTGCAACCTGATATTCGCCTTGAACGAGTTCTTGCAGGAGGCGATCGAGGGTTTTGTTAGATAAGTCTGCCCAGCGTTTTTGCTCATCAATGCCGATCGAACTTGTCAAGCGTTCCCAGAGGCGACGCGGCACCGGAAACGGACAGCTAGAGACAATCAATCGGTGCGACAACTGCGACTTAACCGCTAGCAGTTGCTGCCGCAAAACTTCCGCATTGTACTGGGGAAGCCAATTAATCAGCACAGATGTTTTATAATGGCGATCGTGCAAAAATCTCGCACCCCAAGCCGAAAGTTTGAGTACAGCAGGCCCGCTTAAACCCCAGTGAGTAATTAGCAAAGGCCCGCTTTGTTCTAATTTAGCTCCCGGCAATTTCACCTTAGCATTAGGAACAGAAATTCCGGCTAAATCTTTGATTCTGCTGTCGGAAATATTAAAAGTAAATAGAGAAGGAACGGGCAGTTCTACAGTATTACCTAACTCTTTTGCCCACTTAAAACCAGAAGGATTGCTGCCTGTAGCGAGAAGGATGCGATCGCACTTAAAACTCTCCCCCGACTTCAACTCAATTTCAAACCTAGGGGCGGTGTCCCCCTGTTCGCCCTCTGCGGTGTTGCCCGTTAATTTCTTTACTGAAACTACTGCATCGCCGGTGCGAATTTTTACGCCTGCATCCTCAGCAGCCCGGATCAAACAGTTAACAATTGTCTCCGAATCGTCGGTGATCGGAAACATTCGCCCGTCTTCTTCTGTTTTCAACTTCACACCGTGACCTGCAAACCATTCTACAGTATCGCGCGGTTGAAATCGAGTAAAAGCACCGCGCAGAGCTTTCCCACCTCTGGGGTAATTCTGTACTAAAATACCGGGATCAAAACAAGCGTGAGTGACGTTGCAGCGCCCGCCGCCAGAGATGCGAACTTTTGCCAGGAGTTGCCGGCCAGCTTCTAGTAAAGTGACGCGGGCCTGCGGGTAGGTTTTCGCACAGGTAATTGCACTAAAAAAACCAGCAGCACCGCCGCCGATGACTGTAATTTTGAGCATTCGATCGGACAAATTTTTTCTCGCTTATTCTGGTTCAAAATCCGATTTTACCGCCCCGCAAGTCGGACAAACCCAATCGTCGGGGATATCTTCAAAGGGTGTACCGGGAGCTATGCCTCCGTCGGGGTCGCCTACTTCTGGATCGTAGACGTAATTGCAAACTGTACAAACGTATTTTTGCATTGGCTTAACTTAATTTTATATTGTAAGCCTATAGATTGTACTTGACAACGCAACCTAGTGCAATACCACTTTCAAAAAGTAATGCGACTTTCGGCAATTCCGAAATTATTAAATATTTAGTTTTTAAAACTCTAAAATCTAAAATTTAATTAATTCTTGCACAAATCTAAAATCTAAAATCGTCAAAGCCTCCAGAACCGCAGTTCTAGAGGCTTGATTGTATTTTTTATTAGTTGGCTGCGATTGGAAGACTAGGCTTTTGCTAAAGGCTTAGTCCAAACGCCGTTTTCATCTTCTTCATACTGCTGGTGAATGGCGTTCCAAGCGGTGTGTTCGGATTGTATCGAGTCGTTGCTTTCATCAAATGCGGCGTTGTAGGATTCCATAAAGGTTTTTTGAGCAGCTTCCGACAGGTGCGATCGCACTTCTGGAGACAAGTCTGCCGGACTATTGCAGCGACCTTTGACGGCGCGCGGCAGCGTCATCTCGCTAATAGCTATCTCTTCGCCACCTGCACTTTCTAGCAAGAGTTGAAATTCGCCAGATTTATCTGCGGGAACTTCTGCCATCACCAGAAATTCGCCTGCTTCAACGCGGGTTTGATAGATAGTTGCTTTGTCTTCCGGCATTCCCAAAGCGACCAAAGCGGAAACTAGACCCGCACCGGCCGAACCTGCGATCGCGCCGCTAGCTGCACCCAACAGTACCGCACCCAGCGGGCCCGCCGATACTACTGCACCGACAAAGGGAATAAACAGCACGCCGACGCCTGTTAGCAAACCCAAGAAAGAACCGAATAAGGAACCAAAAATCGCCCCGCTTCGCAGACCGCCTAATATCACATCTTTTTTAGTAATAAAGCCGGCAATTTTAGTTTTAGATTGAAAGTTTTTTCCCATTACTGAGATGTGGTCGCGGGAAACTCCGCGATCGAGCAAGCGCCGAATTACGCCGTCTAATTGTTCTTCTTCCTTAAATACGGCTGAAACTGTTCGTTCGGCTAAATATTCCTCTGTCATTTTTCCTCCTTGATGGTTGGTCGATTGGTTGTGCTTTTTTTAAGTATAGGAAAACACTGTAGGGCGAGCGCATCGACCGGGAGATAGAGGTGGATTTATCCGAGATCGTGTGAGGCTATATCAAAAGAGTTAATTTTTTAAAAAATGGGCAATCGCTCATCTTTTACTAACAGTTATTTAGCTCTACTATAAGCTCCTAACTATTCCTATCATATTCTATTGTAACGGCTTAATTTTGGTCGTATATTCAGACTCTAAGCGCTCCCACTCAGCGTTTTCTGCTGCTATCTCCGCGTCAATTTTGTCTTTGTTTGCATAATAGCAGGCTAGTGCAACATAACTTTGTGCTAAAGTCAAGTGCGGTTTTTCATCACTGATTTGTTCTGGAGTCAGCCCAGCATTAAAATCAATAGCAATGTTCTCTACCGTAATTCTAGTTCCTGCAATTCGTGGGCTGCCACCGCAAGTTCCCGGCGTGCTGACAATTAGCGTTCCAATATCAACGGCAGTTGTCATATTTACCTAGATTGAGTTAACTTTATTCTATTGTAACGCAGCTTCATTTCTACCCGATCGCATTTATCAAGGTTAATCAATGCCACTAGCACCCCTGTTTCCTGTCGTTCATCCCATCCTCAAATCTGCTTTTCCCAGATGTCTGTGGACGGGAGATATCAACAGCCGAGAAATTGCCCTCACATTTGACGACGGCCCGCACCGCCAGCACACACCTCAAGTGTTAAAAGTTTTAGATAAATACGACATCAAAGCTAGTTTTTTCTGGCTGGGCTTTTGCGTTGACAGGCATCCAGAAACCGCTAAGGAAGTTTGCGATCGCGGACACTGGATCGGCCTCCACGGCTACCAGCATATATCGTTTGCCAAACTCAAAACCCACGAACTAAAACAAAGTTTAGAAGACACGCAAAAAGCAATTGCCAAAGCTTGCGATTTAGACCCAGAATTTATCCGGGATGTGCGGCCGCCCAACGGCATTTTTACACCGCGAACATTAGAGTTATTGCAACAGTGGGAATATCGCCCCGTAATGTGGAGTGTCGTCCCGGAAGATTGGGTGCGACCGGGGGTTAGGAAAGTTATTAGTCGGGTCGTGCAACAAACTGAAAACGGCTCAATTATTGTACTTCACGACGGCTATTGCGGTGGCGAAGATGTTGCAGCTTCTGCTGAGAAAATAATTCCCTTGCTTTTGTATAAAGGTTACAAATTCGTGACAGTCGATCGACTGTGGCAACAGGCAAACATTCAAATAACAGGAAATTAAGTTAATGAAAAAAACACTGTTTATTACATCTCTTTGTTTGGCGAGTGCAGGATGGGCGATCGAGCTTTCTCCTGTTTCCCTCAGTGCTGAAGCTCCACTTGTAGTGCAGCAGCCAGCCCCTGGCGTATCCGCGCCTGGTCCCAACTCGAAAACCCCGCAAGTGGAACTGCTAAATCCGGGAGTGGAACCACGACAGGAACTGCGTTTGAAGCCAGCTATCGATGTCAAAGAAACAAGTGTTATGACCGTAAAAATGGATGTGGAAATATCCGCATCCGGTCGGTCTGAGCCTGAGGGTAAAATTCCAATATCGGTGATGACTTTCGAGACAAAAGTCACTAAAATCGCTCCCAACGGCGATATTCACTACGAGTTTGCTTATACTAACTCAGATATCGCGGGCGATACTGGAAATATGCCGCCAGCCGCGCGAGATGCCATGCGTTCCGCACTCAAAAGCATGGTCGGAGTGAAAGGCTCTTTCATCATGGACAATCGCGGTTTTCATAAAGGAGGTGACATTATTTTGCCCGAAGGAGCTGACAACAACCTCAAACAAATGGTTGGACAAATGTCTAAATCTCTAGAACAACTTGCCTCGCCGCTGCCTGCAGAAGCAGTCGGAAAAGGAGCCAAATGGCGCGTTTCTTCTTCCTCTGATTTCAGTGGCATGAATGTGAATGACATTGCTACCTATGAATTGGATAGCTGGCAAGATGGAGTTGTCTCTATGAATGTAAGTATAGAGCAGCAAGCAAACCCCCAAAATATTACCTCTCCCCTACTGCCTGCTGGAAGTACCTTAACCCTAAAATCTTTTAGTTCTCAGGGTCGGGGAAAAGTTACAGGGCGCTTGGATAGATTAATTCCTTTTCGCTCTACTGTATCTATTAGTTCAAATAGCGAAATGAGTGCTAAAAATGCTGGCAGCTCAGAAGAATCAACAATCACAACAAAAATGGCGATGGAGATGACTTTAGAGTCGAAGTAAGCTTTATTATACAACTCGATAATTTAGGGGCATGGCATTGCCGTGTCCCTAGTCGTAGCTAAAATTTTAATAAATGATATTAAATCAAGTTAATCTAGCTGATATTATATAAAGAAAGAAGAAAGTTTCCGAAAGTTTCGATCGCCAATTTGTAAGTAGAGGAGTCTGTTCTATGATTCGATCGCACAGATGGCAAGCTATCATGGCTTTAGTGGTAGCCCTGGGGATAATCATCGGGAATTTAATGTTTCCGGGTCTGAATGTAGCGCCGGCATTTGCTCAAGCCAAATTTAAGGATGTTAACGACCATTGGGCGCAAGCTTGCATAGAGGAGTTAGCGCAGAAAAAAATCATCAGTGGCTACTACGAAGACGGCACTTTTCGCCCGAATCGCCCCGTCAGCCGCGCTGAGTTTGCGGCGATGGTTCGCATGGCTTTTCCGGATGCCAAAACCGTCCGCGCTCCGATCGACTTTGCAGATATTCCTACAAATTACTGGGGTTTTAAAGCAATTCGAGAAGCTTATCAGACGGGTTTTATGTCTGGATACAGTGGCAGTATCTTTAACCCCACTTTGAATATTACCCGCTGGCAGGCTTTGGTAGCTTTAACTAGCGGCTTGAAATATACACCTACGGCGTCGGCGGCTGAGATTTTGGATGCGACGTTTGAAGATGCGCGGGATATTCCCGAACTGGCCAGAAGTGCGATCGCCGCCGCCACAGAAAAACAACTTGTGGTGAATTATCCCGCTGTTAAACAGCTAGAACCTACTCGCAACGCTACTCGCGCCGAAGTCGCAACTTTTTTCTGTCAAGCGATCGCCAAACCCGGTCAAACTGCCTTAGTTCCTGCTCAATATATTGCCCAAGTTCCGGCGAATATCGGCCCGCCGAGAACAACAGAAATCTCGGAAGCGGGGAAAGTTCGGGCGGAAGTTTCTTTCGTAAAAGAAGCAGAAAATGCTAAAAATCTCCGCATCAAAATTATCCGCGACGGTAAAAATTTATTGGAAGAACCAGTGCTGATTCCGACTCGTTCTCTAGTAGATAATCCTGACCAAAGAGCCAGCGAAGAGATATCAGAAGGACGTTTGTTATCGCTGCGAATTCGCGATTTGGACGGCGACAAGGAACCGGAAGTGCTAGCAGATTTAGTGTCAATCAAAAGCGGCGTCCGCTGCTGCAATTATTCGTTTATTTACCGCTACGATTCCGGCGCTAACAAATACAGTCATATCAAGCATTTCTGGGGCAATTTGAGTTACGAAATTGTCGATTTTGGCAAAAATGATATTCCAGAGTTCAAGAGTCAGGACGGGCGATTTGCGGAGGCTTTTACAAATTATGCTGATTCTCGCTTCCCGCTGCAAGTTTGGCAGTACCGCGCCGGAAAAATGCAAGATGTTAGCAAACAGTATCCGGTGGAAGTATACACGAATTCTGCTGAGCTTTGGCTGGAATCTAACAAGCGTCTGAGTGAAAATGGGGAGGTGAAAGGGATTCTGGCGGCCTTCATGGGGAACAAGTATGTCATGGGCCAGGAGGCGGAAGGTTGGCAGTTGTTGGAGAGAGTTTATCAAGGGCGCGATCGCACTCAATTCTTTGGGAAGCTGCGGGAGTTTTTGGTAAGTACGGGTTATGCTAGTAAGTAGATTGGCCGATTTTTAACCGCAGATGAACCCGGATAAACGCTGATAAGATCTGTAGGGGCGGGTTTTACGAATAATATCTAATTTTCACTAACAATTTTACTAAACCCGCCCCCATACAACAGATAACCCACGTCAATTATTCATCAAATTTATCCTCACATATTAATTTGTTTAAATAAATAAATTACTAACAACTTGTGAAAAAATACCAAAAATTGTTGCTTTTTGATACGCTAAGCTAAAATAAAGATAAAATCTCAGACATTTAATCAGTAAAAATGGTATACCCACCTGCACCTTGGAATCTGCAAGGTTATGCTGTTCAGACTTTACAATTGGTAGATGTGGCACGAGTGCGCCCCTTGGTTCCCTCTGAGTTAGAAATTGTCTCTTTATTGCCCGGAAAAACCCTAGGTGGCATTTATATATCGTCCTACGGGTTGGGTTCGGTAATGGAGTACAATGAGTTAATTGTAGTTAGCGCGATCGCCAATTATGCCGGAAAATGGGGCGCTTGGATTTCGCACATCTACGTAGACAATCCTAACTCGGTAGCAGGCGGGCGCGAAATTTGGGGACTTCCTAAAGAATTAGCTACATTTAGTTGGGAAGGCAGCGATTCGGTAAAGGCAGCACCCCTAGGCTACCGCGTCACAGTTCGCCAAGAAAACCGTCAACTGTGCAGTCTTAATTACAGTAAGCAAACTTTAGCCTTACCGCTGCCTTTCAGCGGTAAGGTTTTCAGCGCGAACCGCAGCAATTTGCTGTTGTTTAAAGGAGAATTTAAATCTAGAATCGGCTTGATTAGAGGCCAGTTAGAAGTGGCAGAAGAAAGTCCTTTTGCCAGTTTAAACTTAGGTCAGCCCTTGCTAACTTTGGGCTGCGAAGATATGCGTTTTACCGCAGGTGTGCCGCAAATAGTGGGGAACAGAGCTGCTGAATTCAGTTATTAGCGGTAAAATTTGCGTACATTATAGGAGGAAACTTCAAATGAGCGATATTGGTTTTACCCACATTGCACTTTCTGTTAGTGATGTAGACAAAAGCATCTCGTTTTACGCGAAGTACGCTAGCCTCAAAGTGGTTCACCGCCGTGTAGATCCAATTAAATCATTAGATGTTGCTTGGATTTGTGATTTAATTCGACCGTTCGTCATTGTGCTAATTAAAGCACCATTAGTGGATGGCAAACTTTTACCACATTCCCATCTCGGCGTCGCCTGCGAAACTCGTGAAAAAGTCGATCGCCTTTGCAGTGAAGCTGAGTCAGAAGGGCTTTTATTGAACGGCCCTAATGACTCGGAACCTCCTGTCGGTTACTGGGCTTATCTCCAAGACCCGGACGGTCATACGCTGGAAATTTCCTACGGTCAGGAAGTTAGCTCCCTGTTAGAAGACTTATTAGCGCAGGCAAAGTTATGAGGTCAATCGATTTTAGATTTTAGATTTTAGATTTTAGATTGAAGCATTGACCCACGGATAAATTCGGGGGCTCCTTTATCGGATACAGGTTTTTTATTTCTGGACGGATGAATCCGGGGGCTTGTATCCTGGATGCTTTCGGTCAGGCATTAAGTTTTATAGAGATGCTTTGCAACGCCTGTGAATGACAGCATTACGTTGAAATGCGTCCACGGCTGCTAGATTGAGCAACCCCAGCTAATTTAATCATAAATTAACCGGGGTTGCGGGCAATTAATTCGCTGAGTAATTACTAATCTTTTTAAATGCCAGCCCCCGGAGCGGCTTCAGCACCCATTTCTAAAATTGTACCGCGAAGAAAATCAATTTGCTGCTGGAAGTCCATGCCCTCAATCTTTCCTAGTAAAGCTTGTCCTGCTTCGGGAAGTTGATAGTCCGAAGGCACAGGAATAATAGTTCCTTCGTCCATTCCTACTGCTAGAAAATACCAAAAAGCCAGCTTGGTTTCAGGACTCATTGAGCCGTACATCCGGCTGATTTCAGTATTGGCATTTGAGGCAATGTCGCGCATTACTTGTAGTTGTTCTTGGTGGGGCAGCGGCTTGACTTGATCGAACAGACCCTGAGCGATGTCAGAACCGGAAGCACCGGGAGCCGCTGGCGTTATTGATTTGCCCATTTGGGTGTAAACAAACCACAGCAAACCTAATTGGTCGTCTACACTTAACTGCTTAATATCTGCTTTTCCTTGGTCGTAAGCACTGCTAGTAAATGTCATTCAAGCCTCCAAAATAATATGTATTGCTCAGTTTTCTTATTTGTGAGAAAACTTTTGTTTGCTACTTAATTAAAGTATCTAATAAATAGTGACGCTAGAATCTTGCTTAAGACAGAGATGCTTCCCAACATAAGTTCGTGAAGTAAATTCACCAAAATAGGGAAAATTTGCAACCAAAGGATGAGGCAAATTTGACAAGATTGTTGTGAGCTGTACTCCTGATTAGCATTGTTTAGCCGATCGACGATCGCCTATAATCGCAACAGACCTGTATTGAGGTGGCTGTTATGTCGATCGCAACTGCAAAACGCTTCACCATAGCGGAATATCACCGCCTGACAGAACTGGGGTTTTTTGGTGAAGACGATCGAGTTGAGTTAATTAATGGAGAACTTGTGAAAATGGCAGCTAAAGGTACCGCTCACGAAACCTGTCTGAGAAGATTATTGCGGGAATTAAGCGCCATAGTAGCAGAGCGGGCAACTTTACAGTGTCAATCTCCCATCGTTTTACCGACAAACAGCGAACCTGAACCTGATTTTTCGCTCGTACAAAATCGCCCTGACGACTATCTATCCTCTCACCCCTGTCCAGGGGATATACTGTTGCTGATTGAGATTGCAGATTCTTCTTTGAGTTACGACAAACAGGTTAAGCTCCCCCTTTATGCTGAAGCCGGAATCTCTAACTATTGGATATTTAATTTATCACAAACTTGCTTGGAATGTTACAGCGAGCCCTATCAGAATGCCCCTGGCCAATTTGGTTATCGCAGGACGCTGATTTTTCTGCCCAACGAGTCTGTTAATCTGCCTTATTTTCACGACTTGGCGCTCGATTTATCGAGAGTGTTTCCGCCAACTATAGAATCCTGAAGGACTCTGATATTATTCCCAAGAAAATAGGCTGGCAAACAGCCAGCCTAGAATCAGGAGAATTTTATTTCAAACTCGTTGAAAATCTAGCTAAACAAACCCGAAATCCCGCCAACTGCTATTGCTCCAGCCAAAGCGGAAACAACCACAGAAGTCAGAGCCGTACCAAACAGCCACCAAGCAGCAGTTGCGGCGGCTTCGCGCGCATCTTCTGCTTGCTGCTTGGTCTTGTTCTTGAGCTGTTTAATGCGTTTTTTGGCTTCATTTTGCAGGCGTTCCGAACGCAATAAAACGCTGTCCCGTGCTCCTTCCATTTGGTCAACAATTCGGTGAGCGTCAGTCTCGGATATATCGGAACGAGAACTCAGCAGGGCAACTAAAGTACCGCGATCGAACTCACCTAAACGCTCTTTAATCGCGTCAAATCCTGCCTGCGGGTCATCAAACACTTTGCGCAAGTCCCGCCTGATGCCTTCGTAGTTGAGCTCTGGTCGATCGAGCGAATTGAGGTAATCCCGAATTTTCGCGAAAATACCGTCAATTGCTGACTGAAACTTGTCCTGAACGATTTGAACTTGTTCCACAATTTGGTTGCGGACAGATTCAATTTGGTCGGCAATTCTGTTAGCTTCCTCTTCCGAGATGTCTTCCCGCTGCGACAGCAATGCTACCAGAGTCGATCGATCGAAGTGCTTCAGGCGATCGCCCAAACTTTGCATCCCCATTCCCGGCTCGCTAAACAGCAACTGCAAGTCGCGTTTGATGCTATCAGGATTGAGTTCTTCCTTGTCCGTATTCCGCAAGTAATTTTCCAAACTTCCTTGGAAATCCCGGACTGTTTTTTGAGCGCGAGATGCCAAGCGGCGGGGCGATTTCACGATGCTGCGAATCGAATCTTGCACGCGATCGATCGTCCGATTTATCTGTTCTTCGCTCAAATCTTCCCGCTGCGACAGCAACTTGACTAAAGTTTCGCGATCGACCTGAGAAAGTCTTTCCCGAAGTGCTAAAGTACCCTCTTTCGGATTTTCAAACAATTTGGTCAAATCTCGATTGATGCCTTCTGGATCGAGTTCTTCCAAGTTGGTATTCCGCAGGTATTCGCCAATTTTTGCAGTAACTTCCTCGTACTGTTGCTTAGCTCTATCTGCCACTATTTGCGGCGCGTGGATAATGTTGTCGCGCACAGATTCGATCCGGTCGATCGCCTGATTTATCTGTTCTTCGCTGAGGTCTTGGCGCTGTGACAGCAACTGCACCAGCGTATCGCGGTCGAATTGAGACAAGCGTTCTCTCAGCGCTTTAAATCCGGCTTCCGGGTCGTTTAACAGCGTTTGAAACTCGCGCTCGATCGCTTCAGGATTGAGTTCTTCCTTATTAGTATTGCGGAGATAGTCTTCTACCTTTTGCCGCAATTCTTGCGCTTTCGACTTCGCTTGCTCTTGCAATTCTTGAGCTCTAGAAATCACGCGATCGCGCGAACTTTCGAGTCGGCCGATTAACTGATCGGCTTCCTCTGGACTGAAATCTTCCCGCTGACCGAGCAACTGCACCAAAGTATCGCGGTTAAACTGGGAGAGGCGATCGCGCAAAGCCTCAAAACCAGCATCCCGATCTTCCAAAAGCGCTTGGAAATCCCGCTCGATACCTTCAGGATTCAATTCCTCCTTGCCGGTCGATCGCAAATAATTTTCAATCCGGCTGCGCAAATCTTGAGACTGTTCTTCACCAGCAGCAGCTTGCACAATTTCCAACACTTCTTGGCGGACACCTTCAAGCTGTTCGGCAATTTCCGTCACCTGTTCCGGAGCAAAGCCCTCGCGGCGGCTGAGAATCCCTACAAAATAATCGGGATTAAACAGCTCTAACTGGCGCAAAACTGCCCCCGGAGAAGCTTCCGGGTCGTAAATAACATCCCTAAATTCCTGCTTGATTGTCTCCCGGTTGAGATGCCAAGGTTGGGCATTCAGCAAGTAGTTTTCCACATCAGCCTTAGCTGTATTGAAAGGCAGCGCAGGCACTTTTTCGCCCGCCTTAGAAGCCAAAGATTTAGCTTGTTCCGTCCCTTTGGCTGTCAGTTGCTGCAACTGACCAGAGATTTTTTCAACATCCAAATCAGACAAATCCGTCCGCGACAAAACAGTGCCCACAAGAGCTTCCACACCCAACTGCATCGCTCGCTTCATGCCGCTGGTGGATTCCGATTTGTTTTCCCTACTTTCCAGAATTTGAGACAGCTTGGCGTTGAGTTCGTCAGACTTCAGCAAATCAGGAGCCGCAAACTTGAGAAAATTAACCAACTCTAAATTTGGGTCTTTCTGCTCTTGCTGCTTGCCGAAAGTTTGCTTCCAAACGCCTTCGAGTTGGTCAGCAATTTGATTTATTTCCTCTTGAGAAAAGTCTGTGCGACTTTTCACCAAATCCACAAAAGTCTGACGGTTAACATTCTTCAGAACGTCGCTTCCCGCAAGAGATTTGATATCTGCATCGCCCAGCAACTTTTCAAATTGACCGCGAATTTCCTTAACATCTAGTTTCGGTAACTGCAAAGAACCCACATAATCTTGCAGTGTTTCGCGAATGCTATCCGGGTCTACCGCCGAACTCAATTCGCGGCGGACTGCGGCAACAGATGCCTCTACAGTGTTGACCATTTGGTCGCTGGCCATCTTGCCGCCGATCGCTGCACCAGCAGTACCCATGACGCCTTGAACGCCTGAAAAAGCAGTTTTTATCAAGGAACCTATCATAGAACCGACGGCGCTAGAACCGAGCCACACCAGCGTTAAAAAGTACGCCGACCAAATGACTACACCAATAATTGCCGCTCCGTCTACCGAGGCAATTGAAGTTAGTTTGACTGCCAGAAAACAAGCCAAAAATAAAGCCAGGTTAACTGTGACTAAAATCCAACCCCCGACTAGACCTTCAGTCTTACGAATTTTAGTTCCTAAATTCTGGGACTCATCATCATCGTCATCGTCGGGTAAAGCCTCGTCCCAATTTGAGATTTTGGCGGCGATCGAGAAATTTGTTAACAGGAATTGGAAGCCGAAAGCCATAATGACTCCGGCGATTAATGCAACGAAAAACTGCGGGCTTAAAAACATCAGCCCTCCGATATCGGGGTGGTCAAATGTCGCATCTATTTCTACTGGCATTTGGGCAATATTGAATTTGGGACTGTACTGCGAAATTAATAACTCGCTTTCAAACATAAATTACCTCCTACAGTTTTATGCCTAACTCGGCATAGCGAAACTTGACCCCAAATTTATTCATAGGGGATTTTGTAATGTTTAGATGGTGTTTTTTTTGGGTCTGGCTTAATCTTACGGAAGCCCTTATTAGTGAAATTGGGATGAGTAGTAAATCAGTTCTATAGTGATCTCATCCTTGCTACTTATTATGCCTGTGGAAGCTAAAAAATAAATCCGTCTAAAGTCAGAAATTAGTTTTTATGCGACTGGTAGCAGCAGAGTTCGCATAAAAGCTGCAAGTTTGAGGCGGGGGGCGATGCCACCAATTATCTACAGTAGTAAAGTGCGAGGCACTTCACCCTAAATATCGTATAGTGCGCTACCTAGTTAGGATTATGTTTGATTTTTAAGCTCAAAACGAGCTAGTAATTCCGAGCGATCGATCTGCACTATCGTTCGCGTGCGATCGAGGGTTTCTAACTCTAATTGCAGGCTATTCAACAAACATGATATCGAGTGCGCCGCAGCCTAGGCTACGAATTTTTGCCGCAGCATTTTCCCTCACAGTTGCGAATGCTGCGAATACAGCCGTACTCCTCGAAACGTTGACTGTGTTTGCGAACAGTAGGATAGGCCAGTAAATATAAGGGAATTCCGATTATTTTGTAAAGCAATCGACCAGCAGCATGAACAATATCCCAAATTTCGCTTGAATTAGGTTCTCGAACAAATTCTCCTATTTCGTCTTTTAAGGCAAGCCACTGAGATTGCACAGTTGGAGAGTGACAATTATCAAATACTGCCATTCCTTTTTGGTAGTTTTGCCAAATTTTATTCATATATTTAATCAAATCCGCCTCACGTCTGATAATATCAGAAGTTGATCTAAAATTACAATCATCCGGTATTTTAAGGAAATCAGCCATGCGACTCTCTCAAATGCTTTTTGTTACCCTGCGCGAAGACCCGGCAGAAGCAGAAATTCCCAGCCACAAACTATTACTCCGTGCCGGATACATCCGGCGCATCGGCAGCGGCCTTTACGCTTATCTACCTTTAATGTGGCGAGTTCTCAAAAAAGTATCTCAAATTGTGCGCGAAGAAATGGACGCTACCGGCGCTCAAGAATGTCTCCTCCCGCAATTGCAACCGGCCGATTTGTGGCGGGAATCCGGCCGCTGGGACACCTATACTCAAGCTGAAGGTATTATGTTTTCAATGACAGACAGGCAGCAGCGAGAATTGGGACTGGGCCCTACTCACGAAGAAGTGATTACTACAATTGCTAAAGATATGATTCGTTCTTATCGGCAATTGCCTGTACATCTATATCAAATTCAAACTAAGTTTCGCGATGAAATTCGCCCGCGTTTCGGGTTGATGCGCGGTCGCGAATTCATTATGAAAGATGGCTATTCTTTTCACACTAACGAAGAAAGCCTGAAAAAAACTTATCAGGATATGGCTCAAGCTTATAGCAATATGCTGCGCCGCTCGGGCTTGCAATTCCGAGCAGTAGATGCTGATTCGGGAGCAATTGGCGGCTCTGGTTCTCAAGAGTTTATGGTGCTGGCAGAAGCGGGCGAGGATGAAGTTCTCTATACTGAAGACGGTCAGTATGCAGCTAATGTGGAAAAGGCTGTATCGATGCCTGCTGATGCCGAACCGTCGCCATTTGCAACTTTTGAAAAGCGGGAAACGCCGGGAACTGAAACAATTGATAAACTTTGCAAATTTTTGAAATGTTCTCCGACGCAAGTTGTCAAAAATGTGCTTTACCAAGCTGTTTACGACAGTGGCATCACAGTCTTGGTATTGGTAAGCATTCGCGGCGACCAAGATGTGAATCAGGTAAAGTTGCTCAATGAATTGACGAAGTTAGCGGGCAATTATCAAGCTAAAACTGTTTTATTTTTGACTGTTCCGGATGCGGAAGCTCAGCGGAAATGGGCTGCTAAATCTTTACCTCTCGGTTATATGGCTCCCGATGTTGCTGATGATTATATCGCTGGGAGCAAGGAGGTAAACTCTAAGTTTTTGCGTTTAGTCGATCGCACTGCAGTTGACCTGACAAACTTTGTCACCGGTTCAAACGAGTCAGGATATCACGTTGTCGGGGCTAATTGGGATAAAGAATTTCCGCTACCAGCAACGGTTGTAGGTGTCAGAACAGCCAAAAAAGGCGATCGGGCCGTGCACAACCCCGAACAAACCTTGCAAAGTGCCAGAGGCATCGAAGTCGGCCATATCTTCCAATTAGGAACCAAATACTCCCTAGCAATGGGCGCCACCTACACCAGCGAACAAGGCGAAGAAATGCCCTTTGTGATGGGCTGCTACGGTGTCGGCGTGTCGCGGCTAGCTCAATCTGCCGTAGAACAATCCTACGACAAAGACGGGATAATTTGGCCGGTGGCGATCGCCCCGTATCACGCCATCATTAGCATCCCCAATATTTCCGACGCCCAACAAGTAGAAGTCGCCGAAAAACTCTACGCAGAACTCAACCAATCTGGGATTGAAACCTTGCTAGATGACCGCGACGAACGAGCCGGAGTTAAATTCAAAGATGCTGATTTAATCGGCATTCCCTATCGGATTGTTCCCGGTCGTTCGCTGAAAGCAGGCAAAGTTGAAGTCGTGGAAAGAGCAACTCACCAATCACATGAAATTCTCATTGATGAAGTCAATTCTACTTTGAAACAGTGGATTGATGCCGCCATCAAATAAGGCTTGATAATTGGTAAGGTGCGGAGTGCATCGCCCTACATTAGCGCGCAACGTATAGGTAAGGTGCGCACTGCGCACCCTACATTAGCTTCCCTCTTTCTTCATCCTTCTGCTATGAACTTTAAAGACAAGATGTGAAATCCCGAAAAACTTAAAACTCGATATAAATCTGAACCTAAATCATTTTCTTCGATTCCATGCAGTGGCGATCGCACCAATCGCCCTCGATATGCAGCAGGCTATTGCTGAATTCAGAAATAGCCACCATCAAAATTTTAGCATCAGAATAGGCATCCACAGCAGCCCGGTTGTCGCTGGAGTAATCAGCCTTAAAAAATTTCTTTACGATTAGTGGAAAGACACCGTTAACACTGCTTACCGCATGAACTATGACGGCACGCCTGGGTGCATTTAGGTAACAGCGACAACTTATGAGCGATTGCAAGACAAGTATTTATTGCAAAGTCGCGGCAGAATTGAAGTCAAAAGCCAAGGTGAGATGAACACTTATTTTCTTAGAGGTATCAAGTTATAGCATAAGGAACAATGAAGAAGGAATATAAGAACTCATGTTTTAGAAATTAATAATCTCCTAATTCTCGGGTGCGGTTGCTATAGTTAGTTAAAAATATAAAACTCAGTATGAACCAAAACAAAAATCTGTTTCTGCGATTTACTCAACCTAGAAATTGGCAATACTTAGCAAAAGTAGCTGCCATTGCTTTTGCTTACGCTTTGGGAGCAAAAATAGCAGTTTCAATCCCCGGCGTAAATAAATTAGCTACCTGCGTCTGGCCGCCCGCAGGAATTGCACAAGCTGCAATTTTATTATTTGGTCAGCGCTTTTGGCCGGGCATAGCTTTAGGCGTATTTTTTTACGAAACTATTAACCTTAATGTGTCTTTAACACTTGCAGCAATTAGTGCCTTTTGCGCTTGTTTACAAGCTGTGTGCGCATTTACTTTGCTGCAACAGCTCAAGTTTCGATCCTCACTCGATCGGCTGATCGATGTAGTCAATTTAGTCTTTTGCGGTGCTCTAGTTGCCACTCAAATCAACTGCACTCTCGGCACGCTGCGGCTCTGTGTAACTGGTTTAGTTGACTGGAGCCAATATTGGCAAATTCGCTGGAATTGGTATCTCGGAGATACATTAGGAGTTTTAATTTTTACTCCCCTGCTGTTGATTATATACAACCAAAAACAAGTACCAAGCACTTCACAAAGTCCAGGTTCTAAAACTCTTGTAAATCGCATCAGTGCCGGAATATGCCTGCTGTTATTAGTAACAGTCAGTTGGCTAGTATACAACTCAAAAAGTGAAGGCGATCTCTCCCATTATCCCCTCGAATACTTACCATTTCCCTTAGTAATTTGGGCAACCATTCAATTCGGCCAGGGCGGGGCTGTTTTAGCATCTTTCATTGTATCCAGTATCGCAATTTGGGGCGGTTCTCAGGGAGGTGGCCCCTTTATTGCCAAAGCGGACAATATTAATGAGGCTATCTTGTTTTTGCAGGCTTTTATGAGCGTAATTGTAGTTACATCGCTGCTGTTGGCTGCCACTGTAGCCGAACGCGCCTCAGCAGAGGATTCGCTGCGGCAAAGCGAAATTAAGTATCGGGAATTAGTCGAAAATGCTAACAGCATTATTTTAAAAATAGATACGGAAGGAAATATTACTTTTTTTAACGAATTTGCACAGAAATTTTTCGGTTACGACGAAAAAGAGATAATTGGCAAACACGCAGTGGGAACAATTATTCCCGAGGTAGATACAAAAGGAAATGACTTGGGAGCAAAGTTGAGAGATATTTTGCAAAACCCAGAACAATACACGCGAAATGAAAATGAAAGTATGCGGCGCAGCGGCGAGCTGCTTTGGGTATCGTGGGCAAATAAACCGCTGTTTGACGCGACCGGAAAATTCGCAGGAATGCTGGGAATCGGTACGGATATTACAGAGCGCAGGCGAGCTGAAATGGCGCTTTACAAACTCAATGAAGAGTTAGAATTTAGAGTGAAAGAACGAACTAATGCTCTCAATGATACTTTAAATGCACTGCGAGTTCAACAGGAACAATCAGAACGTTTACTGTTGAATATTTTGCCTGAAGAAATAGCAAATCGGTTGAAGCGGGGAGACAGTACGATCGCAGACACTTTTGCTGATGTTACTGTCTTATTTGCGGACATAGTAGGCTTTACTCAACTCAGTTCCCTAGTTTCTCCAAGGCAATTAGTAGCCATGCTAAATGATATCTTTTCGACATTTGACAACCTAGCAGAAAGGCACGGTTTGGAAAAAATTAAGACGATTGGCGACGCTTACATGGTAGTTGGAGGGCTGCCAGTTCCTCGCCCGGATCACGCAGAAGCGATCGCAGAAATGGCTTTAGATATGCAGCAGGCAATTACTGAGTTCAGCAATACCCACAGCCAAGCTTTCAGCATCAGAATCGGCATCAACAGCGGCCCGGTTGTCGCCGGAGTTATCGGCATTAAAAAATTTATTTACGATTTGTGGGGAGACACGGTTAACACCGCTTCCCGCATGGAATCCCACGGCAAGCCGGGGTGCATTCAGGTAACAGAGACAACTTATCAGCAATTGCGAGAAAAGTATTCCTTTGAAAACCGCGGCGCGATCGAAGTTAAAGGCAAAGGTCAGATGACTACTTATTTACTGAAATGCCGAAAATTGCTCTAGTAAAGGTTTTTCTCTAAAAGTAAGGGCGATCGCACTTTCAAGTGTGCGATCGCCCTCATTTTAATTTAGCCAAGTTTTTTAAAGCTTGTAAAGATTAATTCCAGCTTCCTTCGCCATAATTTCCAAACCCTTGTGTTGCAAGGTTTTAATTGCCTTTGTAGAAAGGTGCAATCTTACCCAGCGCTTCTCCTGCGGCCACCAAACCCGCTTCCACTGCAAATTTGCGTCTTGCAATTTGTGAGTGCGGTGGTGCGAGTGAGAAACTGCAAAACCGTTATTAGCCTTCTTCCCCGTTAGCTGACATTTCCGCGACATATTGCCCTCCAGATTACCGTTTTTTGCGTGCAGCATTTCATTATACCCGAAGGAAGAAGGAAGAAGGAAGAAGCAAGAAGGAAGAAGGCTTGACTTATCCCTTTACCAATAGAAATAAACTCTTGCTCCCCCCCTTACCAAGGGGGGGTTGGGGGGGGAATTACATTGCACGTTGAGTCAATTTTGTCAACACTTGATTCGATCGCTCGACAAAATCCTTCATCCCTTCAGCATCGAAACCCTTCTGGGCCATCAAAGCCAAGTCGTAAACGTGGTGACAAATCATACTCGCCAACTCGGCCGAAGGAGACTCCCCGCCGCCTTGAATAATCGCACCCTGACTCAAACTAGCCAAATTTTGAATCAGCGGGTGAGACGTATTCACCAGCAAAACGTGTTCTTCGGGGAATTCGGCCGCTTGCTGCTGCAAAAGAGCAGTCATGTCGCGCATCCGGCGCAAAGCTTCCGGCAAAAGTACGATCGCAGGTGGCGTCGCCTCCGCAGAGTCAGACTTCAAAGCTTCTGTGCGAATGTTCACTTTCGGCTTATTGAGAGCTTTTTGGAACATTTCTTTAACTTGTTCGCTGCGAGTTTTATTCGTCGCCGGATCGACAATTTCCGCTTCTTTCTCTTTGTCAATTAGCGTTTCGTCGATGTCGGAATCAACCCGCGAGAATTTGACATCTGAGTATTCTCTTTCCAAGAAGCTGATAAAGTGCGTGTCGATGAAAGAATCCATAAACAACACTTCTAAACCTTGGCTTTTGTGCATAGCAACGTAAGTTGCTTGAGACGCCGGGTCGGTACAATAAAACACGCGATTTTCGTGGCGTTTTTGATTGCGTTCCAAATACTCTTTTAGAGTCGTGTAAGGCTGCGTGGAACTAGAATTTTCCGACTTCGGAGTGACATCTTGCCACAAATCTCCTTCCTCTGTTTGCACCTGCACTTCAGGCGTCACAGTTTCTGGCTTCTCGGCTGTTGGTTCGTAGGTGCTGCGGTAGATTAAAATATCTTCGACTTGCTTTTTGAACTTGTCATCGTTGAGAGTTCCAAACTTGACAAAAGTGCCGATATCTTGCCAGCAGCGGATGTATTCGTCGCGATCGTCGCGGTAGAGTTCTTTCAGGCGATCGCCCACTTTTTTCGCAATATAATCAGCGATTCTACGCACAGTCCGATTGCTTTGCAAAGAACTGCGAGAAACGTTCAGCGGAATGTCGGTACTGTCAATGACTCCCCGCAGCGGCATCAAGAATTTAGGGATAATTTCTTCGCAGTGGTCGCTGACAAAAACCTGGTTGCAGAATAGCTTAATATTGCCTTGGGTAACATCGACATCCGGGCGCAGTTTTGGAAAGTAAAGAATCCCGTTGACAATAAAAGGATAATCTGTATTCAGGTGTACCCACAGCAGCGGCTCGTCTTGGAACGGGTAAAGGTAGCGGTACAGTTCTAAGTAATCTTCTTTTTGCAAATTGCTGGCAGATTCCCGCCAAATTGCTTTGTGCTTGTTGAGTTCCTCTCCTTCAAATTTGATGGGAACGGGCATGAAATCGCAGTAAGTTTTGATTAACTGCTTAATCCGACTGGGTTCTACATATTCTTGTTCTTCATCTTGGAGAGTGAGAGTAATAGTAGTGCCGCGTTCCGTGCGGGAAGATTCTGATAGTTCAAAAGCGGGAGAACCGTCACAAGACCAGTGTACTGCTTGGGAGCCTTCTTGGTAAGAAAGAGTATCAATCTCTACTTTCTTCGCCACCATGAAAGAAGAGTAGAAACCGAGGCCGAAGTGACCGATGATTGCGTCGTCGCCGCTGCCTTGGTATTTTTGAATAAATTCTTCTGCGCTGGAGAAAGCGACTTGGTTGATGTATTTTTTTACCTCGTCGGCGGTCATGCCGATGCCGTTATCGGAAATTGAGAGGGTTTTGTTTTCTTTGTCGATCGCTATGTTGATTTGCGGTTCGCCCATGTCGCCGCTGTATTCGCCGGAACGGGAAACCATTTTGAGTTTGGCAATGGCATCGACGCCGTTAGAAATTAGTTCCCGCAAGAAGACTTCGTGGTCGGTGTATAGCGACTTCTTGATAATCGGGAAAATATTTTCGGTATGGATTGAGATTGTTCCCTGTTCTAAAACTGTCATAATTTTTCTCTCTGATGACTGCTAATTGCTGATAAGTAGGTAGTTACAAATAAACATTAGATGGGGAGGGCGGGTGAGTGCACTCATCTTCTCGCTTGTATGATAAATTCTTAGCTAAACCCGCCCCTACAAGATACTATGTTTTTTTTCCTTACCTACTTAGCTATTTAATGATTTTGGGCGATCGCGCTACTTTTTGCAAAAGGGATTACCCCAAAAAGATGATTCGGTTTCCCTCACATAGTAGCTCACAAAGGCAACCGCAGCAGGAAAGTAGCGCCTTGCCCCAATTCGCTGCGGGCGCTGAGGCTGCCGCGGTGTGCTCGGGCTATGGTTTGGGCGATCGCCAATCCCAGTCCCGAACCGCCGGTATGGCGCGATCGATCGCTGTTGACTCGGTAGAATCGATCGAATATTCGCTCTAAATCTGCCGCCGCTATCCCAATACCGGTATCTTGAACCTGAACGATCGCCTCCTGGTGGCTGCAATCTAAAATAACTGTTACTTTTCCCCCAGCCGGAGTGTATTGAATGGCATTAACAATTAAATTAGCAACCAAACGGTAAAGTTGGTCGGAATTGCCGACAACATTTAATTGCTGCTGCACCCGGACGGAGGATGTTAGCGTTACCTTAGAAGCGATCGCCATTGCTGCCAATTCCTCGACTAAATCGCTAACCAGGTCATTCAAACAACACAATTGAGGGCGATCGCCTATCGCTTGATTATCCATGCGAGCCAGCAGCAGCAAATCAGCCACTAACTGAGTCAGCCGTCGGTTTTGGCGATCGATCGTCCGCAAAATTTCCCGCGCTTCTTTTTCATCCAATTGAGGCGTCAACAGCGCTGATTCTACTGTCGCCTGCGAAGCCGCTAAAGGCGTCCGCAATTCGTGAGCAGCATCCGCTGTAAACTGTTGGATTTGTCCGTAGGAAGAATAAATCGGTTTCATCGCCAGTCCAGCCAATAACCAACTAGCAAAGCCTATCAAAATCAATGCTGTAGGCAATCCTAATTTCAAAACCAATTTCACTGTATTGAGATAATTATTGAAGTCTTGCAGGCTCCGACCAACTTGAAAATATCCCCAATCTTGCTGTGTTTGGGTGTGTAGCGCTACAGAAATTTGGTGATAAACATTGCCTTTGGTGTCAGTTATTGTTTGCCAGTAATAAGAGTTAAATTCAGGGGGTAATTCTTCTGGATAAGCGCCTGCGGTCGCAATTAATTTACCCGAATAATCAAATAAACGGATATAATAATAGCTTTGGTTGATAGCGCTTAAAATATGGCGATCTGGCAACTGTTCTTTAATGCCGTTAGCTCCAATTATGCGGAGGTTGGGCAAAAGTTCATTGACTATTGGTTCTAGGCGTCCTGGCTGCTGCAATTTGATTTCGAGGCTGTCGTGTAGCGTCCCTGCTACCGATTCTAATTCGCGGTCTATGGCGATCCAGTGAGCGTGGGCGATCGCCTTATATACGCCAAATCCCAGCAAGCTCAAAATCAAACCCATTACAGCCGCATAGGAAATGGCTAATTGCCAGCGAGTTCGGTTAAATAGTTTATTTTGATTCATTTAAACTTAGATTTTATATAATTTAGGACTAAGGCAAACTGTTACAAATAAGGGTACAATTTTAGGTATGTAGTTGCGCTTCAGCGCTCTTAGCTAGCCCTGTCTTGCGTGTTAAATCTGAACCACACAAAAAGCCGAAAACTCCTATTTCACGTTCCGATTTTTGAGACTTCAATCAAGGAAAATTGCTTGGGGGAGCTTGGACTCAGAATCAAAACGCTGAAACTTAGTAGGCTCGTTACTCACCTTGACACGGCTAAGCGCTCTTAGCTTAGGAAAGAGCGCTGAAGCGCAACTACATACCTTTCTTTGTGCCAGTTAGCCTTAATCGTATAACTGTTAAGAACAGGCATCTTGCCTGTTCCACAAAAATTAAATTTTATTGTGGGGGCGACCGGAGAGCCCGCCCTACTTTAATTTCTCATCCGGTATCCGACGCCGTGAACGGTTTCAATTAAATTCGCGCCGCCCACCGACTCAAGTTTGCGCCGCAGCAAGCGTACTTGAGCTGCTACCACATTGCTAAAGGTATCTGCGCTCGCCTCCCATAGCTGATTCCGAATTTGGTCAGTGGTGATAATTTGGTTGGGATGTTTCATAAAGTATTCTAGCAGTTGAAACTCTTTGTTTGTTAGAGAAATTATCTGGCTGTTGCCACTTCGATCGAGATGGCGCACAGTTCGAGTTCCGCAGTCCAAAACCAGATTTCCTACCTGTAGCTGTTGCGGTTGAATTTGGGGCGATCGCCTTTGCAAAGCCCGCAATCTTGCTAACAGTTCCGCCATCCCAAACGGTTTAACTAAATAATCGTCAGCCCCGGCATCTAGTCCCGCAACTTTATCTTCCATTCGGTCTTTTGCTGTTAGCATCAAGACGGGCAGGACGCTATTTTTAGCACGCAATCTCTGCAGCAGTTCCAATCCTGACAATCCTGGTAGCAACCAGTCAAAAATAGCCAGGTTATATTGCGTCCAGTGACTGTCTAAATATTCCCAAGCTTCACTGCCATCCAAAGCCCAATCAACTATATATTTTTCCTGCTTTAAAGTGCGATCGATCGCTTTCCCTAAATCTGGCTCATCTTCAACTAGCAAAATTCTCATAACTCTAATTTATAGCGGTAAATCCTTATAGATTGTTAACGATCGGCAGCATCTACCCCAACATCTAAGCTCGCATACTGAGATGAAATCAGCATGAAATTTTATGACGGAAACTAATTGGATCGCAAGCCCCCGGATTCATTCCGACGCGCAGGCTGACTGACGGGAATAAATCTAAAATCTAAAATCTAAAATCTAAAATCGATTGGCTTCGCAGAAAAAGATAACAGTTGACAATAATTGACAACAAGCTGGTAATGTCTTATAATCAACCACGAGCGAACTTTTGAGAATAATTATCAATAACTATGACAGATTTATCCGATCGTCCCGCCATTAAAAAGGCTGGGCGCTGGAGTCGCCGCCAACTGCTACAGCTAGGAATAGCTGGGGCTGGGGTAGCGGGGGGCGCGATCGCATTTCAACACTTGACTCGCAAACCGACATCAGTCGCGAGAATACCGCCCATGCCCGCAGATGCACCCACCGTCAGCAATATCAACCCGATGCAAATTGCGCGGGATTTTGATTACGGCACGGTGACGCGCGAAAACGGGCGCACGGTTCGGGAATTTCGCCTGGAAGCTAATACTTCGATCGTCCAACTTAATAGCGCCGTCACTTTCAACACCTGGAACGTGAACAATCGCGTGCCGGGGCCGACATTGAGGGCAACAGAGGGCGATCGCATCCGCGTCATTTTTTATAACAAAGCCGGACATTCTCATTCGCTGCACTTTCACGGCGTTCATACCAGCGAAATGGATGGCGTTAAACCAGTGAAAAACGGTTCGGTATTTATTTATGAATTCGATGCCAATCCCTACGGAGTGCATCTATATCACTGCCATATTGCTCCTGTAACTCGCCATGTCGGTAAAGGACTTTATGGTATGTTCATCATCGATCCGCCAAAACCCCGTCCTCCCGCCGATGAAATCATGTTAATCATGGGGGGATATGACGTAAACGATGACGAAAAGAACGAACTTTACGCTTTTAACGGGTTGCCAAATTATTACATGAACAACCCTATTTCAATCTATAAAAATCAGCTAATTCGGCTCTACGTTCTCAACCTAATCGAGTACGAAGCAGCAGTAACCTTCCACTTGCACGCCAACTTTTTTGACGTATATCGCACGGGAATGACTTTAACTCCCAGTGAAAGAACTGATGTCATCACTATGGGAGTAGCTGAAAGACATATCTTAGAATTTACCTACGGCTACGACGGAAAATATATGTTTCATCCCCATCAAGATGCGATCGCCGAAGCTGGCTGCATGGGTGTATTTGAAGTCATTGCTTAACCCAAATCGCGGGCGAGGGGGCGCCGATTCAAATTAAGAAAGTATGAAATTATTTGACAAGCTCGATCGCAAATAGGTAAAATGAATAGCTCGCCAGTAATTGAGAATATTTATTAATAACTTGCGAGTTCAAATGCACATAACGTAAAAATTAGCAACTGCCATGTTATCAACTTTTCGTTTATTACCTACAGTCACTGCTACAGCCATCCTCGTTGCTCTGGCTGGTTGCGTTTCCCCCACAGCCAGCAACACCGACAGCACACCCTCACCCGCTGCTACAGCCAGTCCCGCATCCACAAGCGGTCACAGCGGGAATCACGGAGGAAAGCCCGGCATTAACATCAATACTGCCATTCTTTCGGAGTTAGATAAACTCGAAGCCAAGTTAGGAATACCGGCACTTTCTAACAAAATTCAAGCCAGCCGCCCTTACGGAAAAGTCGAAGAATTGGTTTCAAAAAATGTCATTACTCAAGCCCAATTCGACCAAATCAAAGACTTGGTAACTATTGAGGATATCGTACTCACAGGCGAAGCCAAAGATGTAGACTACATGACTAAACTCGGCTTGATGAAAGGGCATCTTTTCGTAGCCCAAGAACTCTTGGATCAAGGCAAACCCGACCAAGCAGAACCGCACATCGGGCATCCAGTCGAAGAAATTTATGCTGATGTGGAAGATCAGCTAAACGAGCGTAAAATTCCTGAATTTAAAGCTACTTTAATTAAATTGCAGGATTTAGTTAAAGCAGGTGCAAAAGATCCGGCGCAAGTGAATGCGGAATTTACCACATCGATGCAAGCTGTAGATGGAGCAATTGCCGCTCTTCCCGAAGCGCAACGAAAAGATCCGAAATTCGTGCTGCAAGTGATTAACGGCTTGCTGGATACAGCTAATTCCGAATACGGAGCGGCAGTTGCTAACGGCAAAATTTCCGCAATTATTGAATACCAAGATTCGCGGGGTTTCGTCAGGTACGCGGAAATGCTGTACAAAGATATTGCGGATCAAGTGGCTAAAACTAGCCCGGAAACCGACAAAGCAATTGTTGCCAACATGACTGAGCTTAAGGAAAATTGGCCTACTGCGATCGCGCCTGCAGCCCCCGTAAAAACCACCGAACAAGTCAGCCAGCTAATTAAAACGATCGAAAGCGACAGCCAAAAAGTTCTCAAACCAGCCTCCTAAAAAATTAACTCTCATCAAGAGCGGTAATTGGTAAATAATCTGCCAATTACCTTTCTCATTAACCACTTGCATTCCACCAGAAAAAGATGAATTTTAGCGAAGCATTACCCACATTTGTAATCACCCTCCGCGAGGGAGTAGAAGCCGCATTAGTTGTCGGAATTGTTCTAGCTTGCCTCAAAAAATCAGGGCAAAGTTATTTAAGTCCTTGGGTTTTCGGCGGTGTTGCTGTAGGACTTATCGCCAGTGCTTTGATAGGTGTATTGTTCGGCTGGACTATGCAAATTTTGTCCGCATCCAATCAGCCTTTTGCACCAATTATGGAGTCGCTGCTAGAGGCAACCTTTGGGGTTTTAGCAATCGCAATGCTGAGCTGGATGCTGATTTGGATGACCAAGCAAGCGCGATTTATGAAAGCCGAAGTCGAAGGCGCCGTAAGTGCTGCCTTAACGCAAAATTCTCATGCCGGCTGGGGCGTATTTAGTTTAGTTTTGATTGCCGTTTTACGCGAAGGATTTGAAACCGTTTTGTTTGTCGTTGCCAAGTTTCAACAAGGGATTATGCCAGCGATTGGTGCTTTGGCGGGCATTCTCTCAGCCACCGGAATTGGTGTCCTGCTGTTTAAATGGGGAATAAAAATTAATATCCGCCTGTTTTTCAAATATATGGGCATTTTATTGCTCTTCATTGTAGCGGGTTTAGTGGTATCTACTTTGGGATTGTTTGACAGCGCGGTGAATATTTTATCGCAAGCAAATCGCGAGTCAGCCGCACTGTGTTTCTATTACGAAAGATTTGCCAAAGTACACTCTTGCATTCTCGGGCCGATGGTGTGGAATACCTCGAAACTACTTCCCGAAGAAAAGTTTCCCGGTTTGTTGTTGAGTGCGTTGTTTGGCTACACGGATAAGCTCTATGTCGTGCAGGCGATCGCTTATTTAGTGTTTTTAGGTACTGTCGGTGGCATCTACTTCCAAAGTCTGGCAGGTCGCGTCTTTTTCCCATTCAAAAAAACACAGGCAACGAAATAGGAAATAAAGTGCGATCGCAATAAATGGTGCATCGATCTAATCGAGTATAATTCGGAAAATTTGACCCGATTACCATCAAGGAGTTTTATGCTTGGCTTAGCAATTACTTCGGTTTTAGTCAACTCGGAAATACCTAGTTGGAACTGGCTGCAAATTATCATCGTAGTTTCCTATTATGCAATTCCCACAATGCTAGTTTATGCCCTTTACAAAGGGCGAGATATCCCCTTTCAGTGGATGTTCCTGGTATTTGGAGCTTTCTTCGTCACCTGCGGCACAATCCACGTCATAGAAACATGGTATGTTTGGTTTCCTGAATCTTTAGTGTCAGAGTTCATGAAAGCCATTACAGCTTTCGTAGCCGGAAGTTCAGTTTTGTTGCTATTAACATTGATGCCTTTTGCACTGGCACTTCCCAGTCCTGCAAAGCTAGAAGCCGCCAACTTAGCATTAGAAAATGAGATTGCAGAACGCCGTAAAGCGGAGGCAGCACTTGCTGAACTAGCAGAAGTATTAGAACAGCGAGTGAAAGCAAGAACAGCCAAACTTTCTAGAGCAAATGCTTCTTTAAGTAAAGAAATTTTAGAGCGGAAAGCAGCCAAAAGAGCGCTGCTACAATCTGAGTTTCAACTGAGAGAAAAAGCCCAAGAACTAGAACTAGCTTTGCAACAACTCCAGGAAACCCAAGCTCAATTAGTACATACCGAAAAATTATCAGCTTTGGGAGAACTGACAGCAGGAATTGCCCACGAAATTAACAATCCAATCAACTTTATTGGTGCAAATATCGCCTACGCCCGCAATTATGTTGAAGATTTATTGCGGCTAGTCAATTTATATGACAAATATTATCCCAATCCAGTAGCAGAAATCCAAGAAGAAATTGAGAAAGTAGAACTCAATTTTTTAAGGGAAGACTTGCCAAAACTCCTTTGTTCAATGAAGGTAGGAACTGACAGAATCTGCGTGATTATTTCGTCGATGCGCAATTTTTCGCGTTTAGACACAGACGGTATGAGTTTTGCTTCCATTCACGAAGGAATCGACAGTACCCTGCTAATTCTCCAGCACCGACTGAAAGCAAATGGCAAAAGCCCAGATATTCAACTGATTAAAGAGTACGGCGATTTACCGCTGGTTGAATGTTATGCAGGGCAACTAAATCAGGTATTCATGAACATTATCAGTAATGCCATTGATGTTTTGCGAGACACTTCTAATTCGCCTGTTTTGAATAGCCAGAGAAGCATTCCTAGCATTCAGATTAGCACAGAAGTGGCGGAAGGCGATCGGGCAATCATCCGCATTTCCGACAACGGCCCTGGCATGACTGAAGAAGTCAAAGATAAAATATTTAATCACTTTTTTACCACAAAACCCGCCGGTAAAGGAACGGGTTTAGGGTTATCAATTAGCAGCCAAATTGTTCGAGAAAAGCACTGTGGCTGCTTGGAGTGCCTTTCGGGACTTGGAGAAGGTACGGAATTTATAATTTCGCTGCCAATAACGCAGAAGCGCCTTGAAACTAGCAGATTAGTGGAAATGCCGGAGGCAGTTTGAATTGCCAATGGTAGATTTCAAATTGCAATTTGAACTAATTGATTCAAATTTTTGACAATTTAAATGATTAAGACTGCATTAATCAATCAGCCATCTATTGATTGAAGGTAAAACGACCGTCAACTTTTTCTCCGTTAATATCCGCAGTCATTTTCACGGGATAAGTTCCTGCATCTTTGCCGGGAAACACTACAGCGTAATGTTTGCCCTCAGCATCGTATTTGAGGGCTAGAGTTTGCTGATTTCCATTCGGCAACTGCACTTGAGCCGTCACTTTCGCATTAGGAACTGGTTCCTTTTTATCCCCTTTTTGCAAATAAAGATCTAAATGAGTTCCGGTAGCTTCTTTTTTAGGTACAAACTCTAAATGGTAAGCTCCAGACTCCACCACTTGCCCCCCTTGAGTTGCTGTTTCAGGAGCAGTGGCGGGAGTAGAAGACGCAGGTTGAGAGGCGACAGGAGGGGATGCTGGAGTGCTATTTGGATCGGTTGCTTGCTCGCCTTGACTGCAAGCTCCCAAAAACAGCAATCCGACACTACCTAGAACAATTAAATTTGACTTGAGCGATTTCATTGGTTTGACTCCTTGCTGACTGACAATAATTAGAAAATATCACACATTAACTACCTTCCCGTCTTCAACAACTGGCTGAGGTTGTTGAGGTCGTAAGAAATGCCCGAATTGAGCATACAAAGCTGGCAAAACTAAGAGCGTTAGTGCTGTCGAAGTAAATAATCCTCCTAAAACTACTACTGATAGCGGTTGCAGGATTTCTTTGCCCGCCCCGCCTTTTAAGACTAAAGGTGCTAAACCCAAAGCTGAAGTTAAAGCAGTCATGAGGATGGCGTTGAGCCGTTCCATCGAGCCTTGAATAATTGCTTCCTTAAAAGGCAGTCCTTCGGCAAACTTAGAGTTGTAATTGTCTACTAATAACAAGCCGTTGCGGGTAGCAACGCCGAATAATGTGACAAAGCCAACCAGGGAAGCTACGGAAATTATACCGCCCGTCAAAGCTACAGAAATTACTCCTCCCACTAATCCGATCGGCAAATTAATCATAATCATAGCAGTTGAAGCGATCGACTTGACGGACAAGTACATCAATACTGTAATTACCAAAAAGGCGATCGCACTAAATATGATAATATTTTGCGAAGCTCTTTGCTCAGCTTCAAATTGACCGCCGTACTGGATAAAATAGCCAAAAGGCAACTGCACCTCTCGTTTTACTTTAGCTTGAATTTCATTCACAACCGATCGCAAATCCCTACTTTTAGCATTCGCCGCCGCCACAATCAAGCGAGAAACATTCTCGCGATTAATCGTATTTGGGCCCGTACCGTATTTTACAGTAGCAACTTGGGCCAGAGGAATTTTGTTGCCGCTCGGAGTATCAACCAACAAATTCTGAATAGTTTCTAAGTTATTTCGAGCTTCAGGCTGCAACCAAACAACTAAGTCAAAAGTTTGCTGCACCTCCAAAACTTGAGAAACAACCTTGCCGTTTAAAGCTGTCTCTATTATTTCAGAAAGCTCTCCGATTTTCAAACCGTATCTACCCGCAGCTTGGCGGTTAAACTTAATTTGAATTTGTTGCACTGGCACCTGCGGTTCGAGTTGCAAATCCACAATTCCCTCAACTGTTTTCATTTGCTCTTCAACTTTGGCACCGATGCTGCGAAGTTGATCCAGATCCGGGCCAAAGATTTTAACAGCAATCTCACTTCTGACACCAGATAAAACCTCATCCATCCGGTGAGAAATAAAACCGCCGATATTGGGTGCAACTCCCGGCAATTTAGCAAATTCTTGCCGCAGCGACTCCAAAGTTTTCGGCCTGTTTTTCATCCCTTCCTCGCTCAAACCGATATCGATGTGAGCTAAATTGACTCCCGCAGCATCAGCATCTCCCGGAGCTCTGCCCGATCGCACTTGCACGTATTCAAACCTGCTATCATCCTTAAGTGCATCTTCAATAGCAAAAGCCGCGCTATCTGTTGTCTCCAAAGACACCCCCGGATAAAGCTGAATAGTATTCACCAAAGTTTGCTCCTGAAACTCCGGCAAAAACACCCGTCCAAAGGATGGCAAAATAATTAATGCCGCCACCATACTAGCAGCAGCAAAAGCTAAAATTATTCCCGAATAACGCATTGAGAATTTTATCAAAAAATGATATATTTTCTTGCAAAATCTCGGCAGCCAAGGTTCCGCAGCGCTCATGCGTTTGTTAGGCAACAAGATAGCGCAAAGGGCCGGAGATATTAACAGCGATTCCAGACTAGAAATCACAACAACTACCAGATAAGTGATCCCCATCGGCGTAAAAATCCGACCTTCTACACCGGGCAAAGTAAAAATAGGCGAAAACACCACAATGCCAATAACAGTCGCTCCAATTAACGAATCGCGCACCTCCTGACTGCCGTCAAAAATCACATCCATCACCGGACGCGGATGAAGAGAAGACGTATTTTCTCTCAAGTTGCGGTAGGTATTTTCCGCATAGACGATCGCATCGTCGATCGCAGTGCCTATCGCCACCGACAAACCCCCCAAAGTCATCGTATTCAGCCCCAGCCCCAGCCAATACATCGCCAGCAGCGCCAACAGCCAAGTCAGAAAGAAATCCAGCAAAACAACCGCCAGAGTGCGCCAATTCATCAAAAACGGGATGAGAATAAGGGTGACAATGATGCTGCCTTCAACTAAAGCCGATCGCACATTCTCCACCGAGGAATTAATATATTCTTCCTGTCGAAAAGTCACAGTAACTTTAATATCTTTGGGCAGAGCTTGCTGCACCTCAGCCATTGCCGCCTCAACCGCTTTAGTTACTGTCGGAGTATCAGCAACTGGCTGTCTGTTTACCATCACAATCACAGCTTTTTTGCCGTTAAAACTGCCATCGCCCCGCTTGATTGCAGCACCAATCTTGACATCAGCTACATCACCAATTCTGACGGGCGTTCCGTGGCGAGAGGCGATCGCAGATTGCTGCAAATCTTCCAGAGACTCAATCCGCCCCACCCCCCGGATTAAAGTTTCTCGATCCGGCGTAATTAAATACCCCCCCGGCGCGTTAACATTCGCAGCCGCCGTCGCTTCAGCTACTTGCTGCAACGACACATTAAAAGCTTTCAACTTGGCAGGTTCTACTAATACTTGATACTGCCTTTCGTCGCCACCGTAAGCCACCACTTGAGCAACGCCAGTCACTGCCAAAAGCCGATTTGTGACTTGCCAATCAACCAGACGGCGCACTTCCATCAAAGGAGTAGTTTCTGACGTAAAAGCATAGGTAATAACAGTGCCCACAGGAGAAGTTGTCGGAGAAATTTGCGGTATTTCTACCCCAGCCGGAAGTTTGCTTTGAGCTTGCTGCAACCGTTCTGTTATCAACTGCCGCGCTTGATAAATTTCTGTTCCCCAATCAAAGATTACCTTAACCGCAGAAAGGCCCACAGCCGAAGACGATCGCACTGCTGTCACCCCAGGAGTTCCATTAATTGCACTTTCGATCGGCAGTGTTACTAAAGACTCGATTTCTTCCGGCGCGAGTCCCGGTGCTTCGGTTTGAATTTCCACCTGCGGGGGTGCAAAAGGAGGGAAGACATCAAGCGACATTTGAGGGATGATATAAGATGTCCAAAGACTAACAATAATGGTGGCGATCACAACTAGCCAGCGGCGATTAATTACCCATCTAAGAATACTGCTGAACATTTTATTAGCTTTGAGTTAATAGATACATACTTCGGCAAATTTAGTTGCTCTATTCAAACAATTGTTTACTTCAAACTCTTGACTTCTGCCTCTTGAGTTTTAAGGTGATGGTTGTCATTGTGTAACAGCAGTTCATTTTGCAACGCCGGTGCAGAGGCGGAAAAACTATTGTTGGCGGCATAGTTTCCAGAATCCGCTGCTATTGCTGGCAATTTGCGCCGATTTCCCCACAACACGCCGGCTGTGAAAGTCAGGGATGCGATCGCAACTCCTCCCCCTATTCCCGCCCACCATAAAGACACGGGTAAATTATTCAAATTAACCTCTGTTACCTTTGGAGATGCCTCTTTTTTTGCCTCGTCTTTTGAGGGCTTGCTGCCGCCCCGCAAAGATTGTGCGTAAAGTTGAGGTGCTCGCTGCGTTACTATCAAATCTCCCTCGAATAAACCCCTCTTCACTTCAACTAAATCTCCGGCAGTTTGACCGAGTTCAATTTCAACCGCTTGATAAGCATTGCCATTTTGGACGTAAACGGTTTTTTTACCGCTAACATCCACTACCGCCGCACTCGGAATTGCTAAAATATTTGTTGCAGTTTTGTCGGTTAAAATCTCCAACTCCGCAAACAGTCCGGGCTTTAATTCGCCGTTAATATTATCTAGTTCTGCTTTCACCGGCACAACCCGCGTTTCTCCTTCCACGGATGACCCAATTAAGGCGATTTTTCCATTGAAAGTGCGATGGGGTAAATTAGCAACTTTTACCCTGACTTCCTGACCCTGTTTTACTTGATTCAGGTCTTTTTCGTAAATATTTGCTGTGGCAAAAACGCGACTGTCATTTAACAGACTCATCAACGGTTTTTCAGCGTTTACTGACTCTCCTGGGGTGATTTCGCGATCGGCTACCGTCCCGGAAATCGGAGCAACTACGGTAACGAGTCCTCGATCGTTGGCAACCGTTCCTAATTGTTGCAGCCGCGCTTGATAGGCTGCGTCAGCCAAGCGAATGCGCGACTGAGCGACTTCGACGGCAGTTTTGCCGCGTTTGAGTTGGTTCTCGGCTTCTAGGACTTCCCGGCGACTCTGAGCTCTGGTAAGTTGAGCTTTTGCTTCCGCTACTCTGCCTTGAGATTCGCGCAATTCCCGCATCGGCAGGTCTACTTCGGCTTGTTTAATTTCGGTTTGGGCTTTGATAACTTCAGGACGGCTTTTTGCTTTAGCAACAGTGGCTTTTGCTTCGGCGAAATGGGCTTGCGATTCCAGCATTGTGCGCCGCGCGATCGCCCCTGATGCCGCTAATTCTTTGTCGCGATCGAACTGTTCTTTAGCCACAGTCAGTTCAGTTTCTGCCCGCGCTATTTCTGCTTGCGCTATTTCAACTTGACGCTGATAGTTTTCTTGAGCGGCTTGCACCACGGAACGCTTGTTTACTAATTCTTGTTCTTGCTGGTACTGCTTAGTTACCGCTGCCAATTGGGTTTGGGCTTGGGCGATTTCTGCTGCGGATATTTGAAGTTGGCGATCGTAATTTTCTCGTGCTAGTTTGAAATCTCCTTCCGCCTGCTGCAAATCTGCCTCAGCTTCGGCACGTTTCGAGAGAGATTCAACCCGCAATTGTCCTAATTCTGAACTCGATAAAACCGCAACGGGTTGACTTTTTGATACTTTGTCCCCAGGCTTCACCAGTAACTCTACTACTTTGCCAGCAACAGGAGCCGTCACTTCTACTTTTTGGTTCGGCAAAGTTTCAATTTGTCCTGTGGTTTTGATGCCGATATCTAGTCTCTGGCGGGCGGCAGGGGAGATTTTAATTCCTAACCGTTTTGCTGTTTCGGCATCCACAGAAATAGCAGCAGGACTTTGAGGTGTTTCGCTGCTTTGGTGAAATTCATTTCCGTGGCCAGCGTGGGCAAAAACTGCGGCGGGAGAAGTTAGCAAAATTAGGCTGAACAAAATTCCAGAAAAGCTGCTAATAATTGCCGGAGACTGAGCATATTTATGAAATATCATCGTTGGCATTGTCCTTGAAATCAGGTTGAGTGCCACAGGTTTAACGGTTGGTATTTTGCCAAGGTAAGTAAGTGATACCACTTAAGTAAAGCTACTTATTAGCATTTTCCAAGAAGCGACCGCTAAGCAATGACCGAGAGCTAGAAATGCTCTACTCAACCTAGTATTTCACCGTCAAATGAAATTAGGATGAAATTTCGCATCAGCAGCCCAGATGTCCACCGGTTTCTAAAATACGAAGATAAGTTTCGCCTAATGACAGGCGATTTTGCTGTAAATTTTTTTCCGGTTTTTTTATCTCTGCTTGCGCTTCAATTTCGTTTGTTAATGCGCTCACTAGCTCTTCTACGGCCGTATTTGATTTATAAGTTGTGTTTAATTCCAAGCTGTTCAAGATCATAAAGTACCCCGTCTATATAGCATTTTGCTGACTTATCTACTACTACTTTAGATGTAGGGCCGCTCCATTGTCTACAGTATTCTTACGTAACTTTCTACTACTTTAGATGTAGGGCGGCTCAATTATCTACAGTATGTGTAGGTAATCTCATGAAACTGAGATGGAGTCAAACAAATGCTGACAGCCACAGTCGAGCTACATTACTTTGTCTACCAAAGTTGTCGCCACTTTTTCATTTGCTCAATTTCTTGCTTTTGTGAAGCAAGTATTTTCGGAACTCTTGAGCTACTGTGATTAATGTCACTCATTTTCAGGATTTGGGTCACGTTTTGTTGAGGTGAGCTAAATTACTGTTTGTACCAAGCTTGCCGCCACTTTTTCATTTGCTCAATTTCTTGCTTTTGCGAACTCAGAATTTCTTGAGACAATTTCTTCATTTCCGGCCGTTTTGACTTCTTCAAAGCATCTTCAGCCATCACTAAAGCTCCCTCGTGGTGAGGAATCATCGCATTGATAAACCGCAAATCAAACTGGTCGTCAGCAGCACCTAAATCCATGCTCATCATCATGCTTTGCATTTGTTCGGGAGTCATTGGCATCATGTGACCCATTTGAGCGTGATAAGCCATCGGCGTACTGCTGGCTTTGGGATACCAAGTTTTTCGCCACTCTTTCATTTGATTGATTTCGCGGTTCTGAGCAGCAATTATGTTATTTGCTAGTTTTTTCATTTCGGGGCGTTTTGATTTATTCAGCATCTCTTTTGCCATGTTTACAGCACCTTGATGGTGTACTGTCATCCCATCAATAAATCGCAAATCGTAGTCGGCATCAGCAGGGCCTAAATCCATTGACATATTGTGATTCATGCCATGATTCATCCCACCCATGCCGCCGCCTTGTGCCGCGTCTTGCTTGTTGTTTGCTGCGGTTGCAGCCGTAACATTAGGGGCTTGAGTTTCGCTGGAAGGGGCTTTGGAACAAGCTGCAAGCACTCCACTGGTTAAAGCGGCTGTGGCGGTCAATATCAGCGCTGCAAAGCCTGTTTTTAATGAAATTTGTTTCATAGAGCTTATATCCTTAAAACTGCCATTTATCTTCAGCTTTTCACATATAAATGAAATTAGGATGAAATTTTTTAATCGGACTTGTAAAGAATTATTACTATGTAGCCGCTCGCACTCAAAGTTAAGATTTACAGAACTCTCTTGAACGTAATTAGGTAGGGTGCAGAGTGCGCGCCTTACCCCTATGGGTAGCGTGTCAAACCACTTTTTTCATAATTCCTGATTTATTTTGCAATTCCCCTTGACTCTCCTGCCTACTGGAGACTTTACAATGGAGTTAATTCATTGATTGAGCAGAGTAGTTTCTGCTGAGGTTCAAATTATGACTTTACAGCTAAAAGTTCCTAAGATGGCTTGTTCTGCTTGTGCGACTACGATCGCAAAAGCAGTCCAAGACATTGACTCAGCCTCCACGGTTGAGGCGGATCTCAAGACAAAATTGGTCACAATTCAAACCGCAAAGCCGGAAAGTGAAGTTAGAAAAGCGATCGCATCTGCTGGCTATCCAGCAAGTCAATTTTAGATTTTAGATTTTAGATTTTAGATTTACTTGCAGCTTTGAATCTGGGAGATTTAACAAGAGTCTAAAATTTTTGATTCTCCACGACAGGAGTACGTCGCACGTTATCCGTATTTAGGCGAGGTCATTTGAAGACAGAAGGTAACTTTATAACTTAGGAGTGCATATATGGACAATCTCACACTTAAATTGCGGGGCATGAGTTGTGCTTCTTGTGCTTCCTCTATCGAACAAGCAATTCAATCGGTTCCCGGCGTAATTGAGTGTCATGTCAATTTTGGGATGGAACAAGCAACCATCCGATACGACTCCAAGCAAACCAACTTAGAAACAATTCAATCGGCTGTTGATGCAGCGGGATACCAAGCTTTGCCACTTCCAGAAATGGCTGCCACAGAGGATGATTCCGAACAAGCCGATCGCAAATCGGAATCTCAAACCTTGCAGCGGAAACTCTGGACAGCAGGTATCATCAGCATCCTGCTGGTTGTGGGTGCTATTCCGGCGATGACGGGCTTGCACCTGCCATTTATTCCCGCGTGGCTGCACAATTTTTGGCTGCAATTAGTGCTGACCTCACCCGTACAATTTTGGTGCGGCAAATCGTTTTATGTGGGAGCTTGGAAATCCCTCAAACGGCGTGTAGCAACAATGGATACCCTGATTGCTTTGGGTACGAGTGCTGCTTACTTTTATTCTGTATTTGTGACATTTTTTCCTGGTTTATTCACCGCCCAAGGTTTGACTCCTGGCGTTTACTACGAAGTTGCCGCTAGCGTTATCGCCTTAATTTTGTTGGGAAAAACCCTAGAAAATCGGGCGAAGGGAGAGACTTCGGAGGCAATTCGCAAACTCATGGGTTTGCAAGCAAAAACTGCTCGGATAATTCGCAACGGGCAAGAGTTGGAAGTGCCGATCGCCCAAGTGGAAATTGGCGACATCGTGCAGGTGCGGCCGGGAGAGCAAATCCCCGTAGACGGAGAGGTAATTGAGGGTGCTTCGACGGTAGACGAAGCAATGGTTACGGGAGAAAGTTTGCCTGTCAAAAAGCAGCTTGGCGACGAAGTTATCGGAGCCACAATTAACAAAACTGGCAGCTTCAAGTTTCGGGCGACAAGAGTTGGAAAAGATACATTTTTAGCTCAAATTGTCAAGATGGTGCAGGACGCACAAGGTTCAAAAGCACCGATTCAAAAGTTAGCAGACCAAGTGACTGGTTGGTTTGTTCCCGCAGTAATTGCCATCGGTTTAGCTACTTTTATTATCTGGTTTAACGCGACTGGCAACTTCACTCTAGCTACAGTAACAATGGTGGAAGTGCTGATTATAGCCTGTCCTTGCGCTCTGGGTTTGGCGACTCCGACTGCTGTGATGGTGGGAACTGGTAAAGGTGCAGAAAACGGGATTTTAATCAAAGGAGCGGAGAGTTTAGAATTGGCTCACAAAATCCAAATTATCGTGTTAGATAAAACAGGAACTCTCACAGAAGGCAAGCCAACTGTAACTGATTTTGTGACAATTAAAGGAACGGCGGACAGCAATGAGTTAAAGTTGCTGCAATTGGCGGCGTCTGTAGAGCGAAATTCGGAGCATCCTCTGGGGGAAGCTGTTGTGAGGTACGCTCACTCTCAAGAGGTTAATTGGACGGATGTTAAGAATTTTGAGGCGATCGCGGGAAGCGGAGTGCGCGGAGTTGTGGAGGGAAAGTCGATCGCCCTGGGAACGCTGAGGTGGATGCAGGAACTAGGGTGCGATACTGAATATCTGGAACTGCGCGCGAGAGCTTTGGAAGCTGCGAGCAAAACAGTTGTTTGGATGGCTGTAGAAGGCAAAATAGAGGCAATTCTGGGCATTGCTGATGCCCTCAAACCCTCGTCAGCGCAGGCCGTGGAAGCACTTCAAAAACTCGGTTTGGAGGTGGCGATGCTGACTGGGGACAACCGCGCGACGGCGGAGTCGATCGCCCAATCTGTGGGTATTACTCGCGTTTTTGCCGAAGTTAGACCCGACCAAAAAGCAGCTCAAATCCAAGCCCTGCAAGGCGAAGGAAAAATTGTCGCGATGGTGGGAGACGGGATTAACGATGCACCGGCTTTGGCCTTAGCAGACGTGGGAATTGCGATCGGCACAGGCACAGATGTGGCGATCGCCGCCAGCGACATTACCTTAATTTCAGGAGATTTGCAAGGTATAGTTACAGCAATTAAACTTTCCCGCGCCACCATGCGGAACATCCGCGAAAATCTGTTTTTTGCGTTTATTTATAACATCGCTGGAATACCGATCGCGGCGGGCATTTTGTTCCCCATGTTTGGCTGGCTGCTAAATCCAATTATCGCTGGTGCAGCAATGGCTTTCAGTTCAGTATCTGTAGTTAGTAATGCTTTGCGATTGCGGAATTTTCACCCAAAATCTATTGCCTAAATTTGGAGGAATTAAAAAAATGTTACAGCATCGTCAAATTTGGGGAAGTCTCGCGAGTTTAGGGCTGGTGATGGGAATAGCATCGGGAGTTCAAGCTTCCAAAATGTCCGTCCAGCATTCTACTTCAACGACTCAATTCCGCAGCATTGAACAGCCACTAGGTTTAAAAGTTGGCGTAACAATAGGTGGTTTGACATTAATAGGTTTGGAATTGTGGTGGTTTTTATTCAGTAAAACTCAAGGGCAGCAAGCTGAATCTATTCAGGGGATACAAGAGTTGAATATTACTGTAGACGGGGGTTATGAGCCTGCCACTGTAGTTGTGGAAGCGGGTCAATTAGTCCGGCTCAATTTCTTGAGGCGCGACCCCAATAGTTGTCTCGAAAAAGTGTTGTTACCAGATTTTCACATAGTGCGAGAATTACCTCTCAATCAGGTAACGGCTGTTGAATTTACCCCTGACAAACCTGGACGATACCTATTTACGTGCGGCATGAATATGTTTCGGGGTGTGGTGGAAGTACAAAGCTAAATCAAATAGACAGTTATCAACCTGCGGCAACTGCGACGGTTGAGGGGCGAGTTTTTTCCGCAGGAAATAGCTAAAATAGATGAAAGCTTAAAAAATTTGGAGTGAGGTAAATGCAACTACTACACACGATGCTCCGAGTCGGCAACCTGGAAGAGTCCCTCAAATTTTACACTGAGGTTCTAGGCATGAAGTTGCTGCGGCAAAAGGACTACCCAGACGGTAAATTTACTCTGGCTTTTGTTGGCTACGGCGACGAATCAGACACTACAGTTTTGGAATTAACATACAACTGGGGCGTCACAGAATACAATTTGGGGGATGCTTACGGTCATATTGCGATCGGAGTTGACGACATTTACGGTACTTGCGAAGAAATTAAAGCTCGCGGCGGTAAAGTTAGTCGGGAACCGGGCCCGATGAAGCACGGTTCAACTGTAATCGCTTTTGTGGAAGACCCAGATGGATATAAAGTTGAATTAATTCAACTGGCAAATCAAGTTAGCAACACCCAGAAAGTAGCAGCAACCGCATCCTAACTTTCTTAAGAGGGGGAAAGGGAAGGAAAAACTATCTTCCCTCTTCCGTTGTCCTTTTAACAACAGTCGTACCCACAACTGTCAACTGTCAACTGAAACTTTTAATTCGATCGCACTGACGGTACAAACTGCTGCAAATAACTTTTCTGCCACAAAATAGAAAAACTGTTGCCTATTTGGCTTAAACTATCAAATTGAGGAATTAATTGAGATTCTCGGCGATGGTCTAAAACAGCGAGCGCCGAAAAGAATACAGCTAATACTAACAAAAATACTACCATCACACTAAATAAAATAGTCCAATAAACTAGGAATTCGCTTGTGTAGCTGACCCCGAATATCCAGTTAATTACTAAATCCGATAAATACAAAAACAGCCCTACTGAAAACCCCACCGCGAACAATAGCCACGTCCACTTAAACATATCTGTTGCTGTATTGCTATTTTTGGACCCCGAAAGTTCTAACTCTCTAATTTTGCTGTTAATATTTGATGTAATTTCATACAAAGTAGACTGCAAACAATCTCTGATATAATTGAGCTCATTGTCGAGGTTTATGCACTTCTCGGAGGTGCTTTTGTCAAAGCTCAGATTTTGGAGTTTTTTGCGGTGCGCAGCCAGTTTATTGTCGAGGGTGTAATCCCATTTTTCCAGCCGATCTACAGTCAAATACAAAAGTTCCCTATTAGCATCTAACAAGCTCTGGCAATTTATGATGGACTTAACTAACTTGCTGAGATTGTCGATCTGCTCGTCTACAGTATTTTGGTATTCCCTCTGTTTAGCTGACAAGAAACTTGCCATCTCGACATCCCGATCGCCGCACAGCGACAAAGCCTCACTATACACCTCGTCAATTTCATTTTTACGTAGATACAGTGACGCTTTGCACTCCTCAATTTCGGGAAGAGTCAGAGATTGTAAGGGCTGATATTCTACATGAAATTTATAGGCTAGTGCTGTCATAATCTGCGCAGATTTTCGGTCTAGCTTGTCTTTGTAAGGTTCTAAAATAATTGCAGCTCGATTTTTGACTCTCGCTTCCCGGTGGTGCAGGAACTCAAAAATTTTGGCAAGTATTTTGGAGAATTCCAAGTCATTAAAATTATTTTCCGCAACTTGCAAAAAGTTTGTTACCGCTGCATCGTTTTCGGGACTCAATTTGTACGATCCCGTAACTGCGATCGCAGCAAATACTCGATCGATCCAAAACAGATATTCCTCGCAATCCATTGGCAGGTTCGGCAGCAGCCAGCTAGGGCCGTACACCCAAAAATCGAGACAATTCTCATATTCCTTACCGCTGTCATTTCTGCTGCTGTCGTCCAAAGCAAATTTGTTGCTTGCTAATAGTTGAATTTGCTCTTCTACAACCCGTCGCTCAATTTCCCCTGCATTGATTGTGACATTTACACCACCTTCCTTGCCTTGCCCTTGTCCTGCTTCATCCAACCAAATTGACTTAATACTAACAGCCGCAGACCAGCGAATTAAAGGAGTCGATCCCCCTCGCGCTTCCACCTCTAACGCCGCCAGCAGATTTTTGCTAAAATGGCTTGCTCTAGCCGCTTTCTCACTTGATATCAGCCCATCTCGCACCTTCCCAAATGCTTGAATTGCCAAAGCGCGAAACAGCAAATTCGGATGCGGTTTTCTGAGGGGTTCCGATATATTTCTCCTTAATATTCCGCTGTTGGGTACGCCCAAAACTTCAGCCAAAGGCTCGATCCCGCACTGTCGCAGGATTTTTTCAACAGTGTTTATTCTTTGCCAAGGTTGAGTATATTTAGTGAGAGTGAAGATTAGCGCTGTGCCGCTGCATTCTATTGACTCAGGGATGCTGGTGCGATCGACTTTCCACAGATTGCTCGTCATAATTTGTCGCCATGACAATTGCTAGATATGGACGGCGTTGTTTGATACTGAATTCAGCATTACATCTATTGCTGCTTTTTGTCAATATTAGTCCTCGACAGGGAGCGAAAAACCCGGTTTCATGAGTAAATTTATCCTGACTAAATCCCAGATTTTTCTTATAAACCGGGTTGAGCAAAGCCAAGTTGCATCCAAACTAAATATATAATTTTGCAGTAGTCGGTGAAATGTCAAAATTTTAGGTTGGCTCAGGAAACCCAACCTACTATAGTTATTTATTTTTCGGAGCTTTTAATATTTGGTCGCTTACCATTCGGTCAACGATTAAGTCACTGATAATTTGAGCTCCGTGGGAGGTAAAGTGCAAGCCGTCATTATTTTTTACATAGCCTCGCTTACCTGATTTATTAGCAACTACAGGAACAAATTTTCCTGCTTGTTCAAAAGTCTCCCAAGTAGAAATGAATTCGATTTTAGAGTAAGATTTAGTGGCATTTTTATAAATATTATTCATAATGGGAAAAGCTTTGATATAAGAAGATTTATTAGGTATCGATTGACCGATCCAATACACTTTTCTCACGACGGATGACGAATCGAGTAAATTGGCATATTTTTCAACTCTTTCTTGATAAGCTTTTTGCCATTCTTTGGTCAGAACAACCCGGGCTTTTCCTTGATAATCAGTGATATTTTGACGGTCATTGGCTCCGAACAAAACTATCACTACATCCGGCTGGTAATTATTGATAATTTGGCGAGTTCTGGCATACCAGTCATAATAATCTATCCGATTTAATCCTGTCGATACCTTGTAGTCAATTTTCGTATCGGCGATATTGTATTTTTTCTTAAGAGTGTACTGGAGTTGAATTCCTAAGTCGAACATTACGGAATCTCCAATAAATAAAAATCTGCGATAAGGTCTGGTCAGCTTCGGTTTAGCTGGGGTTGGTTTTTTAGCATTAGCAGGCTTTTGGGGTTCAACAGCCGCTTTTGTTTCGGTTTCGACAGGAGAAATCTCTGGTTCTTTGGGGACGCTATCGAAGTTAATATCTTTAATTTTGCTCCAAAAATCTTGTTCGGATTTTCGGAAACCGTCTAGTTCGATCTGGCCTGCGGCTTGTTTAATTTCTGGGCTGGCGAAAGGAGTTGAAGCAAAGCTTTTGAGAAATAATGATAAGTTTGAAAATATTAAAGTGAGAATTACAGAAGTAACAATCAGCAAAATTTCCCGGTCTTTCATATTTCTTAGAAATTAAAGTAAATAAAAGGCGGAACGGTACTCGGCCCCAACATCAAGATAGTATACACGAGCAGCGAAACTAAGACAACCCGAAAGAAAATGTTTTTTAATGACAATACAGTTTGCAATAGTTTAGCGAAGCGATCGCCCCAAAAGTTGAGCGCGCCGATGACTGCAATTACTAAATACAATTGCCAAAAGTTAAACTGAAAAGTTGCGACGGCAGGATGGACAATTCCTTCAAAAAAACTCACCGCAGTTTCCCAGTTGGGAGTGCCGAAAAATACCCAGCTACAAGTAACAAAACTAAATGTTAACAACCAACTGCAAAATTTAGCAAATCTGGGAAAGGCATAATCTAATTTAAAGTGAATAGCTTGGGGGATATCTTTACATAAATGGTTGACAATTAATCCTAAACCGTGAATTGCTCCCCAGAAAATAAAGTTTAAACCTGCGCCGTGCCACAATCCACCGATCGCCATTGTTAAAAATAGATTTAGGTACTTCCTCAACTGACCGTATTTATTGCCGCCCAAGGGAAAGTAAAGGTAATCCCTCAGCCACTCGGAAAGACTGATGTGCCACCTTTTCCAAAATTCTTGCAGGCTGAGCGATCGGTATGGCATATTAAAGTTGGCAATGGGTTTAAAACCCAGCAAACAGGAAATGCCGTTCGCTAAATCCGAGTACCCGCTGAAATCTACGTAAATTAGACAGGAATAGGAAATTGCCGCGAGGATTAAATCGATGCTGCTGTACTGCTGGGGGACTTTGAATGGCAAGTCAGTGAAGTTAAACAAAAAGCTGGCTAAAGTATATTTCTTGAAGAGTCCAGACAGAATCAAAACTATAACTTCTTCGATTTGATAGTCGTACTTTTCCGGGGAATTTAGCTGCGAGTAAAATTCGCGAGCTCGCGAGATTGGCCCGGAGGCAATTTGCGGAAAGTAGGTAATGTAGGCGGCGTAATCTACAAATTTCGGACAGGGGAGTTTTTGCTGGTAGCAGTCGATTAAATGAGAAATCATTCTAAAAGTGTAGAACGACACGCCGACGGGGGCGATTATTTGCAAAACTGGAAAGTTGGCTGGAATTTGTAGCTGGTTCAGTACCTCAAATAAAGAAGTTACAAAGAAGTTGCAATATTTAAAGATGCCGAGATAGCCAATGTTGAAAAATAGACCGGAGATTAAAGCAATTTTTTTATACTTACCGTTGCAGAGAACCCGGAGAATGATAAAATTGTAAAATGTAGAGAAAATAAGGAGCAAGAGAAAGTCAAAACTCCAAAAGGAATAAAATAATAAACTCGAAACTAACAAGACAATTTTATACAAATCGACTTGGGGTTTCACAGAGACGATGGCGCTAAAAATAATTAGGAAAAATACTAAAAATTGGTAAGTGGGAAATAGCATAAATCTCAGCCACTAAAAAATCTGGTTTATGGCAATATTTTTCTAAGTACGCACGAGGGAAGCTATCCCGAAGGGAATCGCCAGAGTCGGTCTGACCGCACCAAATTTTTGGGTGGATTGCGGACTGTAAGCTTTTGCAAGAGGTCAATTAGGTCATAACTTCCGCGCTAGTTAACCGCACTCATAAATTCATAATCCTGTTTAAAGATTATGATGGTTGTGAGACGATGTATTAATGGATAACAACAGGAATCCCCTTGATTGGGAGGAAGCAACGTGCAGCCAACAGACCCTAGCAAATTTACAGATCAAGCCTGGGAAGCCATTGTCAAATCCCAGGATGTAGCCCGCCGCTTTGCCAATCAGCAGCTAGAGGTTGAACATTTAGCAATCGCCCTTCTCGAACAGCAAGGTCAGGCAAACAGCATTCTCAGCAAAGCTGGAGTCGATGCCCCCCGGTTGGCCCAGCAGTTAGATGCTTTTGCCAAACGACAGCCCAGAGTTGCCAACGCTGACCAACTATACCTCGGCCGCGGCTTAGAAGTGATGTTAGATGTTGCCGAGGCCACCAGGGCGACTTGGCAAGATAATTTTATCGCCGTTGAACATTTATTAATTGGCTTAGTAGAAGACGAACGAGTCGGCCGCAGGTTGCTGACAAAAGGCGACGGCCCGCCGGGCCGCCCGGGTTACGATCGCAAACCTCCAGCCGGTACGATCGATCGACCAAAACTCGAAGAAGCAATCAAATTAGTCCGCGCCACTGCTAAAACCCAAGAAAAAAATTCCGAAACGGGAAAAGGCAGCCGCAGCAACGCTAAAGCCCAAGATCAAGATGGCGAAGCTAACTCCGACGCCCTCAGCAAGTACGGCCGCGATTTGACAGAAGCCGCCAAAGCCGGCAAACTCGACCCAGTAATCGGCCGCGACGAGGAAATCCGGCGCGTGGTGCAAGTTCTTTCCCGCCGGCAAAAAAACAATCCGGTGTTAATTGGCGATCCGGGAGTCGGAAAAACTGCGATCGCCGAAGGTTTAGCCCAGCGAATTGTCAACGGCGACGTACCGGAATCTTTGAAAAATCGCCAGCTATTTAGCCTCGACATGGGCAGTTTAATTGCTGGGGCAAAATTCCGGGGCGAATTTGAAGAACGGTTGCGGTCTGTTCTGCGGGAAGTTATCGATTCCGACGGGCAAATTGTCCTATTTATCGACGAATTGCACACGGTTGTCGGCACTGGTGGCGGCGGCAGTTCCGGTTCGGGAATGGATGCCGGAAATTTGTTAAAACCCATGTTGGCGAGAGGCGAATTGCGCTGCATCGGCGCTACAACTCTCGACGAATTCCGCAAAAATATTGAAAAAGATCCTGCCTTGGAACGCCGATTTCAACAAGTATTTGTCGGCGAACCCAGCGTTGAAGATACTGTTTCGATTTTGCGCGGCTTGAAAGACCGTTACGAACGCCACCACGGGGTAAAAATTACTGATTCGGCCTTGGTAGCTGCTGCAACTTTGTCTTTTCGCTATATTTCCGATCGCTTTTTGCCGGACAAGGCGATCGACCTTGTAGATGAAGCGGCCGCCCACTTGAAAATGGAGATTACCTCTAAACCTGTGGAATTGGAAGGCATTGACCGCCGGGTGATGCAGTTGGAAATGGAAAAATTGTCGATCGAAGGGGAAGGAAAAGGTACTCTAGCCCCTGGGCTCGGCTTCCGCGTCGAACGCATCACATCTGAGATTGACATCTTAAAAGTCAAGCAGGAAAAATTGTCCTCTCAGTGGTTGGGCGAAAAGCAGTTGTTGGATGCAATCAATAAATTGAAAGCAGAAGAAGACCAACTGCGAGTCCAAATTGAACAAGCAGAAAGGGCTTACGATTTGAATAAAGCCGCACAGTTAAAGTATGGGAAGTTGGAAACGGCGGTGCGCGATCGGGAAGCGAAAGAAGCGGAACTTTTGAAACAGCAAGCTCAAGGTTCTTCCCTGCTGCGGGAAAAAGTTACTGAGGGCGATATTGCGGAAATTGTCGCTAAATGGACGGGCATTCCGGTTAACCGGTTGTTAGAATCCGAACGCCAAAAATTGCTGCAATTGGAAAAACACTTGCACCAAAAAGTCATCGGTCAAGAGGAAGCTGTAACAGCCGTGGCAGCGGCAATTCGGCGCGCTAGGGCGGGCATGAAAGACCCCGGAAGACCGATCGGCTCTTTCTTGTTTATGGGCCCCACAGGCGTCGGAAAAACTGAGTTAGCGCGGGCGTTGGCGGAGTTTTTGTTTGACAGCGATGATGCGATGATCCGCATCGATATGTCGGAATACATGGAGAAGCAAAACGTCTCCCGGTTAGTAGGAGCTCCTCCCGGATATGTCGGTTACGACGAAGGGGGACAACTTTCCGAAGCAGTGCGGAGACGCCCTTATTCGGTAGTGCTGTTTGACGAAGTGGAAAAGGCACACCCCGATATATTTAACATTTTGTTGCAAGTGTTGGATGACGGCAGAATTACCGATTCTCAAGGTCGAGTGGTTGACTTTAAAAATACCGTAATTGTGATGACCAGCAATATCGGCAGCGACCACATTTTAGACGTGTTTACTAAGAAGGAAAAAACCGTCAAAAAGCCTGCTAGTCGGAAGCAGGAAACGAAAGATTTGTCAAGTCAAAAGACAGATTATAAAGTGGCTGCCGACGGTACTGTTGAGGTGTCGGCCGAGCGAGTCGATACTCCCGAAAAGAGTGAAAATGAAAATTTATTGACTCAAGAACGGGAGACAGACCAAGAGTACGAACAGATGTTAAAACGAGTGATGGCAGCGCTGCGATCGCACTTCCGGCCGGAATTTCTTCAGCGGGTAGACGAGACAATTTTGTTCCACACTTTGAGCAAGATCGAATTGCGGCAAATAGTCAGCATTCAAGTCAAGCGGCTCGAGCGTTTGTTGGCCGAGCAAAAAATCACTTTGGAACTGTCGGATGCGGCGAAAAACCATATCACAGATGTCGGTTACGACCCGGTTTACGGCGCTCGTCCCTTGAAACGTGCCATCCAGCGGGAGCTGGAAAACCCGCTGGCAAACAAGATCCTGGAAAATGCGTTTGTGGAGGGCGATACAATTGCGATCGACTGCGAAAATAACACTTTGCAATTTCGCAAAAAAGAATTTCGCCCAGCGCTAGTAGGTAATAGTTTGTAGTTGCCCAACAGCTAGGAACAGGCAAGATGCCTGTTCCACAAACCATAAATCTTCTTGTGGAACAGGCATCCTGCCTGTTATTTAAAATTAGGAACAGGCCGTCGGGTCTGTTATTGAAAATGGTGAAACTTGTTAATTGATATCAGGAATTCGAGATGGTGCGGCTGCCGTAAGCATCCATGCTGTAGGCGGGAACGCGAACGCTGTAATCTATCTCTTTTGCTGTGATTGCTACAGCCAATTTTTCAAAAGATTCATCGTTCCAATTCCGCTCGTGGATTGGCTTTGACTGTTCGCCCAGGAAATATGCTTGAGTGCCAATTAATGCTGCTGCGACCCAACCGACGATTAAAAGAGCGATTACAAGAACCATTTTTGCTTTTTCCTTAACTTTTGTTGCTTTATGTAAACAAATGTAACAAAAGCTAGCCGTTAAAGTCAAGGTAGTGTACTGTCGTGGCAACCGTCCGACAGGTAGTAAATACCGCCCCTAATACTTAGTCTGTAGGGGTGCGCACCCCGCAACGATATGTAAGGTGCGCACCGCGCAACGATATGTAGGGTGCGCACCGCGCCCCAATAGGTATCCGGATCGTGAACTGTATCCGAAATAGCAAAACACATTTTTAGAATTTTATAATTAAGAAATTATAAGTTTTGCGTTAATAAATTACGATTAAAACTCTGCCGCTGGCATGAGGAATCGCCGCCAAATTATGAGTTATGATTTATCAGTTTGGATTTGAACTAACAAAGCCCAATTACCAAATTGCAAGGGCTAATTCCCAATTACCAATCACCCATAAAAATCATGCCAAACTCAATGTTAAATGACGACCCCTTGTGGTTCAAAGACGCGATTATTTACGAAGTACCAGTACGCGCTTTTGCCGACAGCAATGCAGACGGGATCGGCGACTTTAGAGGACTGACAGAAAAACTGGATTACCTGCAAAACTTGGGAGTAACAGCAATTTGGGTACTGCCATTTTTTCCATCGCCGCTCCGAGACGACGGCTACGATACATCTCACTATACCACCGTCAACCCAATTTACGGCACATTAGAGGATTTTAAAGAGCTTTTAGAAGCAGCGCACCAGCGGGGAATTCGAGTCATTATTGAGTTAATTGTCAACCATACTTCCGACCAGCACGCTTGGTTTCAGCGATCGCGCCGCGCCCCGAAAGGCAGTAACGAAAGAGATTTTTACGTGTGGAGCGACACGCCGGAAAAATATCAAGATGCTCGGATTATTTTCCAAGATTTTGAAACATCTAATTGGGCTTGGGATGGGGTAGCAAAAGCTTATTACTGGCACCGTTTTTATTCCCACCAACCAGATTTGAATTACGACAATCCGGCCGTCCGCCAAGCCATCTTAGACGTGGTAGATTTCTGGTTGGCACTGGGAGTAGACGGACTGCGCATGGATGCCGTGCCTTACCTGTACGAGCGCGAAGGTACTAACTGCGAAAACCTGCCAGAAACTCACGTATTTCTGAAGCAATTGCGGCAGCACGTAGATGAGAAATTCCCCAACCGGATGCTGCTTGCTGAGGCGAATCAGTGGCCGGAGGATGCGGTTGAATATTACGCTGCTGGGGATGAATGTCACATGAACTTTCATTTTCCGCTGATGCCGCGTTTATTTATGGCTTTGTATATGGAAGATAGCTTCCCAATTAGCGATATTCTCCAGCAAACTCCGCAGATTCCCAATAACTGTCAGTGGGCATTATTTTTGCGGAATCACGATGAATTGACGCTGGAAATGGTGAGTGATGAAGACCGAGATTATATGTATCGGGTTTACGCTCAAGATACTCAGGCGAGAATTAATTTGGGCATCCGCCGCCGCTTGGCTCCTTTAATGGGAAATAACCGCCGCCGCATCGAGTTGATGAATGCTTTGCTGCTGTCTCTTCCGGGTACGCCGGTGCTTTACTACGGCGATGAAATTGGCATGGGAGACAATATCTATTTGGGCGATCGTAACGGGGTGAGAACTCCGATGCAGTGGAGCGGCGATCGCAATGCCGGTTTCAGCCGCGCTAACCCGCAGCGGCTTTACGCGCCGCCAATTGTTGACCCTGAATATCACTACGAATCTATTAACGTGGACGCGCAGCGGGCGAATCCGAGTTCTCTGTGGTGGTGGATGAAACGCCTAATTGCAATTCGGCAGCGCTTCCAAGCATTCGGCCGCGGAACTTGCGAGTTTCTGTACCCGGAAAACCGCAAAGTTTTAGCCTTTGTGCGCACTTATCAAGACCAACACATTCTCGTAGTGGCTAATTTGTCGCGCTTCGTGCAGACGGCAGAATTAGACCTTTCGCCCTTTAAAGGTGCTGTTCCAGAGGAGATTTTCGGCCGTACTGAGTTTCCGGCGGTTGGCGACTCGCCTTACTTTTTGAGCTTGAGCTCTCACACATTTTACTGGTTTACTCTTACTGCTAAACACGAAGATTTTTCGCTGCACGGTTTTCACACAGACTTGCCGAGTTTGGCAGTCATAGGTACTTGGAAAACTGCTTTTTCTACAAGTCAGTTAAGCGATATGCTGCTAAATATTTTGCCGGAATACTTGCGACGCAATCGCTGGTATAGCGGTACAGACAGGATAATTCAATCATTAGAAATAAGTGAGATTGTGCCTGTTGAATGTAAAGATAGTGCCGGGGAGGAATCTAAAGTTTACATTCTGTTTTTGCTGTTGAATTATACTGAAGGTATGCCGGAAACTTACGTTTTGCCTTTAGGTTGGGAAGAGATGAAAGGCGATGCGGACGATCGGGCGATCGCGCGCCTGCACTTCCCAGAAACCAACAAGGAAGTCGGGGTACTATTTGATGCTGCTGGGGACAAAGGTTTTCTGAGCGCGCTGCTGGGGGCGATCGCCAATTCTCGCACTCACAGAGGGGTTGCAGGTCAACTCGTAGGAATTGCCGACAGTGAATTCAGATCGGAACAAGATTTATCGCACCTCGAACCTCACCTGTTCAAAAAAGAACAAAGCAATACATCCGCAGCTTACGGCGACCGCTTCGTCCTGAAAATATTGCGAAAAGTCGAGGAAGGAATCAACCCCGAATTAGAAATCGGACGCTTTTTAACCGATCGCAACTCGATCCAACACTACGCTCCAATTGCCGGAGCATTGGAATATCAAACACCAGGAAAACAAGTCATTACAGTCGGAATACTACAAAAATTAATCCCCGACAGCGTAGACGCTTGGTCTTATACATTAGACACACTGCGCGACTATTTCGAGCAAGTAATGACAGTAGAAGCAAAGCATTCCGGCGAAAATTTATCTATTTCCCCCGAAAATTATTTACCGAGCGCTTTGATCGGACTAACGCAGCGGCAGCCAAACTCGCTAGTAGCGGATTTATCGCTAGAAATTCCGGCATTAGCTCGCGAACTCATCGGCTCTTACTTAGCATCAGCCGAACTTTTAGGCCAGCGGACAGCCGAACTTCACCTCGCTTTAGCTTCAGACATAGAAAATCCCGCTTTTGCCCCAGAAAGCTTCACCTCCTTTTACCAGCGTTCCATCTATCAACACATGAGAAATGTCGCAGGAAGAACTTTGCTGGAGCTGAAAAAACGGCTGACCAAACTGCCGCCAGACATACAAAAATCGGCGCAAAAGCTCCTCAACCGCGAAGATTTGCTCATGGAACGTTTCAAGTCTATTTTGAACTTGAGAATTACGGCTGATAGAATTCGCTGTCACGGGGACTTTCATTTCGGGCAAGTTCTTTATACAGGCAAAGACTTCGTAATTATTGATTTCGGAGGAGAACGGAATCGACCCTTAAGCGAGCGGCGGATGAAGAGGTCGCCCCTGCGAGATGTTGCGGGAATGCTGCAATCTTTGAGTTACGCTGTTACTTTGGCACTGCGCAATGAAGTAGAAAGTGGCATGATTCGCCCTGAAAATCTCCCGGAGATGCAGCAGTGGGCGAACGTTTGGCACCGCTGGGTCAGCCTCACTTTTGTTAAGAGCTATTTGGCAACAGCAGCCGATGCAAATTTCTTGCCCAAATCTATACCGGAACTACAAGTTTTGCTGGATGCTTACATTTTGGAAAAAGCGGTTGGCGAGCTAGCCTACGAACTTAATTACCGCTTGGATTGGGCGCACATTCCGCTTCAGCGGATTGTACAATTGCTGAATTTATAAGGGGGAGTTTATCTATACTCATTAGGGTGCGTGACTTTCTAGCCACTCAAGTGGCAGCCCGATTCTTGAGAGTCACGCACCTTACATGACACAAAATCTGGTTGAACAACCATTTGCACCGGCGAATATTAGGTAGGAGTGACAACTGATTCACGCATCTTTGCGATCGCTTTGATAATTTCTTCTCGATTCTTACCTGATTGTATCCATTTTGGAAGTCGAGAGAACAGACTCTTATTAGACCAGCCATGAAGTTCATGAGGTTTTCGTTCCCTCAGCTTTGCCCGAACAAACGCCTCAATAAATTCTAAATGTCGAAGATTGTAAGCCCAAAGCGTCTGACCGCAACAGGAAGTTTCAAGCCACAGAGGATAGCCTAAATAGTCATCCCCTGACCTACTATACCAGCTTTCAATCTTTTGCTTAGACCAATCTTTTGAGGAACCACAAGCTGTACAAGAAAATCTGCGAGGAGCAAAGAGATCGGCCTTATCAGGATCGATACAACGCACGATCGCACATGCATCACAACAAGGGCATCGCACCAGAAATTCATCCTGGAATGAGTAGATTGTTTCACGAGTATCTTTAAATCGCTCCATACTTATTACTTAAAATAAAGAGCTGTTTGATACAAAACTTGTTCTTGATGAGTTAACAAAGTACAATCAGAAAGCGGGTAAGCCACACAAGTAACAGCGTAGCCAGCTTGCAATTCTGACGGCTTCAAAAACTTTTGTTCGCTTTGGTCGATTTCACCGCTCAGCAGTTTGACAACGCAAGCAGAACACTCTCCTTGCTTGCATCCATTCGGCAAGCGGATGCCCGCATCTTCTGCCATATCTAAGATATACTGGTCGTCTGGTACTGCGATCGTGCGATCGAGGGCGAGAGCCTCATTCACAAACCGAACTTGATAAATTGCCATTTCCACCTCTTATATTTGGATTCTTTGTATTTAACAAAATTAGATTATTACAACTTTCACAAAACATCGAAATCTAGGGCGCGCAGCGGGCAGCTTCCCTATATATAATAGCTAAAAAAACCCGATATTTTCCAACTACCGGGTTTTTGAGACTACACAAACTCGGCGCGATTGTATCCGATCTCTAAGCAAGTTCTTCTTGATAATCGAGATTTTCATCGAGATAAATAGCCCGAATATCCTCCGGCAAACCGGATTCTAAAGTTTGATATCCTTTTTGCAGCAAAGCTTTTACCTGAGCGGGCGAAATAGCTTCGCCTTCTGCTTGTAAATAAGCTGCAATTCGAGTTTCGCTCCAGCGGAAAGTCTGAGCCATCAACACTACTAAACGCGGCAGCGGCGCTAACAATTCTAAAGCTTGTTTGACGTAACACCACAGGGGGGGCGGAGCAGATTGCAAAGAGTAGTGGATCGACTCAACAGGAGGCAATTCGGCTTGATTTATGCAGATAGCTGTAACATTAATCAGCCAGTTTTGGAGACTGAGATTTCCGCCCTCAGACTCTTGGAGTTCGCGGCGCAAATCGAGGCCTCGGAGCTCGTGATAGATGTGCAGCCAAGTGTGGGCAAATAGGTAATCTCCTTGTACGGGCGATCGCACGGAATGGCGAATCAGGGAGTGGACAATTTGAGCGTAGCGGCAAAAAATTGCCGTGAAGAAGCGACCCTGATCGGGATGGTTTTGAAACAGAGTCAATAATTCCTGGTCGCTGTGATGGAACAGGGATTTGACCACAGGATGGTTGAGTTCTGAAAAATTAGGTGTTTGCACAATTGTTCTGGAAAGGTTCGGAGAATAAATGCTGGTTCAGCCCGATTCTACAACACGATATACATTTGATGCAAGTGCTTAAAAAATATGTTGATATTTAAGTTATATTTAAGTCAATTTAATTATATAATGGAATTGGTAAGTGACGCTAAATAAACCTCAATTAATAGAGCGAATTTTATTAGTTCACCGTCACCTACAAAGGTTGTTTAAGTAGTATTTTTTTTTGTATGTCTAGCATTAATACTGGTATCGAATGGACCGACAGAACATGGAATCCAACGACAGGCTGCGATAAAGTCAGTCCTGGTTGTACACATTGTTATGCTGAAGCATTAACAAAACGGTTTCATACTAATTTTCCTAACGGTTTTGATTTAACGGAATATCCAAAGCGTTTGAATGAACCTAAAAGCTGGCGAAAGCCGAGTCGCATTTTTGTTAACTCAATGAGTGATTTGTTCCATGAAGATATTTCTCTGGAATTTCTGAAACAAGTCTTTGATGTAATGCGTGAAACTCCTCACCACATTTATCAAATTCTTACGAAGCGACATGAGCGTTTAGCAGACTTAGCCTCTCAACTTGATTGGTGTGATAATATTTGGATGGGGGTGTCTGTTGAAAATCAAAACTATGTTCATCGTGTGGAGCATTTGCGACAAGTCAATGCAAAGGTACGCTTTTTATCCTGCGAACCACTTTTAGGGCCTTTGCAACTCGATCTAAGAGATATTCACTGGGTAATAGTTGGGGGAGAGTCGGGGCAAAAACACCGTCCGATGCAGGAAGAATGGGCACAAAGTCTTCGGGATCAGTGTCAGAATGCTGGAGTCGCGTTTTTCTTCAAGCAATGGGGAGGTAGAACGCCCAAAGCTGCTGGGAGACTTCTGGATGATAAAATTTGGAATGAGATGCCGGAAGCATGGAATAAACATCAAAGGCAATTCAATGGCTACACTTTCAGCGTGAGTCGCAACTCAAATAAAGTAGTAACATCTACTTTGGTGGAAAGGTAACTCTCACTTGCTCTCCAAATGTAATTTCTCCTTTTGGCTTTCTTCGTTGACTGGCAGATGGATCAGCTACAATTTTACCTTGTTGTTCTAGTTTTTTAAGAGCTTCCTTGTAATTTTTACTAATGTAACGCTTGCCAACATGATGTTGATTGTAAATTTCTTCCATTGTGAGTGTTTGACCAGCAAATTCATCAAGGAGCATATTTTCAAGGTCATCGATCGGTTGAAAATCAAAGAGTGAAAGCTGAATAGCCGCCTGACTCTGATTGTATTCAAAAGATGGTACTCCTTGAGTAAAAATGGAGCTTTTTTGAGCCATAATATCTTTCATAATTGAGTGACCTCGCTTATTCTTAGATATAAAAATAAGATAATGGCTAGTACGACTAGCACTAGATTTTTTGAAGCAAAAATCTTGAACGTGCGACCCCCCAACATCTTTCAATGCCTGACAAATACTCTTTACAATAGTTGATTCTCGTTCTTCAGGCTGCATAGGTTTAAGTTCTTCCCTCAGCGCATCAGCTCGTTTTTCACCAAAAAAGGAGTTCATCTCTTTCTTTACAACGGGGTTATTTACATCCATATTAATGCGGTTGTAGTTAAAGAAAAATATGCAATCACTACCCCAATTGCTGATAACTGATCCTATTAGACTAATTGACAAACCCTTATAACCAAAAGGGTCAATAAAAAAAAGTGTCGGTGCTGATTTAATATTTTTTTTAATATCCTGGATAATTTCTTCTCCCACCTCCTTATTTAAAATAATTGGTAGGTGTCTTAAGGTATCTATACCAGGTAAAGATGCTATTGCCCGAGCGAGAGACTCGGTGTTAGTGGAGTCTATATCATTAAAAATTGTTACAAACTGTTCTCGCATTTGTGATTCAGCAAGGACACTTTCCAAAATTAGTAATGGTGTAGATTTGCAACCGTCTTTATAATAACCTGGTCCAGAAAATAAATCTACATATGCAATATTTGGGGGTCTTTTTGAGAAGGGTATTTTTTTTATTTGACTAATCATTATCTTAGCCCATGCCCCAAAGTATTTAGCTACGATCTCAATTTTAACTAAAGATTGTTCTTTAGGTTTATCGTAAAAAGAGTTATTAACCATAACTTTGCCTCTCCGAGCTCGATGATTATTACATTTTACTGAATTATACTACTATTTTGCTCTACCATATCCTCCGCCCCCCGGTGTTTCAATTACAAACACATCCCCCGGCTGCATTTCCACAGTCGCCGTACTCCCCAATTCCTCAACTTTTCCCTCAACCTTTTCAACATAATTGCGTCCAACTTTCCCCGCTTCCCCCCCATTCAAACCGCAAGGAGAAATCACCCGCCGCCCCGATAAAATTCCCGCCGTCATCGCCTCCCGAAACCGTACTCGCCGCACGACTCCATTACCGCCGCGATGAGATCCATTCCCCCCGCTATTAGCCCGAATTTCAAAACTTTCTAACAACACCGGAAAGCGCCATTCTAATACTTCTGGGTCAGTTAAACGCGAATTAGTCATGTGAGTTTGAACCGCATCCGTACCGTCAAAATCTGCACCAGCACCCGAACCGCCGCAAATAGTTTCATAATATTGATAGCGCTGATTTCCAAAGGTAAAATTATTCATAGTTCCCTGAGAAGCCGCCATCACTCCCAAAGCACAATACAAAGCATCGGTAATATTCTGCGATGTTTCCACATTTCCGGCCACTACCGCCGCTGGATAGCGAGGATTCAGCATACAGCCTTCGGGATTGATGATTTCGAGAGGTTTCAAACAGCCAGCATTTAGAGGGATATCGTCATCTACCAACGTGCGGAAAACATACAAAACAGCGGCTTTGCACACCGCAGCGGGAGCATTAAAATTGTTGGCTTGTTGACCGGAAGTGCCAGTAAAATCTATTTTTGCACTGCGCGCAGATTTGTTAATTGTAATCGCTACCTTAATTTGTCCGCCACTATCCATCGGATAAGTAAACTCGCCATCACTCAAAACATCAATTACCCTGCGTACCGACTCTTCAGCATTGTCTTGTACGAACCCCATATAAGCTTGCACAGTTTCTAATCCATAATGCTCTACCATCTTGATCAGCTCTTCTGCGCCGCGCTTGTTAGCAGCAATTTGTGCTTGCAAATCGGCTATATTTTGAGCATAATTGCGAACCGGAAAATTACCCCCTCTCAGAATTTCTAGTAATTCTTTTTCTCGAAAATTGCCCTCGCTTACTAACAGAAAATTGTCAAGCAATACACCTTCTTCAGTTACTGTTGTACTGTTAGGAGGCATGGAACCGGGAGTGATGCCGCCGATGTCGGCGTGGTGTCCCCGCGAGGCAACATAAAACAAAGGAAGGGAGGAATCACGAGCAAATACTGGAGTAATAACGGTGATATCTGGTAAATGCGTGCCGCCGTTGTAGGGATTGTTAGAAACATAAACATCGCCGGGTTGAATCGCATTGCTTTGTGCTAAAATTAAAGCTTCAACGCTTTCGCTCATCGAGCCCAGATGTACGGGAATGTGCGGCGCGTTGGCAACTAATTGCCCGTTTTTGTCGAAAATTGCACAGGAAAAGTCGAGACGTTCTTTGATATTGACTGAGGAACTTGTGTTTTGCAAGGTGACGCCCATTTGTTCGGCGATCGCCCGAAACAAATTATTAAAAATTTCTAGCAAAACCGGATCTGATTTAGCCACAGATAAACGCGAATCAACGCGGATATTATCTGCGTCCATCTGCGTGCATCTGCGGTTCAAAATTAAATCATTATTTTCGGTGATTTCCGCTTCCCAGCCCGGTTCTACGATATTAGTTCCCGTAGCTTCAACAATCATAGCAGGGCCTTCTATGCAGTCGCCCGATCGCAAATCGTCTCTCTGATAAACAGGCGTTTCCCGCCACCCGCCAGCAACATACATTTGCACCGTTGAAATTGGTTGCGCGGGCAAGATGCCCGTGCCGCGAGAGGGGGAAATTGTGGATGCTTCCGGCACATCCAATGTCTGCAAAATTGGTTGCACAGGCAAGATGCCTGTGCCACAAGAGGGGGAAATTGTGGATGCTTCCGGCACATCCATTCTTTCTACAACTTCCACCGAAACCGCTTCCACAATCAGCGGTTTTTCGGGCATAATAAAACTGTAACGCTGTCGGTGTGCTGCTTCAAATTCAGCCTGCATGGCCTCAATATTGTCAGCAAAATTGACCGCCAAAACCGAGTCACTTCCCTGATATTTTAAGCGCAACTTGCTAACAGCTAAAACCTCTGACTCATTCTCTGTGTTCTCTGCGCCTCTGCGGTTCAATTCCCTCTTTCCCTCAGCCTCCAATTCGGTTAAAATATGATGCAACTCAGGTAATAATTCTGCATTTAATTGTTGCTCGATCGCCCTTTCGCGAATAGCCCGCACATCAGCCAAACCCATACCGTAAGCCGACAACACACCTGCATAAGGGTGAATAAATACCCGTTTCATCCCCAAAGCATCGGCGATCGCACAAGCGTGTTGGCCGCCCGCACCGCCGAAACAGCACAATGTATACTCCGAAACATCGTAACCGCGCTGAAGCGAGATTTTTTTGACAGCATTCGCCATCTTTTCCACAGCGATCGCCAAAAAACCCTCCGCCACCTCTTCGGCCGTCCTCTCGCCCCCAATTTCCCCCGCTAATTGCCCAAATTTTTGGTTTACTACCTCAGGCGCGATCGGCAAATCTCCATTCAATCCAAATACTTTCGGGAAAAAATCCGGTTGAATTTTCCCCAACATCACATTGCAATCAGTCACCGTCAAGGGGCCGCCTTTGCGATAGCAAGCAGGCCCAGGATTGGCCCCAGCAGACTCCGGCCCGACGCGGTAGCGAGCCCCGTCAAAAAAGACAATTGAACCGCCGCCGGCTGCTACAGTGTGAATTGCCATCACGGGCGATCGCAATCTCACCCCAGCAATTTCCGTCTCAAATTCGCGTTCGTATTCGCCGTTAAAATGGGCAACATCTGTGGAAGTTCCGCCCATATCAAAGGTAATAATTTTATCAAAACCTGCCTTTTTGCTCGTTTGAACTGCACCGACAATTCCCCCAGCAGGCCCGGATAAAATACTGTTTTTTCCTTGAAATTGTGCCGCGTCCACTAAGCCGCCATTCGATTGCATAAACATTAATTTGGGGCATTGGGCATTGGGCATTGGGCTTTGGGCATTGGGCATTAATAATCCCTCGTTCCCGGAATCTGCCTCGATTAACTGACTGGTTACTTGTTCGACGTATCGACGTAAAATGGGAGATAAATAAGCATCGACAACCGCAGTATCTCCCCGCGAAACTAATTTCATCAGCGGGCTAACTTCGTGAGATACTGAAATTTGAGAAAAGCCAATTTCTTTCGCTATTTTAGCAACTTGTTTTTCGTGTTCCGAGTAGCGATAGCCGTGCATAAATACGATCGCACAACTGCGAATTCCCTCATCGTATGCTTGCTGCAAAGACGGGATAAACTCGGGATTGACAGCAGTTAACTCCTCACCTTGAGCGCTGTAGCGTTCTGCAACTTCAATAACTCGATCGTACAGCATCTGGGGCAAAACAATGTGACGCGCGAAAATATTGGGGCGGTTTTGATAGCCAATTCTCAGCGCATCGCCGAAACCTTTAGTAATTAACAGAATTGTGCGATCGCCCTTTCGTTCCAGCAAAGCATTTGTCGCCACCGTCGTCCCCATTTTAATCGCTTCAATTTCGGCGGCGGGTATGAGAACATCTGCGCCAATTCCTAAAATATCGCGAATTCCTTGAACTGCGGCGTCGGTGTAGCGTTCTGGGTTTTCCGACAGCAGCTTGTGAATGACTAATTTACCGTCGGGGCTGTTGGCGACAATATCGGTAAAAGTGCCACCGCGATCGATCCAAAATTGCCAGCGAGTGCGATCGGGAGAAGTAGGATTCATATCTCTTTTTTTTGAAATTTTTGTTTGATTAATTTACAAGTATTCAACAAACTTCTGTTCGAGTCAATTCATAAAATTCATAACTTCGGGTCATAAAACTCATAATTTCTGGTCGCTCAAACTAGCAGGCGGTCGATCGTGTTAATTATAGATGTCGAATGCCCTTGACTAACCCCTGACAAACACCAGTCAGAAAATCCAAATCCAAAGTCTCAATCCTATCGCTTTCTCGATGATAATGCGGATTTCGCATATTAGCAGTATCAGTCACCATGATAGCCGGATAACCATTATCCCAAAAAGGAACATGATCGCTGCGGCGAGTATCGGGGACAATTAAACCTCGATTCGGCACCGGCAGCCACTCGCAGGGCTGACCCGATTTGCGAATTTTGCCACTCAAATTAATCAAATCGGGAACAGTCGGGAAAGTGCCAATTAAAGCAATAAAATTGCCACTATTAGGATAAAAATCTTTCAAGCCAGCGGGATAGCTTTGAGAATTAGGATTATGGTTGCAATAACCCAACATTTCCAAAGAAATCATTAACCGGATTGACTTTTGCTGTTGCTTGTATTTAGCTGCATGATGACTGCTTCCCAAACAACCGTATTCTTCCATATCGAAGGCGACTAATTGCACTGGATATTTGAGCGGTCTAGATGCGATATCCCTTGCGAGTTCCAGCAAAACAGCAACACCAGTAGCATTATCATCCGCCCCAGGCGATCCGGGTGCAGTATCGTAATGAGCACCAATTACGATCGGCGACAACTGCTTCTTACTCGCCCGATCGAAGGAGGGTAAATCCAAAATCACATTGTGATGAATTCGGCCGCGCACGGAAAAATCGTCAATTTCTACAGTTCCCCACTGTGCCAACTGTTCGCGGATGTATTGCTGAGCATAAAAATGCCCTTCGGATGCGAGGTATGGATTGCGATCGCGTACAATTTGAATCAGATGGCTGTGCAAGCGTTCTTTGAGATTCATGCGATCGGAGATACAATGAGTACATTAAGATTATATGGGATTGAATTATGATTGGAGAAGTCAGAATCGAAAATTATAAGTCCATTCAAAAGCTGAAGCTAGAATTAGGACGAGTCACCGTATTGATTGGTGAAAATGGCTGCGGCAAGAGTAATATCCTAGAGGCGATCGCCCTTGCTTCTGCGGCGGCTGATGACAAGCTGGATAACGAGTTTTTAGCTTCTCGGGGCATCAGAGTTACAGAACCTCAATTTATGCGATCGGCTTTTGAAAAGGAAAATTTGGTTGAAGAGATCAAAATTGACTTACGGTGGAATGATGGACAAGAATTTAAGTTTCGTTTACAAAATGATAACTCTCCCTATTCTCAGTGGGTTAATGACAGCAATTATTATATTTGTTATAGTCCACTTCCAGATTTTGTAAGTTATTATACTGGCACCAATATAGAAAAAAATAAGATTCTTAAACATCAGGCTTATCAAATAGTTTATCTATGGAAATTTATAATTTACTCTCCTGAAAACCAAGCTTTACGAACTTTTGAAAAAGAAGGCCAAATTCAACCATTAGGGATTAATGGAGAAGGTTTGTTTAAACTTTTAAAATTCTTGAATTCAGATGATAAGCAAGAGCAGCTTAATGAAATAAAAAAAAAGCTGCAACTGATAGATTGGTTTCAAGATTTTGAAGCTCCTCCACATTTATCAAATATTCAAAACTCTCTCCCAATTAAAGATAGATACTTAGACCCGGATTTAACTTACTTTGACCAAAGAAGTTCTAATGAAGGCTTTTTATTTTTGCTTTTTTACTTTGCTTTATTTATTAGCGATCTCACGCCTAAATTTTTTGCAATAGATAACATTGACGCTTCCCTCAACCCCAGATTGTGTCGCAGATTAATGCAAGAATTAGTCGAATTAGCCAAAAAACACGACAAACAAGTTATATTCACAACCCACAACCCGGCAGTTTTGGACGGTTTAGATTTAGATGATGAGGAACAGCGGCTGTTTGCGATCTACCGCAACCAATTAGGGCATACTAAAGCTACACGCATTCTCAAACCTGAACCTCTCGAAGGACAGGAACCTGTAAAATTATCAGAGGCGTTTTTGAGGGGCTATATCGGCGGACTTCCTAAAAATTTTTAATATGATTAGTTTTGGATTGGTTACAGAGGGACTTACTGACCAGATTGTTATTGAGAATATTTTAGCTGGATCTTTCAATAGTCCAGATTTAGATATCAGACAACTTCAACCAGAAAGAGATAAAGACAATGAGAATAAATCCACCTACGGCGGCTGGACTCTAGTTTTTGATTATTGTAAGTCAAGAGATTTCCAAGAAGCATTGCAATTTATTGACTATATCATTATCCAAATAGATACGGATGTTTCAGAAGATTATAATATCCCCAAGCAAGATGAAAACGGTGAATTTACTCCTCAGCAGTTAATTGAAAAAGTTATTGAAAAGTTTAGGGGTGCAAGCGGCGATGATTTTTACAGCACATATCAACAAAAAATTATATTTGCAATCTCCGTACATTCTATTGAGTGTTGGTTGCTTCCACTGTATTATACCGACACTAAAAAATATAAAGTTAAGAACTGTCTCGATACTTTAAATAGAGAACTTCAGAAAAAACACAATTTTACGATCGACGCTAATGCTAAAAATCCTGAATATTATCGAGTAATTTCAGCACCATATCGCAAGCATAAAGTTTTGATGAAGCATTGCGCAGAAAATCCCAGTTTAAAAATTTTTATAGAAGAGATTCAAAGCAGAGACATTAAGATTGGTGGTGAAGAGGATTGGTAATGAAACAAGTTATTATGTCATATAATAGAAACATAGTTATCGGAGATTACCATGCAAGCATACAAACTTAGAGGTAAAATCGATGCGACTGGCAACTTGGTAGTTGTGGAACCCGTGAATATGCCGCCGGGAGATGTAGAAATCATCGTCTTGCAGCTAGCTGATACGGTTGTCAGTTCTCCAGATCCACTAATTCAGTCGGAGGAAGCTAAGCCTAAAAGAAAAGTGACAACTAAAATCAAGGCTTTGCAAGCCTGGTTTGAAAATACTGAACCTGTTTCACCTGACTTCGATGCAGAGGCAGCTAGATGGGAAGCTTTAAAGGAGAAATACAATCTGTGAAAATCTTGCTAGATACCAACATCATTTTAGATATCGCCCTTGAAAGACAGCCATTTTTTGGCGAAAGCGAACAAGTTTTGTCCTTAGTTGAACAAGGAGAGGTAGAAGGCTATATTTCAGCCTCAACTTTTAGCGACCTTTACTATATTATCCGTAAAGCTAAAGGTCGAGATTCAACGCTTGAATTTTTGAGGTATATAGCTACATTTTGTCAAGTAGCAACAGTAGATAACTCTGTTATTTCAATGGCATTAACCTGCAACTTCAAGGATTTTGAAGATGCAATTCAGTACAGCAGTGCTGTAATCAATCTAATTGATGCCATTGTCACCCGCAACCCGCGAGATTTTCCGGTTACTATTCCTAGGATTGTAACTCCAAATCAGTTAATTCTTGAATTAACCAATTCTCCCTAAATTTGTCAAAGCGCTAAACTTCTGATTCCAGTTCGCTAACCCGCAACTGCACGGGTAATTCTACAGAATTCAACTCAGACGATTCTAACAATCCTGTTGCTTCAACTTCTGCACTCGCTTCACCGTGCCGCACTTTTCGCAATTTATCACCCAAAGTATCCCGCTGATTAATCAAATAAATACTCACCAAAGTCAGCCCAACTCCCATCGATTGCAGCGGATTCAGCACTTCGCCTAAGAACAAATTGCCGAACAGCAAAGCAAATACAGGCGTAAGAAAGGTAAGAGAACTTAAACTGGTTAGACTGCCACTCGAAGCAAAATAAAAAAATAAACCGTAGGCGATCGCACTTCCGAACACAGTAGAATAACCTAATGCCATCCAGCCGGAAAAATCGATATTCACAAACTGTTCAGACTCAGTTGCAGCCGAAATTGCCAACAGCGGCAAACCGCCCAAAATCATGTGCCAACCAGTCGCCACCACCGGATCAACATAGCGGCAAACCCAGCGCACCAAAACCGTACCCACAGCCATCGACAAGGCAGCCAACAGCATCAACCATTCTCCACCCTGAAACAACTGTTCGATACCCGCAGAAACCGGCGCGTTTTCAGGATGAAAAAGGCCCAAAATCCAGCCATCCGGCAACCCAATCAAACTGATGCCCGCAACGCCAATAACTAATCCCAACCAGCCCCAAAAACCAATTTTTTCTTGAAACAGCCACAAACACAAAATCGCCACAGCTAGCGGCTGAGAATCAATCATCACCGAACCCAAACCCGCACCGGTTCGGGTCAAACCTTCGGCTAAAAAGCCTTGAAACAAAGTAGCGTCAACTAAAGCAAACAGCGAAATCCACAGCCAAGCTTTCCAACCCTGCGGCTGCGGTTTTCCCATCAGTGCCGCCGCCAGCAGCACCAACACGCCCGCAGGTACTAAACGCACGAATGCCACAAACAGCGGCGTTGTGTGCGGCATTACCCCCTTCATCGCTACCATCGCGGTTCCCCACAGGAAAAACGGCGCAATCAGCAACAGCGGGGCAAAAGGCAGTTTAGAATCGGTAAGTTTTAGCTGCATGGTGGAGACTCCAAATAATTGATGAGAGTGGCTCTCACGAGAATGATGTAGATTTGTTAAGCAATTTTTACAATTATATATCGAACGTGGGTTAAGTGCGATCGTACAAATCTCGATCTGCCATTAGGAACAGACAAGATGCCTGTTCCACAAAATCAAGGTGGAACAAGCATCTTGCCTGTTGCGAACAATCTGGAACAGGCAAGATGCCTGTTGCGAACACAGCCACAACATCTACCCCGATGAATAAGGCACACTATAAGAAGTTAGCTACAAAAACCCGTAACATTGTCTGTACACTGCCCATGATTTGGCCATTCAAGCCCCGCTATCGCAAACAAATCGCCCGTATCGAAATCACCGGAGCCATTGCCGGAGAAACCCGTAAACGAGTCCTAGAAGCTCTTAAAACCGTTGAAGAACGCAAATTTCCAGCCTTGCTGCTGCGGATAGACAGCCCCGGCGGCACTGTGGGCGATTCCCAGGAAATTTACAGCGCGCTCAAGCGTTTGCGCGAAAAAGTCAAAATTGTTGCCAGTTTCGGCAATATTTCAGCTTCAGGCGGAGTTTACATCGGCATGGGAGCCGAGCATATCGTTGCCAATCCCGGTACAATTACTGGCAGTATTGGCGTGATTATCCGGGGCAACAATCTAGAACGGCTGTTAGAAAAAGTAGGCGTTTCTTTTCAGGTGATTAAATCGGGACCGTATAAAGATATCTTGGCATTCGATCGAGAATTGACAGATCCTGAACAGCAAATTCTGCAAGACTTGATCGACACCAGCTACCAGCAATTCGTGGAAACCGTTGCTGAAGCCCGGAAATTGGCAGTTGAAAACGTGAAAACTTTTGCCGACGGCCGCGTTTTTACCGGCCAGCAAGCCTTAGAATTGGGTTTGGTCGATCGACTGGGAACAGAAGAGGACGCTCGCCGCCTTGCCGCCGAACTCGCAGGCCTCGACCCGGAAAAAACCGAGTGCTGCACGCTAGAAAAACAAAAACCTTTCCTAAATCGCGTCTTGGGGAGTAGTCTGGATATATCCGGGCTTTCAGCTTACAATAATGTGCTGGAATTCGAGCTTTCTACTAGCGGTTTGCCGCTGTGGATGTATCGCCCGTGATTAAATAAATTAGTCATTGGTCAGGAGTCAGTAGTCATTAGTTACTCCCTGGATGATTGGGCGATTGAAACCTGTTGACCTCAAACTCAAATGTGGCGCTTTGCCCGTCATAAGAGCTTCGCGCTGGCTTCGCCTACGAGTTCGAGGTCAAACTACACAAACGAAGTCCACTCAAGCGGGGACTAAGAAATAAACTGGGTATTTAAGCCTAATTTAGTATGACTAATGACTAATGACTAATGACTAATGACTAATAACAAAAATATGGAGGAAATTTGCGTGGAGTGGCAAGTGCGGGCGATTCGCGGGGCAACAACTGCCAGCGAGAATTCGGTGGAAGCAATTCGAGAAGCGGTGAGAGAATTGTTAGATGAATTAGAAGCAAAAAATGATATAAATCCAGAATTAATTATTAGTGCCACGTTTTCTGCAACTCGTGATTTAGATGCTGTGTTTCCGGCCGCGATCGCCCGCGAACGTCCTCACTGGTGTAATGTTCCTTTGTTGGACGTACAGCAAATGCACGTTGAGGGTGCTTTGGAACGCTGCATCCGCTTTTTGATTCACATCAATTGGCCCGCACATACTGAAATTTATCATCCTTATTTACGGGGAGCTCAAAATTTGCGCCCGGATAGGAATTTAGCGGTGGCGGTGGCTGGGGAAAAATAATAGATTCACTTTGGGCTTGATTTAAAAGTTAACTCACCATTACAGGTGGGTTTATTTTTTACGGGACTTGATACAGTACAAAAACTGCCCTGGGCATATACGGTTAAAAGCTTTTATTATAAAAAAAACCCGGTTTCTTCGAGAAACCGGGTTTTTTGTCAATCAGACGCTTTCTTGTGATGCAACCTAATCCCTAAAAAGATGTCATATATAAAACTCCAAAAGTCCTTTTTACCTTCCAATATTCCCAAAGTTTGAGGAGAACCCTTTTCATCTAACAGCGGCTTCACAGCTTCGTAAGCAGGCTTGTAATTATACCAAGGAATTGAAGGCCACAAATGATGGATCAGGTGATAGTTCTGTCCCAAAATTAAGATATTCAGAATAGGACTCGGATATACTCTGGCATTTTTCCAGCGATCGCGATCGTGAAACGGACGGTGCGGCAAATAATCAAAAAATAACCCCAAGGCTAATCCCACCACTAAAGCCGGAGAAAACCAAAAATTCAGCACGTAATCTAAATGGTCGTATTGAATCGAGATATACACGATCGCGATCACAAACAAACGGCTGAGAAACCATTCCAATAATTCGTATTTCCGCCACAGTTTGCGCTTAAAAAAGAAAATCTCGTGGTAAAAAAACCTCGCAGCAATCAACCACAAAGGCCCGCCGGTAGAAACATAATGGTCTGGATCGTTATCTGGGTCATTGACGTGAGCGTGATGCTGCATATGTACCCGCGTAAACACCGGAAATGCAAAACCCAACATCAGCGCGCTGCCGTGTCCCAAAATAGCATTGATTGTGCGATCGCGATGGGCTGCATTGTGAGACGCATCGTGAATCACAGTTCCAGCCATGTGCAAAGCCAACACGTTCAGCGAAAAACAACACCACTGCGGCCATTCCCAACACCAGAAACCCAAGTTAGAAATCACGATAATCGCTACTGCACTCAAAAACAGCAGCAGTGTCGGATTGAAGTCACCGGGAGGACTCAGAAACTCTTTCGGCACTGTCAGCGGCCGTCCTGCCTCCGACATCTTTGTTAAGACTCCTTAATATTTCACACTTGCGTAGTATAAGATACAAGCCGGACAATAGTAAAGTTTTATGAAAGAACTGAGTCCGATCGCCAGAAACTAGCGTCTGCACAAACAGGAAAGTATTGCTGTTGTGCAAGGATGCCAGTGATAGATTAGCCAAAAGGGCTGAGCATACCAAATAAAATATGGGTATGTCTGTATTTATGTCAAGCCTGAGAGCGGAAAAATTTACCCAAAAGAGCGCTCCCCAAGAAAAGATTACCGATGGGTAAAAAGTCAGATATTCTATATATTGTTCAATACCTGCTTTTTTGACGACGATCAAAATTTTTAAGACTTAAGACTAGCGTCATTGCTTGTAGTGCAAAGATGAAACGTTAGCCGAAATTTAAACAAGAAATCCACCTGCCTCCCCAGAACACCGCTGATGCAATTGCCAAAAGCCCTACGCCGGACTAAAATCGTCGCCACCATTGGCCCAGCAACTTCGGACCCACAAGTGCTGCGCCAGCTCATAGAAGCCGGTGCCACAACTTTGCGACTCAACTTTTCTCACGGAACAGAAGAAGACCACCAACGCAGCATTCGGTTAATCCGGCAAACATCCTTTGAACTCAACCAGCCGGTGGCCATCCTCCAAGACCTCCAAGGCCCGAAAATTCGTTTAGGGCGCTTTGAAACAGGGTCTATTGTTGTCAAAAACGGCGATCCTTTCATTTTAACCAGCCGCCCGGTTCCCGGCACCGAGCTAATTTCTTCCGTCACCTACGACCCCCTAGCAGACGAAGTTCCAGAGGGAGCACTGATTCTGCTCGACGACGGGAAAGTGGAAATGCGCGTCGAAAAAGTAAACCGCACTTCGCGGGAATTGTACTGCCGCGTCGTAGTCGGCGGGCCGCTTTCTAACAACAAAGGCGTGAATTTTCCGGGAGTTTACCTGTCGATTAAGGCGCTGACTGATAAAGACCGCAAAGATTTAATGTTCGGCCTCGACCAAGGTGTCGATTGGGTCGCCCTGAGCTTTGTGCGGAATCCCCAGGATATGCTCGAAATTAAAGAACTGATAGCCAGTGCGGGCAAGCAAGTACCTGTGATTGCCAAGATCGAAAAGCACGAGGCGATCGAACAAATGGAAGCAATCCTGGCCCTTTGCAACGGCGTGATGGTCGCCCGCGGCGATTTGGGAGTGGAACTGCCCGCCGAAGACGTGCCGCTTTTGCAAAAGCGGCTGATTGCTACCTCCAACCGCATGGGGATTCCGGTAATTACCGCTACCCAGATGCTCGACAGCATGGTAGGTAATCCCCGTCCCACCCGCGCGGAAATTTCCGACGTGGCAAACGCGATTCTCGACGGAACTGATGCGGTGATGCTCTCGAATGAAACGGCTGTCGGCAAGTTCCCTGTCGAAGCGGTAGCGACGATGGCGAGAATTGCGGTGCGGATGGAGAGGGAAGGAATTAGCGGCAATATTAGGAATGTAGAAGATATTGGTCGATCGATCCCCAACGGCATCAGTCAAGCAGTCAGCCAAATCTCCGAACAGTTGAACGCGGCCGCCATCATGACGCTGACCAAAACCGGCGCTACAGCCCGAAATGTCTCGAAATTCCGACCGAAAACTCCGATTTTGGCAGTTACTCCTCACGTAGACGTAGCCCGACAACTGCAACTGGTATGGGGAGTCAAACCCTTGTTGGTGCTGGATTTGCCTTCAACCGGCCAGACATTTCAATCTGCGATGACTGTCGCCCAGGAAAAAGAGTTAGTGTGCGACGGAGATTTAGTGGTGATGACCGCCGGTACTCTGCAAGGGGTTGCCGGATCGACGGATTTGATCAAAGTTGAAGTAGTGACAGCAGTTTTAGGCAAAGGCACCGGTGTCGGTTTGGGTTCGGTGAGCGGCATGGCAAGGGTTGCTCGCACGGCTGCGGATGTAGGCAATTTCCACGCTGGAGAAATTTTGGTAGTAGAGCACACCAGCGTCGCTTTTGTGGACATGATTCGGAAAGCCGCAGGTGTGGTGACGGAGGAGGATAGTTTGACTTCTCACGCCGCGATTATCGGTTTGCGGTTGGGCGTGCCAGTGATGGTGGGCGTGCAGAATGCCACGCGGGTAATTCGGGACGGAACTATGCTGACGCTGGATATGCAGCGGGGTTTAGTTTATTCCGGGGCCAGAGGCGGCTCAACCGACGGGGAACTGGCCGTTTAACAAGTTCTGAGTTAGGAGTTGTGGAGTTTTGAATTAAATTCTACAACTCGTTGCTTTTTTCCCTTAGGTTGTGCTACAATCCAAAATTGTCTGTGCCGATGTAGCTCAGGGGTAGAGTATTCGATTCGTAATCGAACGGTCGTGGGTTCAAATCCCACCATCGGCTTTGGGTTTCAACAATTTTTGCAAAACCAAAGCAAAAAGTTTGGAGTCAATCTGTCTTCAAAAACGCAGTTTAACGGCTCAAAAATGCTCTCGGCGACTTGCCGAGAGCATTTTTATTTGCCGTCAATCCTTGGTGGTGGATCGGTAATTTTTTGCAATCAAAAGTAAATATCTTTCAAGATTTTGTTCGTACCTTGTAAAAATATTTATTTGTTCTGGAAAGCATTGATAAAAAGAGGATTTGCATTCGTGACTATAGCCACCGCCTTGGCGGTTACTCTATCTAAGAAAAATGGTCGCGTTTGTTAAAGTTTTCACCCAGAAAGTCAAACGTTCGCAGCGCTGTCTTGCTAAAATGCAAAAAAGGTAGTAGATATGTGCATTCATTAATATCAGTTTAGCGATGTTGCATAAGATATCTTAGCCGTAAGCAATGAAGGTTAAAACACTCAATGTCCGCTCAAGGGTTTTATCGTCGTTCACTCCCCGATTCTGCTATTGCCTTTTCCTCACTAGAAGGAAGGCAAATTTTTCGAGAAGCGTTGGCATTAGGAGGTATGGAAGGGTATTTTGCTCTAGCTGAACAGTTTCATACTCAAGCAGAACCCGCTTTTTGTGGATTGGGTAGTTTAGTTGTTGTTCTTAATGCTTTATCCATCGATCCGGGTCGCATTTGGAAAGGGGTGTGGAGATGGTATGGAGAGGAGTTTTTAGACTGTTGCTTACCTCTTTCAGTTATTAAAGAAAACGGTATCACCTTTGATGAGTTTGCCTGTCTCGCACGTTGCAACGGTGCTGTTGTAAAACCTAACCGTTACGACCAAAGCAGTTTGGAAAACTTTCGGCAAGCAGTTCAGCAGGTGACTACTGCGCCAGGTGATATTCATCTAGTTGTTTGCTACAGCCGAAAGGTATTGGGACAAACTGGTGATGGTCACTTCTCACCAATTGGTGGCTATCATCCAAAGCGGGATCTAGTGCTTCTGCTAGATGTTGCCCGTTTCAAATATCCACCTCACTGGGTTTCTCTGCCTTTGTTATGGAAAGCATTTGAGCCTGTCGATCCGGTTACTAATCAAGGTCGAGGTTATATTTTATTGCAGAAGAGTGAAGGGTTGCAAGAAACCTTTTTTCATGTTGCTTTTGATTTACATCAGTGGCGTAGTATTGCTCCTTACTTTGCAGAAATACTGCCTGACATTCTGAGAAAAGAGCAACCTGATTCAATTGCTTCATTTGTCAGTACCATCCTGCACCATTGGCCTGTTGAGTTTACAACTATGCTGCATACCTCCTCAGAGACGGCAGAGACATTTGAGAAATTACGAGCAGCTATTGAGTTAAATTCACTGTTTAATATTGTTCACCAATACTTGTCCAGCGATGACTGGGATGCAATGTCTGTTGTAGGGAAGTGGCGATCGCAACAGTCATTCGTAGCAGAGACAATAACAGTAATATTACTATCCTGCCCCGAAACGCTCTATGCAACTCTCAAACCAGATTTACGACTGTGGTTGAGTGAGGTTCGCTACCTTGAGAAACTAATTTCTCCCCTGGATATAGAGATATCTAGATTGAGAGAACAAATGTCAGCACTCCAGGATTTTTACACTTTATATTCAAATGGATCTCACTGCAATACCCATCAGAGTTAGCACCTACCGCCTTTTGAAATCCCCAAACCTCGACTAACTACAAAAGTGAAAATTTAATCTCTAATTTCTTGGTAGAGATGGGCTAACTTTCTTAAGCGCTCGCCCTACCGCTAATCTGAACGCTCAGTTTGTTAATCCAGAGAATTACCAATTTTTTAGCTATAAAATCTTTTTGTAGCATTTTTTCCAGATTTAGAAAGGAAAACCGATTTGGCGAATGCTATACAAACCTGACATCGTATTAGTTCGGGGACCGGGGGAGGCGAAAACTCAGGGGACTGAGGATTTGATTGAGTGTGCGCAGTTGTTCTGCAGTACCCAAACAAATCAGCATATCTCCTCCTTCGATCGCAGTTTCTCCTGTAGGCCCCACAATCAAAGTCCCGCCAGCGCGCCGCACCGCTAACACCAAGGCCCCCGATTGCGATCGCAGCTTGGCATTTCTCAAAGTTTGCCCGACGTAGACACAACTATTGGGATCGATCAAAAATTCCTCCATGTAAAAAGAACTATCGGTGCCCGTCAAAACAACATCTAAAAAATCCATAACTTGAGGCCGCAAAGCCGCCGCCGCCATCCGCTTTCCGCCACTAATGTAGGGGGATACGACGGCATCGGCGCCGCCTCGCTGCAACTTCTTTACGGCTTCTTCTGTGGTGGCGCGGGCGATCGCCCGCACCTTGGGATTCAGAGTTTTCGCTGACATGACAGTGTATAAATTCTCGGCATCCGAAGGCAAAGCTGCTACTATGCAAATTGCGCGATCGATCCCCACATTCACCAAAGTTTCGTCCAGAGTCGCATCTCCCTGCACAGCCGTGTACCCCAGCGCCAAAGCTGCCTCAACCGACTGCACCGCCGAATCTATCACCACAAAAGAGATATATTCGGCCTGAAATTCCAAGGCAATTTGGCGGCCAGTGCGCCCAAAACCGCAGATAATGTAATGCCCGATCAAAGAATCTACCAATCGTCGCTGCTGCCTAATTCTTGCTCCTTCTTGAAAATATCCTTCAATCAGCGCTTCTGTAAAGCGGTTGACGATGAAACCAATCACAATCACGCCCATCAAAATCAGGCATATGGTAAACATTCGCCCGCGTTTCCCGAGAGGCTGAAGTTCACCGTAGCCCACAGTTGCTAGGGTAAATACAGTCATGTAAGCGGCATCGAGCAAAGACCATTTTTCCACCTGCCAATACCAGAGAGTACCCGTGCATAAAATGCCGCCCAGGGCGATGACTCCGCCCGTTAAGTCTTTTTGCAGGCGCTGGTACTTTTGTTCTAGAGTTGAATACACCGATCGGGCTGACCTATTACCTATTAGCTGCTACCAATTGTAACCATATCAGCCCTAGACGCAGGGGCGGTCAATCGATTTTAGATTTTAGATTTTAGATTTTAGATTGACCCCACGGATAAATGCGGGGGCTTGAGGATTTTAGATTTTAGATTTTGGATTGATTCCACGGATAAATGCGGGGGCTTGTACCATCAAGAAATTCTTGGTCAAAAAGCCGGTTTCTGCCTAGATACTTTGCTGCAAAACTCACGAGTTTGAGTCTTAACCGGGGTTTGTTTGCCTAATGCCTGACTGAGTTTCAATCCCGTCGCAGAGGTGGCGATTGCTGGGATTGGCGATCGAATTTGTCTGAAAATAATTGCGGGCGACATTGCAGCCCTGCACCAGCAAATCGTCAAGATTGAGATTCCACAGCATCACCGTACCGTCAGCACTAGCACTTGCGATCGCCTTGCCGTCTGGACTAAAACTCGCACTCCAAACAGCATCTTTGTTACCTTTTAAAGTTTTGAGCAATGTACCGTCAATATTCCACAGCCTCACCATTTTGTCTGTGCTTGCAGATAGCAACATTTGGCTGTCGGGACTAAAGCTGATATTTGTCAATCCACTTGTATGCTTTAAAATACTTAGCGGTGTGCCATCTTTGCTCCAAATTCTCGCAGTTCCCCCAGCACTTCCCGCCGCCAGCATTGCTCCGTCTGGACTGAAAGTTACACTCATAATTTTATCACTTTTAATCTCTAAAGTTCGGAACAATTTGATATCGGTGCTTGCTACGATTGACTCATGTTTTTGCAACTTTTCCTTAACCTTGGTCAAACTCCAAAGTTTAACAGTGCCATCAGTGCCAGCCGCAGCAATTATCTGACCGTCTGGGCTAAAACTCGTGCTGGTTATCCAACCTCGCTCCACTTTAAAAGTTGATAAATTTTTACCGTTGATTTTCCATAGTTTCACAGTTCCATCGACACTAGCTGAAGCAATAATATTACCATCTCGACTAAAAGAGACACTTGTTAGTTGACCGCTGTGTCCTTTTAAATTATGAATTAATTTGCCATTTTTTTGCCAAATTTTGATAGTTTTGTCGTCGCTGGCTGAAACAATGAGCTGACCGCTAGGATTGAAGATGGCATTTCTAATTTTATCAGTATGGCCAATTAATGTTGCTTGCAAAGTTCCCTTAGTTTGCCAAAGTTTGATAGAATTATCATCGGTAGCCGTCACAATTGTTTGACTGTCGGGACTGAAACTCGCGAAAGCAAGGATACTGGCTTGACTCTGCAAGCGGCAGCGTTCCCGAAAGCTGTAAACTCCCTGTTCGAGGGCGATCGCCACTCGCATCTGAATATCTGAGCTGACTCCGAGCGATCCTTTCATTTCTGTAACAGCTCTAATGCTTTCTAGCAAAGCTTCCTCTTTTTTATCGGCAGCCAAGAGCGTTTCTGATAGTAGACTGAGAGTGAGAATTTTGTTGTTTCTTTCTTCGATTGACGGTTTAACCCAAAAGGCTGCTATCAGAATTAATATTAGTATTGTTGCTGCTCCTGTAACTGTTTGTACTCTCAGTTGTTGCTCGCGCCAAAGTTTAAGTGCAATCACTTTTTTCTGCTTTTGTGCTTCGCTTAGTTCCTCTAGTAATTTTTTTTCGCGACGCAGTTGTTCTATTTCAGCTTGATGCTGTTTTTCTTGACAGCGGAATTTCGCAAATTCCGCTTCTTGACTCGCATTTAAAAATTGATAATCTTGGGTACTCAAGCTTTTATTTGCAGCCCATTTTCGCGCATCTTCCAGTGCTTGACCGCGCAACAATCGAGATTCGTCTTGACAACTTGTAGCTATCCATGCTGTTAGAGATTCGGCATAGGGGCGCAAGTCGCCGAGTGCTTTTTCTACCCAGTTTTGGTTGAATATAGCTGCGTAAATGCGGTTGGATACGGTTAATTTTCCGGCTCGTTTTACTACTAATCCGCTCAGCCGCAATTCTGTTTGTTCGGGAGTATCATCCGCCCAGATTCCCCCTACCAGGGCGGGCACGGGGGCACCGCCCCTACAATCGGGGGGTTCTGAAAGTGGCAATATTTTTTGGTATAGCCCTAATAACCTACTGGCGCGGTGCGGACTTCTGAGAAGGCGATCGCGAATTGTTTTGATGTGTACGGGTTCATCGGATGATTCCCAATTATCAATAATATGAGATTGCACTATCTCGCTAATTAATAATTGATTTGGAGTAATATTTTCAGTTTTGCTTTCATCCGTTGAATCTGATATAATAGAAGCCGATGCTAAGCTTTTTACATGGTGCAAAATCAGCTTGCAAAGCTTTTGAGTCAGAAATGGCTGTCCTCCAGTCCAGTCCAAAATCTCTTTTAAAACCTCTTGAGGGTTCTCTACTTTTCCCTCAAATCCCTTTGCTAAAGGCAGAGATTCCTGTAATTTAAAACCGTGCAATTCAATAGGTAAACCGATATTAAAAGGCGTGCGAGTTGCATCGCTAATTAAATCTGATGGCGTAGCTACTCCCAGCAAAGCAAATGTAATGCGCTGGTATTCTGAATTGTGAGCGCGTTTATTGTAGCAACATCTAATTAATGCAAAGAAATCGTCTAGCGGTTCTTGGAAACTCAGAACGCTATCAATTTCATCAATAAAAATGACCAGGTGTTGAGAAATTCTGAGTAGCAGCAATTCTTCAATTAACTCTGCTAAGCGCTGCACCGGCGACATCAACTCTCTCTCCCGCCACCAAGTCATAAACTCGACTGGGTTAAACAGGTTGAAATTGCACAAGAGTTTGTAAGCGACGCCGCCGTACCACTTATCTAGAGAGACTTGTTGGTTGCCAATGTCTGAGAGGTCGATCGTAGCACAGGCAATGCCATCAGCCGAGAGTTTTTGTACAGTTCGCACCAGCAAACTGGATTTGCCCATTTGTCGGGAATTGAGCACGTAACAAAACTCTCCAGCTTTCAGGGCTTGATAAAGTTCTGAGTCAGCTTGCCGCACTACATAAGTAGGTGCATTTTGCGGGAGACTGCCGCCGATTTGGTATTGGTACTCCACTGTCATTATCTTGCTTCTAGTTAGATTATTTAGTCACTTCTATTGTGCCTTTACCGCAAGCAATCTTACCATTTTCATAGGTGGGTTCTGCTGGTTTAATTGTACCGGGAAAATCAGCTCTACACAATATGGAGGTTGTAGTTATTTCCTCTTTAGCAGCATTTGGCTCAAAGTTTTTAGCAGGAACCAGAAAAACACCGCCGACATAACTTTTAAGTTGTTTATCCTTGGATACTCCATAACCAAATGCTGCTTTCTTAGTGGCGCGAACTGAATACTTGTAATTTGTTGTCTCTGTTTTAATGCCAATTTCCAAAGCCTTAACAGAACTGGAAAAAGCATTTTTTTCTGCAAAATAGGCTTGCTGACCTCGGTTCATAGAGCCAACATACTGTTTTGCTTGTGAAATCATGGGTTTATTGCTAGCATTCAGAAATGATGGCAGAGCGATCGCGCCCATTACTCCAATGCCCATTAAAAGCAATAAGCATCCGCAACCGTTATAAGTTGAATTGCTAATACTTGATTCTTGATATTTAGTCATGGCTTTGTCTGGTTAAAGGGTATATACAAGGCGAATTAAAGTCGGCGAGGCAGAGCCTCTGTATCTGCGTTACCAGGGAGAGCCTGGTAACGAGGAAAATGAGGTAATACTAATCCTTAAGCTCGCAGGTGTTCTACTTCTTTACGGTTAATGGATGTTGGCTTAATCACTTTACTGCCGATCGCAAAATCGCGCAATTCCACTCTCGTAAACTTCACACCCCAAGGATCTGTCGTTGTATCCAACTCCTCCACTAAAGCATTATTGATTTCATTGCGAGCCGTGTAAAGTTCCTCCAGAGCTAATGTCGCAATGTGAGTCCGAATTGAAAGAATCAGCATATTTAACATCGCTTCCTTGAGATTCTGCACCTTGTAAGACGCTTTTTCTAAGTCAATTATGCGCCAGTACACAATAAATTCAACGGTGACGGCAACGCGATCGCGCGTCGTGCATTCTTGCGGTGACAGTCTTAAAATTTGCTCGCGCAGAGTTTGTTTATAGGCGACTGTTTCGACAAAGGGAATCAAAAAAGTCAAACCTGGCTCGAGTTTCTTGCGATCGTACTTTCCGAAAATTTCAACTAAAGCCTCATCTCCTTGACGGACGATTTTAACGCTGTTGGCTAAGGATACTCCGGTGATTGCAAACAACACCATCAAAAAATACTGATACATAGTGAATCTCCTGGTAATTTTAAGCTGTGAACTAAAGATGAATTGAGGTGGCTGCCAATGTTTAGCCGTTGATGTGAATTAATTTGTCAGGTACAACAATCAGCGTGTTTCCTTCGCGGCGCAAAACGTAAACTTTTTGTCTGGGTGCGATCGCCCCTTGGGAATCTTCGTTGCGGGCTTTCCACGAAGCCCCTTCATAAATCACCATTCCGGTTTCTCCAGGGAAAATTTCGGAGATTGTTGTCGCTTCGGTTGCTTCGGGAATGACAAACTTTTTGCGAACAATGAAAATCGGTCGAATCCAGATACTCAGCGCGAGGGCTATCCCCATCCAGTAGAAGATTTGCCAGTCAAAATCTTCATACATTATGTTCGCCCAACTAAACTGAAATGCTACCGAGCCTCTCCACAAAATAAAGGATTCAATTAAAGCAGAAGCTCCCATCATTAGCACGTAAAACCTGTATTTTTGGGGCTGAGTTTTGATGATTAATAGCTCCATCGCACTAAGCACAACTCCGAGCAGCAGCCAGAATAGGGGCGGGGTGAAGGCGAAACCTGGTTGATTAGTGGCTGACGCCAGCGACCAAATTAGGATAGAATACACAATGCTTTTACCTCGTTTTGATGGGATTCAACCTTGTTATTTCTAATCTAATCAGGTGGCTATTTGAGTTGGCGACTGAGTTATTTGAAAAATCATCGACTTTTCATCGACTTTTCATCGACTTTAGGGACGGTTGGCATTTATGATGGTTTCAGTGTCTTGATTGTGATAAGCAATGCCACGATCGCTAAGGGTGCGCGAAGAGTGCATTCGCGCAGTTAAATCCTGTCTCCTGAGAAATGGCTTTCCCAGTCAGAAAATCTTGGCTGAGGATTTAGGGATGGCCCAATCTACTGTCAGCCATTTTCTGAATGGCAAACCTGTGGATTATGCCAATTTCATCGAAATTTGTCGCGGATTGGGGCAGGAATGGCGCGATTTAGCCGATTTTGAGGCGGAATCAGAGCCAGAGGAGGTACTGCTTGTGAGGGCAAAAGTAGCGATTCTCTTCGAGGGCTTCGCCAACGCCCGATCGACCTCAAACCACACCCTTTCTCAGCAGTTACACCAAGCTTTGAGTGCAGGAGGCCACGAAGTCTTTTTGATTAACAACAGCAGCGACTCAGGCTCATATTTAAAGCGTTGCGATTATTTGCTGTTGCTGATTTCGGAAGAATCGGCCGCTAGCGAAATGGTATTGGAACAAGTGCAGCTAGCCAAAGAATTGCACAGTTTAACTGGTCATAAACCCGCAATTTTACCGATTTTCGTTGAAGTCAATACACCGCTTTCTTTTGATTTACTCAGCTATTTAGCAGGAATTCAGCCCTGGCTGTGGCGCGGTGTTGGCGACTCATTTAAGTTATTATCACAAATTTTCACCATTATCAAAGAAGGTCGCACATCGTTAACTGCCGACCATGAATTAGCTGTAGAATGGAAAGTAATTACTAGCACCAAACAGTCAATAATTCAACCCCTGCCAGCAGCGCCGCCAGAATTGCCGGGAGGACAAGTTGAACTCACTTCTTGTTTTTATATCGATCGCCCTCCGATCGAATCCCGCTGTTACGAGACGATCGCCCAACCGGGAGCGCTGATCCGCATAAAAGCACCCAGACAAATGGGCAAAACTTCCTTAATGGCGAGGATTTTGCATCACGCAGAACAGCAAGGTTCTCGCACGGTAGCGCTGAGTTTTCAGCTAGCCAATAGGAAAATATTCGCTAATTCAGATACATTTTTGCAGTGGTTTTGTGCTAGCATCGGTCAAGAGTTAGGAATGCTGGAGCAGTTGCCCAAGTGTTGGGAATTAGCCGATTTGATTGGCAGCAATCAGTGCTGCAAGGCTTATTTTGAACAGTATTTGCTTTCAGAATCCTCGAAATCTCTGACGTTAGGCTTGGATGAGAGCGATCGCCTGTTTGAATCGCCGGAAATTGCCGACGACTTTTTTGGGTTATTGCGAGCTTTGCACGAAGAAGCAAAACGGCGAGATATTTGGAAAAAATTTCGTTTGATTGTGGTGCATTCGACGGAAGTTTATATCCCGATGGATGTGAATAAATCGCCGTTTAATGTGGGTTTACCGATTGAATTGCTGGAATTTAGTTCGCAGCAAGTGCAAGACTTAGCAGCGCGACACGGATTGAATTGGAGCGCTACAGAAGTTGCTGAAATGACGGCGCTAGTGGGAGGACATCCCTATTTAGTGCGGCTGGCGATGTATCGCATTGCCCGTCAAGATGTGACTTTAAATCAATTGCTGAAATCGGCGACAACGGAGGCAGGGATTTACAGCGACCATTTGCGCAGGCATTTGTGGAATTTAGAAAAATATCCAGAATTAATCGAGGCGATGAGAGAGGTTTCGAGTGTGCAAAAGCCAGTCAGATTGAGGCTAGAATTAGCCTTTAAATTAAACAGTATGGGGTTGGTGAAACAGGAGGGCAATTATTGTAGTGCGAGATGCACTTTGTATGACGAGTATTTTCGCGATCGCCTAGGTTGACAGTCATAGGTTGTACCAGTCTCAAGAACGGGCAAGATGCCCGTTCCACAAGAAAATTTAGTTTTTCAAGAAGGGGCAAGATGCCCGTTCCACAAGAAAATGGAGTTTTTGTGGAACGGGCATCTTGCCCGTTGCTAAACAGGTGATTGAGAAGGAAGCCTGATATAAGTTAATACCATTTTCCATAAACGTTGTTACCTTTACTCACAAGTTGAAAGGGTATGAGACGGTAGCGGTCAAATCTCTATCAATGGAAGGGTGTATACGGCTGACTGATTCGCTATCTTGAAAGTAATTAGCCAGAATCCTCAGCAATCTGCAACGGTTGGCTGTTTGGGCAGGCAGCACAATAATTAGAGTTAGCATAACTTAATTCCATGCAAAATACGGCAGATTTACTCCCCAAAATAGACTCGCCGAGTCTTCCCAAAAAGCAACCCGCACCCCCAAATTACGAAGCAGCCGATCGGCAATTTGTCAATTTGCTAGAAGTCGAAGATTTAGACAAGACGGTGGCGGCAAAACCGTTACTTGTCAGCGATTTTGAAAGCGCGATCGCCTACGCAATTCAAGCAGCTTACCAACAGGAACCGGGCGATGAGGCCGCTCACTGCTTCTTGCAGCGCCTGCTTTACCGCATCAACCGCCTCAACTTGTTTTGGTACGACGATTTGCGCCGCTACAATAACGAGCGATCGCACTATTTGCGTTCCGTGCGCGATCGCATTGAGGAACCTTGGCAGCAGTGGGAACTGGCGCAAATCGACGTTGCAGCGCTGCAAAAATTGCCGGATGTCAAGCAAGCCCTGCGCGATCGCGCCGCCGCCGATGTCGATCCTCCGCTAACCGATCTCGATCGCTACCAGCGGGAACAGATGACTGAAGAGGGATACAAACACCTGCTGGCGATCGCCTCTTTCGACGGTTTAGTGGAAGCCAGCCGCCTTTCTCGCATCCTCGGCGGTGCTGGCAACGAAATTCAGTCAACGCTGACGCGGGTGCTGATCGAAGAATACGGCGGCGGTCGTCTCCCCCGCAAGCACTCGACCTTTTTTGCTCAAATGCTGGCAGAATTCGGGATGAGTACCGAACCGGAAGCGTACTTCGATTTAGTGCCTTGGGAAGTACTCGCAAGCATCAATCACAACTTTCTGCTGACGGAACGCAAGCGCCATTTTCTGCGTTACAACGGCGGACTCACTTATTTTGAGGTGGCGGGGCCCGTCGCTTACCGCAATTATTTAGCCGCCGCCCAGCGTCTGGGCCTCTCGCAGGCTGCGATGGGTTATTGGGAACTGCACATCAAAGAAGATGAGCGTCACGGGCGCTGGATGTTGGATGAAGTGGCGATCCCGCTGGTTGATAAATACCCGCAGGAGGCGTGGGAGCTGGTGTTGGGGTACGATCAGGAGAAGTCGATCGGCGATCGGGCTGCGGCTGCTGTAGTGCGATCGATCCAAGCCACAGAACGGAATTAACGGCTATCTAGGGTGCATCAGTCTTTGATGCACCCTAGATATTGCAGCGTTTTCAATAAGCCTTTTATGAACAGGCAAGATGCCTGTTCCACAAAGAGTGTATTTCTTGTGGAACAGGCATCTTGCCTGTTGCTGACAATGGTGCAACATCTCAGAGGCACCATACCAGCGATGTATTTTAAAATGCTGTCATTAACTGAATTAGCTCGATCGACAAATCTCTTTGCGACTTTTCCTGTTTCTTAAACAAAACTCCAGCCAGCAGATAGATATTTTCCGAATAAAAAGCCATGCCCTGTTCTCGCAGACTGGCGATCGCGCTTTTCACCTTCGGTTCCGAACTATAATAGCCAAAAGTTAAAGGTGCAATCTCAAAATTTGCAACCGAGTAGCCTCGATCCAAGGCATAATCGATCAAACCCACAGGATTAGAATAGCTAGAAACCATCAGCAAAACTTCATCGCAGCCCAAAGATAAAAGTTTCTTAGCAATTGTAGAACCATCACTCCCGCCGTGCAACAGCGGCTGGTAAATCTTATCATCCACCGCCGGCAAGTAAGGGGGATTTGAGATTACACAATCCGCCGACTGGTATAAAGGCGAATCAAAAAAAGAGCAATTGTTGACCGTGTATTGTTCGCTCAGTTCATATTCCTTAATTTGAGACTGAGCAATTTTCCAAGCTACATTATTTAGCTCAAATCCCTGTATTGTGCCATCAAAATCAGTTCTCAGCAAAGACTTAATAACAGGACTTCCCTCTCCTGAACCAAACTCTACGATAAGTCGAGAATTGTCGCTGGCATTTAACACTAAAGTTTCCAAGCAGTGCGCGTAAAAATCAGATTCTTCCGGGCAGTGGAATACCTGTTTCAGAGGATGGGATGAAGTGAGCATAAATTCTGTAACAAAGTTGACTATTTTCAAAGTATCGAATAAGTAATATTCCAGCAATCTGTCGCAAGAGCTATTTTCTAATTTTTTATAATCGATCTCTTCCGCTTTTACATTGCAATTGAATAAGTCTTACTGCCGATATACGGTCAAATTTACAAAATTAATCCGTTTGGCAGATAGCAATTATATTAATATCGATTACTCTTGAAAGAGTAGGTAAATGAACCACTAATTATTAATTTTAATATTGTCAAACATGACCTGCTTAAATTATTCAGTTGCACCTCTGCGACGCAAACAAATTAACGCCGTTTAGGATTTATAAGGGCTTTGGCAGGTTCAGTTTCCCCTTGGCAAAGATCGATTATATTCAAAATTTTATAGTTGCCTTGGTCGAGCTTGCCTACTGTGGATCTTGCTCTTAATACCCATCTTCGGCACAGCACAAGTTTTTCCTGTGAGTTGGATGCTGCAAGCAGGTTTGCGGTCAACACTCAGCCTCGTAGGTACAGTAGCAATGCTAAGCTGGACATACTATTGGGTTAAAATAGAACGCCTGACTTGGGTGCTTTAGGGTTGGGTAATACTGATGTTATTAGCATTGCTGCTAACCGACTCGGCCATTTTTTTGAGTTGGGGAAAATCGTTGGCGACTCTCTCTCCCCTGTGGTTGGGAATGAGCGGAATCGGCTATTATTTTTGGACGGGATGGGAAGTGCGATCGCACGCGCTTTTAGCTGCAACTTTCTTTCATTTATCTGGCATTTGGATTTTGCCTTACACGGACGGTTGGTCTTTCCTATTTACGGGAGCCGTAATGGTATTTAGCTTGCTCGTTTTAGCGGAATTGCAATGGGATATGCGCCAGCCGATTAACACCCTGCATTAACTTCTGTACGACCGCGATTCCCACAGCTATCAACGTCAAGCATTAACCACAAGTGATGACTGCTTTGCTAATGACTGATGATATCATGCCCGCTAGAATAACATCACTGCAATTGGTTGGTAGTGAGGACTCTTCGTTCTCATCAAAAATTGAGGAAGGAAGCCCTCACTACACCGCAGATAGGGGTTATGTTAGCGGACACGATATTACTAATGGCTGATAACTAATTGCCACCAGACTGTACAGATTTGCGGGTTTGGTTAGTATCGTCGCCCTTGTGATGCCACGTGCCACCGTCGCCTTGAACGTATTCAGATTTTACGCTGTTCCAAGCCACGCGAGTAGCAGCATCTTGGCTCATTCCATCTTCGCTAGCGCTTTTAAAAGCAGCCTGAAAAATATGCTGCGCTCCTTGGGGTAGTTCTTGTGCTTCTGAAGGTAGGGTATCAAATTGTTGTTCTGGCATAATGGTTTCCTATTATCAAACATAAATTCTATCTTATATACTCCAAGCAACTACCTTCCTCTCTCTAAAAGCAAGTTTAAGATTGCATTTTTATCAGTCCGAAGGCAGATGTAATATTGAATGATTGTGAAAATATAAGGCAATTTGATTGCCGTTGCTGGTTCAGCGGGATTTGGCTAATTTCCCTGCTCAAACAGCCATTAATCTGACTTCGGCTTTTTTACTTGCGAATTTAGAAAATACGTCAGCGCAGCGATTACTAAAGCGATACCCGCTCCCAAGGGAAGGATGTTTGTCGCGCCGTTCCATTTAACTACCTCAGAGAGAAACAATACACTCAACACTACTACAATCACGCTAGTGAGTTTGGTTTTTAGGTCGTCGATTGTGTGAATCTCCAGCCAGTGTGGTACTTTGATGCGCTCGTCAATAAACAGCTCGTAAAGTCCGAGTGCAGTAATGTAAAATACTGTGGCGAGGAGAAACAAATCTACAACTTCGATGCAAGACAGAATCAGTTGTTTCGAGTTTTCGCTGGAAACCGCTACTGTAGCTGTGTAGCCGATGGTAATGACGGTTTCCAGGGCACCGTACATCAAAAGCGTCACAGACGCTGCAAAACAACCGAATACAGCGATTAACATTAGATAGCGACTTCTGGCAAGAATTCGATGCAGCATAGTTGATGTCTCCTTGGAAAATGTGTTAGAGAACAAGCGCTCTCTGGCATAGTTTTGGCTTTACTATATCAGAGTTTGCCCGATCGCACTCACAAGCAATTCTGACGAGTGTGCCGCCGCTGGTTAATTTAATGTCGCCCGGGTTCGACTCGGATATCCCTCAGTTCGCCTGCCTATTTTACGCAACTCAAAGCCCAGTCAAAAGCTTTGCTGTTGCAGGGTTGTAGGCCGTCTGGGACTATGATCGGCAGATCGGGCTTTTTGAGATAATTTAGTTTCCTGGAAAAGTTTGAGCAGTATTCTGCGAGTGCCCAAATTGCCAGCAGGAAGTTAAGGAAAAATAGCGAGCAAAAAATTTTTAAACTAACTCATCTGGCGGAGCGCTAAGCCAAAATTGACGGAGAGAAAATCAAGAATTTCTGCCTCAAAGCACCAGCAGCCGGGGAAAATTTATAGGAAGAGCCGCGCGCTTGTCTGAGAAACCCGCTTGATTGGTATATGTCTCGTTACTCAACCCAAAATTTTTCAGATAAACCCGGTTTCTATCCCCCGCGTGCAAGTTTTGATTTAGCTAGTCGGCCGCCCAATCAGATATCATCTACCACCTGAAATAAAACGCCATTTTGCCAAATGTTCCTAAAGATGAATGGCGCACTTGAAGGATACGTAATAGCTTATAAACTATTAACGCTGCGGTCTAATGTATCAGGGAAAAATAATCGAGGAAACGGGACTAAATTGGCTCCATTACCTTCATTATCCCGCAGCACAGGTTAGAAAAGTTGCACGTTACGCTGTCAATTTGACCCTGCGGTTTTGGCATCAGAAGCGATCGCAGGACTCTACACAAAAGCAAGCATTACCATGAAATCTTCTAAGTTGTTGAAAGTTGTTTTAGCAAGCGCTTGTACTTTAGGTTTAGCAACGGTTTCGTTAGCAGTGCCTGCTTCAGCCCAGTCGGGAGCCGGCGGTGCTGGTGGCGGTGCTGGCGGCGGTACTGGCGGCGGTACTGGCAGCGGTACTGGCACAAGCGGTACCACCGGTACGACTGGCACAAGCGGTACCACCGGTACGACCGGCACGGGTACGACTGGCACGGGTACAACCGGTACGGGTACGACTGGCACGGGTACAAGCGGTACAAGCGGTACGACAGGTACGGACACAACCGGTACAACCGGTACTACAGGATCTGCTAAAACCTGTACAACATGTACAACATAAACAACTGCAGCGCGAACGCCCGGAACTACAGGGACGAAAGG